>JBKPHP010000214.1:0-18210 GCA_046729895.1 Actinomycetota bacterium
CTCTTAGCCGATGGACCGGTGCGAGCGGCGGCAGGAGTGCCGCCGTCCCTTCGGCTGGGTCGAAGCTGACCGGATCCGGCATCGGGACCGGCTTCGGGCAGTCGGGGCGGTCGGATTTGAACCGACGACCTTTCGGCCCCCAGCCGAATGCGCTACCAGGCTGCGCCACGCCCCGCTATCAACCGGATTCTACGGGAGGTTCTGTCCGATCCGCTGATCGGAGTTTGGGCCGCATACCGACCCAAGGGCCGATCAGCGCGGGTCCGCCCCTGGGCCGTGCTCAGGCCCGGATCGTCGCCAGAGCTGCTGTGGGAGCGCCAGCGCAAGCTGAGCGAGCTGCTCGCGCCGCTTCGGGAGCGCTAGTGACGTATGCGGGACTTGAAGAAGGCGTGCCCCACCCGATTGGCATCCGCTGTGCCGCCGGCACGCTCGAGCACATCGCGAACGGCCCGACTGGCCCGCACGCGTTAGAGGATCCGCGCGCCGTTAAAGCGGGCGACGGGAATCGAACCCGCGCTCTGAGCTTGGAAGGCTCATGTGCAAACCGTTACACCACGCCCGCGCGACGTTCGATTTTAGGACCTGATCCAGCGCCTTCGGGTGACCACCCGGCGCTCGCCGCGGGCGAGCAGGCGCAGCCCCAGCGTGAGGGCAGCGAGCAGCGCGGTGGTGCCGAGCGTGACCTGGATGCTGACGATTCCCTCCTCGGTCCAATAGACGTCGTTCAGCTCGAGCAGCAGCGCCCATTCGTCCAGCGTCAACGCGACCCCCACGCCGAACGGGATCGAGAGAGCCTCGCGTAGTCGGCGATTGTGCGAAACGATCCCTGCCCCGCCGCTCACGAAGGCCAGGATGATGCCGGGCACGAAATGGTGGATGTGGCGCGGGCCCCGCACGATCTCCTTGATCGGCCCGAAGCTGCCCTGCCGGCGGATCACCCAAGTGCTCCGGCGCGTGATGGCGGACGTGCCCACGAAGGCCGCGAGGACGCCCAGCAGCGCTCGCTCCCGCGAGGTCCCGGTCCGGTAGCCCTCCACGGCCACGTCGACCGACTGGCGGCCTGCCTGCCGTGAGCCCCTTCGCCACAACCTGACCACCTCGGCGGTTCCGACCGCGGCCACGCTGGAGAGCGCCAAGCCGGCCAGGATCACCGTGCCGCGCTCCGAGGTCTCTGTGGTCCGAAGGATCATCACGTTGCAGGAAGCGTGGTGGGAGACCTTGTTGGGGACGTCACCGAGCAGGTAGCGCCGACTCCCGCTCATCCCCTTGTTGCCTACGACGATCAGTCCCGCGTTCTGCTCCTCCGCGACCGCGAGGATCACCTCGGCGGGCTCCCCGCTCCGCACGTGCGTCTCGCAGGCGACCCCTTGTGCGCGCATCGTGGCGACCGCGTCGTCGAGCGTGCTCTTCACGGGACCGTTCGCCTGCGGCCCCTCCGCGCGATAGGTGGCCGAGACGACGTGGACGGGCGCGCCTACCCGGGCCGCCAACTCGGCGGTCCGACGGACTGCGGTCCTGGCCGTCTCCGAGCCGTCCGTGCCGACGACGATCGGTCCGCGCACGCTCCCATCCTAAGCCGACAACCAGCGCTTGGGGTTCTCCACCAACATCGTCTCGAGCTGCTCGTCGGTCAAGCCCCGTTCCTTCAGCTCGGGAATCACGCTCTCGAACAGCATGGTCATGCTCCACTCCGGCACCTCGCTCGCCTTGAGGGCCTCCTGAACCTCGGGCGGGAACCAGTCCAGCGTCGAGCAGTAGTCCTGAGAGAGGAACATCCGATCGGCGTAGCCGCGCTCGAGCAGGGCGAGCACCGTCGCGTTGCGCTTGTCCGTCGGGAGGAACAGGTCGAGGCCGTAGCGGTCCATCCCGATCCAGACGCCCGTGTCGAGCAGCTTCTCGATGTAGTCGAGGTCGTCGGTGTCGCCCGTGTGGGCGATCTGCACCTTGTCCAGATCGACCCCCTCATCCTCGAAGACCCGGACCTGCTCGAGGCCGGTGCCGCTGGACGGCTGCGAGTGGGCCATGATCGGCACGCCGGTGCGCAGGCTCGCGCGCGCCGCGGCGCGGTGGAGCTTCTCGACGTTGGGAACCATGCCGGGCGCGTCGCACGCGGTCTTGAGGAACGCGGCCTTGATCACCGTGCCCTGGATGCCCTGCTCGATGTCGTGCGCGAATACGTCGGCGATGCAGTCCTCGTCCCGATTGAGAAACACCTGGGGCAGATGCTCGTAGGTGTAGATGCCGGTCGCGAGGATGATCTGCACGCCCGTCTCGTCCGCCACGCGCTTGGAGAAGCGGGCGTCCCGGCCGCCGGTCATCGCGTTGGGGTCGACCACGGTCCTCACGCCGTGCGACAGGACACCGCGCGCGTCCGCCAGCGCCTTGTCGATCTCGTCTTGCTCGTCGTAGAGGTGCGGCCATTGCATCGCGGCGCCCTCGTCGCGGAAGCGGAAGTGCTCGTGGATGAGCGTCGGTCCGAGCTCCTCCACGTCGATCGGGCCGTTCACGCTCTCGACGGTTGCCATCGGCCTCCTCCGCAGTCGTTTGCCGGCGGCAGGGACCCTACTCGTCCTCACATGTCACTTTCGGCGGCGGCCGGCTCCGCCGCCCGCCGGACCGATCAGGTCGCGCCGACCGCTTCCGGCAGCGCCGGGCCGATCAGGTCGCGCCGGCCGTCTCGCCGCGCGCCGAGCGCTCGTCGAGGAGGGCGCCGAGGACGATGCCGATCACCGTGACGACGATCGCGACGATCAGGCGGATCAGGCTCCCGACGTCGACGCCGTCGCGGACGAAAGCGCCCGCCGCAAGCAAGAGCGGGAACACGACGGGCACGAACTTCCACCTGCCAGGGGCGGCGTAGCCGAATCCGAGCCCGGCGAGCAGGAAGAGCACGTACGCGATGACTGCCATGCATCCTTCGTTCCCATGCCGCTTGCTAGTCAATCCTCGCGCGCCATCGGCCGACCCTGCTGGGCCGGCGTCGACGTGGGCGGTCGCCGCAAGGGATTCCACCTCGCCGCCGTGGACGCTGCGGGCCGCTGCGCGGGCCCGGTCAACCTGCGAACCCCGGCCGGCGTCGGCGACTGGTTAGGTACCCTCGGCCCCCGAGTAGTGGCGCTCGATAGCCCGCTCGCCACGGCGCCCCCGGGTAGCAGTGCCCGACTCGGCGAGCTGCGCCTCGCCCGCTCCGTCTGCGGGATCCGCTGGACTCCCCCCGCCGACCGGCTTGACGGCAACCCCTACTACGCCTGGATTCTGCACGGCATGGAGCTGGCGCGGACGCTTCGCCGCGCCGGCGGGTGGGAGGTCATCGAAGTCTTCCCTACGGCGTCCTGGACCCGCTGGGCGGGCCCGCGCGGGTGCAGCCGCGCTCGCTGGTCGCAGGCAGCGCTCGAGACGCTCGGGCTGTCAGGCCTACCGCGGCGCCTGGGTCAGGACGGCCGCGACGCGATCGCAGCCGCGGTCACCGCCCGGCTCTGGTCGGCTGGCGCGACCGAGGCATTCGAGGAGATCGTGGTGCCGACCGCGCGGCCTGTGTGGTCGTGAGCGGGACAGCGAGGACTCCACCAACTCAAGCCCGAAGGAATGTCCCCGCTCGGTTGACCGGACCCGACGTTGAGCACTAAGGTCGCGGCGGTGACGCCACGACGGTGGATCGTCCTCATTCTCCTGGCGGCGGTAGTCGAGGGCGCTACCGTCGCAGCCGCGGCGAGTCCGACGATCAAGGTGTCCCCAAACCGCGCCTACCGTGGGGAGGTGGTGCGGGTGTTCGGGAACGTTGCCGGCGACTGTGCGGTGGGCGGTCAGGTGACGCTGATGTCTAGGGCGTTCTCCCCGGCCCACCGGTTCGCGGGCGTGCCGGCGATCTTCGCGCGGGTACGCTCGAACGGGTCGTTCTCCAAGCGGACTCGGATCCCGCGCCGGCGCAAGCCTCGCCTCTACTCGATCCGCGGCCGCTGCGGCGGCGGTGGCTTGGGCGTCTCGGCGCGGCTGCGGATCGTGGTAGCGCGGCGCTGCGGCAACTACACCTACGATGGTCCCGGCCCAGCCGACGAGCGGAGCTTCATCGCGATCAGGACGCGCCGGGTCACCTGCAGCGCGGCAAAGGGACTGATGCAGCTCGTCGCCGCGGCCGGTGATGCCTGTCCCGCCCACTGGCGCTGCGTGTATCCGCTGACGGGCAGAGCGACTTGGACCCGGGGACTCAAGCGGATCACCTTCGTGCCGGCGGGCTAACCCTCGCCACTCGCGTGGTCGCGCGCGAACCTCTCGGAGCGGGAGCCGGGGGCCCGACCCCGTCGTTTGCGACATAGCGCGCTAGAGGCTGTCGAGTGGCACGCCGACGATCTTCAGCCGGCGCGTGAGCCCCTGGAGGGCGAAGTCGCGGACCTCCTCACTAGTCGCGCCCAGGGCCTCCCAGTCGGTCCCGTCGCGGTCCGGTGGCGCCAGCGCCGACGCCACGGCGGGCAGCAGGTCGCGGAGAGTAACTCGCACCCGGTCGGCGAGCGCCGAATCGCGCCCGACAGCGTCGCGGAGGAACCAGACGCCGTATCCGATATGACGCTGCTCGTCGTGGTGGATGTGGCTGTACCCGTCCACGAATCCAGGAAGCAGAGCGTTCTTACGTAGATACCGGGTGATGAACTCGAACGCGGTCAGGCCCAAGGTGCTCTCGATGACCAGGTGATAGGTCGTGACGAAATCGACCTTCGCCGCGACATCGGTGGGGCTGGCGGCGAGGCGCTCGTGGGCGGCGACCAACGCCCGATCGAAGATGACCGAAAACGGCTCCCCTAGCTGCTCGCGAGAGCGCGCGATGTGGACCGCGATGGCGTCGGGCTCGGCGATGACCTCGTCCTGAACGCGGCCGTAGAACTGCATGTGGCGGGCCTCGTCCACCTGCTGCGAGGCGAGGAAGCTGGCCTCCTCCTCCGAGTCGGCAGCCATGACGAGGCCGGCGAACTTGGTGGTGATGCGCTCTTCGGCGACCATCAGCGAGCACAGCGCCCAGTAGACGAGGCCCTTGTCCCGGTCGTTCAGCGTGCCGGCCCACTGGCCGCGGTCGGTCTCAAGGCCGATCGACCAGGGATTCCATTGCTCGTGCTCCCAGTGCCGGTACAGCGTCTGGGGATCGTGGAGGTGAATGGCCGTCGTCATCGACAGCCGCAGCTCGATGGCGTGGACACACCCTCCGCGGTCGACCCGCAGCAGTTGTCCTTGGCCGTGGGCTCGCAGCAGCTATCGAAGGCCTCCGGTTCGCAGCATCCCTCTGGCGCAGGCGTCCGAGCGCGGATGATCGCCGAGGCCGCGCGCTCATGGACGCGGCGCGTCTCCTGGATTTCGATCTGCTCGAAGCCTGCGGCCTGTAGCGCGGCGCGAAACTCGGCCTCGGTCAGCGCCCCGGCGACGCAGCCTGTCCAGGCCGCCATGTCGGTCCGAGTGGCCTCGTCCATCTCCGGGTCGGCGAGCACGTCGGACACCGCGAGTCGCCCGCCGGCTCGCAGCACCCGCGCCGCCTCGGCGATTACCTTGGGCTTGTCGGCAGAGAGGTTGATGACGCAGTTGCTGATGATCACGTCGACCGAGGCTTCGGGGAGCGGGATGTCCTCGATCGTGCCCTTGAGGAACTCGACGTTCTCGGCGCCGGCCTTGGCCTGGTTCTGGCGGGCGAGCTCGAGCATCTCGTCGGTCATGTCGAGGCCGTAGGCCTTGCCAGTGGGTCCGACGCGCTCGGCGGAGAGGAGCACGTCAAGGCCGCCGCCGGAGCCGAGGTCGAGGACGGTCTCGCCGTCGTGGAGCTCTGCGACCGCGGTCGGGTTGCCGCAGCCGAGCGAGGCGAGTGCCGCCTCCTCGGGAACCGCCTGGTCGTCGTACTGGGAGGCGCCGAAGACCGCGCGCTCGTCCTCGGGCAGGACAGCGCTGCCACAGCCCGGGCCGCAGCCGCAGCCCTCCTGCCCTGCCGCCTTCGCCGCCTCGGCGTAGCGCTCGCGCACGACCTCGCGGATCTCGTCCCTGCTTGTCACTTGCTCAGCCATGCGGACAGCTCCTCCATCGCTTGGGGTTCGACGTAGTAGTAGGCCCACAGCCCCTGGCGCTCGGAGCCAACGAGGCCTGCCTCGCGGAGGACCTTTAGGTGGTGCGAGACGGTGGGCTGAGAGAGCTCGAACAGCGGCACCAGCTCGCAGACGCAGACCTTGCCGGCGTGCTTTCGCAGCACGTCGACGAGCTGCAGCCGGACCGGATCGCCGAGAGCTTTGGCTATCGCCGCCATACGACCTGCTTGCTGGCGCTCAACGTCGGGGTAGACGACCGGCTCGCAGCAGGGCTCGCCGGCGGGTCGCTTCTGCTTCGGGGCCAGTTCCAAATCGATCGCCATCTATTTGCTTATATCAATTCAAGTGAATAACGTCAATGCTGCTGATGGCGACGATTGCCTCTGTCGTCGACACCCACGCCCTTCTCCAGACGATCTGGGTCGCGGTTGCTGCCGGGATCGGCATCACGGCGGCCTTCGCGTTCGCCCTAGTCGGAGGCATACGCGCGCAGGAGGCCGGCCAGGGTAGTGACGTCATACGAATGGCGCTCTACGGAGTCGTCGATGCCGTCGGGATGGCGGCGGTTGGCGCGGGCATCGTCCTCGGCCTGATCGCGATGGCACAGAAGTAGCGATGGAGAGCGTCGCCGTCATCACAGACATCCACGGCAACCTGCCGGCGCTCGAGGCGGCCCTCGCCCGGATCGAGGAGCTCGGGATCGAGGATGTCCACTGCGGCGGCGACCTCGTCGGCTACGGCCCGCACCCGAACGAGGTCTGTGCCCTGCTCGAGGAGCGGGGGATCCCGACGATCTACGGCAACTACGACTACGCGATCGGCCGCGACCTCGAGGACTGCGGCTGCGCCTACCGCGGCCCGCACGACCGCGAACTCGGCGAACAATCGATCGCCTGGACGCTCGAGCACACAGACGAGCGCTCCAAGGCGTTCACGCGGGCGCTGCCATTCGACCTGCGCTTCGAGCTCGGCGGCAAGCGTGTCCGCTTGGTTCACGGCTCGCCGCGGAAGGTCAACGAGTATCTCTTCGAGGACAAGCCGGCGCGAACGTTCGAGCGGATCGCCGCCGGCGCCGACTGCGACGTCCTGGTCTTCGGGCACACCCACCAGCCCTGGATCCACGAGTACGGCGGGGTGCTGTTTGTCAACTGCGGCTCGGTCGGCAAGCCGAAGGACGGGGATCCGCGCGGCGCCTTCGCCGTCCTGAAGGGCGACGCGGAGGGAGTTAGCGCCCGGATCGAGCGCGTCGGCTACGACGCCCGGTCGGTAGCGCGGGAGGTCGCGGCGGCAGGATTGCCCGCCGAGTACGGAGAGAAGCTGCTTCAAGCAGCCTGAAAGGAGGCAGTCGTGAAGTACGTCCTTTTCGTCTGCGACCACAACGCCGGCCGCTCGCAGATGGCCCAGGCTTTCTTCGAGCGCCACGGCCCGGAGGACATCCGGGCCGAGTCGGCCGGCTCGCAGCCGGCTAGCGCGATCTGGCCCGGAGTGATCGAGGCCATGGACGAAGTGGGCATCGACCTCTCGGGTCGCAAGCCGCGCAAGCTGCTGAGGGAGATGCAGCTCCACGCCGACTGGGCCCTGACGATGGGCTGCGGGGACGCCTGCCCCTACGTGCCGACCACCGTCGAGAGCTGCGACATCCCGGACCCGGCCAACCTCCCGGTCGAGGAGGTGCGTCCGATCCGCGACGTGATCGAGGCGCGAGTGCGCGACCTGGTCGAAACGAGGCTCGACGCGATCCGCTCCGACCGGACGGCGCACCAGCTGCGCCTGGTCCAGATGCTGCCGGGGTTGGCGAAGGAGTTCGAGGGTCGTCGCTCGGATGGCGAGATCCGTGCGTGCGCGGATGCCGTCCTGTCTGACTTCGACGATGTGCCGGTGCGAAGCCACGTCATGACCCTCGCCCACCGAAGGACCCGGGAATGCTTGGCCGCCGACCACTGCGCCGAGCTGATAGAAGCGTGAGGTGGACAGCGGACTGACGCTTGCTCGTCGCGCCGGCGCCGAGGGTCTAGCGGCCTTCGCGCTCGTTTTCGCCGGCTGCGGCGCCATCGTCGCCGACGAGCGCTACGACGGGGCGCTTGGGACTGTCGGCATCGCCCTCGTCTTCGGCCTCGTGATCATGGTGATGGTCTACGCCACGGGCCACCTGTCCGGTGCCCACATCAACCCGGCCGTGACCGTCGCTTTCACCATCACTCGCCACTTTCCGGCCCGCGAGGCGGCCGCGTATATCGCCGCCCAGCTCGCCGGGGCCACGGCGGCGGGGCTGGTGCTGCTCGGCGGCTGGAGCGACCAGCCCGCCCACCTGGGGGCGACGGTGCCCAGTGTTGGGGCCGGGAGCGCGCTGCTCTACGAGCTGATCCTGACCGCCTTCCTGATGTTCGTGATCATGGCCGTCGCCACCGACACCCGGGCCGTGGGCGCGGCCGCCGCCATCGCGATCGGCGGCACGGTGGGGCTCGACGCGCTTTTCGGCGGGCCAGTGACGGGTGCGTCGATGAATCCTGCCCGCTCGCTCGGCCCCGCGCTCGCGTCCTGGACCTGGACGGACTTCTGGGTCTACCTCGCCGCGCCGCTCGCCGGAGCTGCGGTCGGCGCGCTCGCCTACCAGCTCGTCCGCGGCCAGCAGCTGCCCGCCGCGCTGTCGCTTCCGTCCGACGAGACCGCGACGGAGGCCGAGACCGCCGGGGTTGAGCCCGGCTCACGCCTGGAGGCGGGACTGGTCGACGTCGCCTCTAGCGGGGAGCCTCGAGGAGCCAGCCGCCCAGCTCCTCGATCACGTCGCGCTTGACGTAGTAGAAGCCCCAGACGCCGCGCTTCTCGTAGTCGACGATGCCGGCGTCGCGGAGGACCTTGAGGTGGTGGGAGATGGTCGACTGGGCGAGGTCGAAGAGGTCGTTGATCTCGCAGACGCAGACGGCGCCCGCGTGGTGATGGAGCACGTCGACGATCTGGAGGCGGACCGGGTCGCCGAGGGCGCGGGCCACCGTGGCGAGTTGCTCGGCGTGCTCCACCTCGATCTTGGGGTGAACGAGCGGCTCGCAGACCTCGTCGCGGGAGCGCTTCTTCTTCGGCTGGATCGCGAGCTCGACGGGCTCCACGGCTCCGGGAACGTTAGCCGAGGGCTCGGTTCCCACGGCTCACTTTGGCCTAGCCGCCGATCTGTGACATCGAGCGCGACGCCGGTTGGAAGCCGGGATCGCCGATCCGGTGCTTGAGCTCCTTGCGGCCGATCGCCGCCCGCAGCGCCTGCTCGATCTCGCCGTCATTGGCTTCGCCGCGCAGCAGGGCGCGCAGGTCGGTCTCGCGCCGTGAGAAGAGGCAGGTCCGTAGCTGGCCGTCGGCGGTCAGGCGGATCCGGTCGCAGCTGGAGCAGAACGGCTCCGAGACGGGGTTTATGAACCCGATCTCGCCGGCGCCGTCGGCGAAGCGGTAGCGCTTGGCGGTCGAGGACTGCTTGGCCGGCAGTCGTTCGAGCGGCCAGTGCCGCTCGATCGCGGCCCGGACCTCCTCGCCGCTGAGGACGTCGTCCTCCGACCAGGCCTGGTCGGCGTCGAGGGGCATGAACTCGATGAAGCGGACGACGTATGGCTTGCGCCGGGCCAGGCCGGCGAAGGCCGGGATCTCCTGCTCGGTGAAGCCGCGGATGGCGACGACGTTGAGCTTGATCGGCCGCAGCTCGGGCCGGGCCTCGGCGGCCTCGATGCCGCGCAAGACGCGGTCGAGTGCGTCGCGGCGGGTGATCTCGGCGAAGCGGACGTGGGAGAGCGAGTCGAGCGAGATGTTGAGCCGCCGTAGGCCGGCGTCCGCGAGTGGCCCGGCAAGCCGGTCGAGGAGCACGCCGTTCGTCGTCAGCGCCAGGTCGTGCACGCCCGGTATCTCGGCCAGCATGCGGATGAGCTCTGGGAGGTCGCGGCGCACGAGTGGCTCGCCGCCGGTGACGCGGACCTCGTCGACGCCGGTATCGGCGAGCAACCGGACGAGGCGGGCGATCTCCTCGAAGCTCAGCAGCTCCCCCCGTGGCAGCCAGGGGAGTCCCTCGGCGGGCATGCAGTAGCGGCAGCGGAAGTTGCAGCGGTCGGTGACCGAGACGCGCACGGACCGCATCTGGCGGCCCCAGCCGTCGGTCAGCGGCGGGCGCGGGGTCAATGCGTCCGCCTACTCGACGTCGCCGCCGCCGGCGCCGAAGTCCGGGCCGGGCCGGGGCTCGCCGGGTGCGGGCTTGACCGGCACGCTGAGCTTGTCCTTCGCCTTGCTGTTGGGGTTGCCGGCGGAGCCCGGCGAGGTGACGCCCTCGACGGAGCGGGGCTCGAAGCTGCGGGTGGGCGCCTGGTCGACGCCGATCGGCGCGCGGTCGAGCTTCTTCGCCGCCGCCCGGGTGTTCTTGTAGAGGGCGGCGTTCGAGGGCTGCTGCAGCTTGCCGCCGGCGACCAGGTTGTTGGCGTAGTACTGCGGCTTGCCGTTGGGGTTGTCGTCGCTTGGGCCCTGCCAGGCGAAGATCGCCGACATGACGCCGGGCGGGACGACCTCCGAGACGTTCGCCACCCCGTCGGTGGTGGCGTACTGGTTTGAGAGCTGGATCCAGTCGCCGTCTTTCACCCCGAGCTTCTGGGCGTCCTTCGGGTTGACCGTGATCTCGTGGTAGGGGACCTGCTTTGCCAGGTCGGTCGTCCAGCGGTAGGTGTAGCCGGACTGCCAGATCGCCTGGTAGCGCACCGTGGTCACGAAGTACGGGTACTTGTCGTCCGGCTTGATCTCGGTCGGCAGGAACTTGAGCGGGTCTGCCTTGGTCCACTTCTGGTCCTTGGCGACGAAGTTGGCCTTGCCGTTCGGCGTGTCGAACTTGTCGGCGTAGGCGCGCTTGGTCCCGACCAGCTGGCCGCCCTTCTCGGTAATCGGGATCTGGACGCCGTTGGTGCCGAGCTCCTTGAGTCGCTGGCGGGAGAGCTTGTCGACCCCCAGCTTCTTGCCCTCCTCGGTCTGGCGCAGGGCGTCGTAGACGTCCTGGTGGGTCTTGTAGTCCCACTCGCTCGGGTCGAGGCGGCCGTGCTTCTGGGCGAAGCGGCGGGCGAGCTGGGCGATGATCAGGTAGTCGCCGCGGGCCTCCCCGGGCGGGTCGCAGAACTGCTGGATCAGCCGCAGCCGGCGCTCCAGGTTGGCGCGCGTTGAGCTGTACTCGCCCCACTGGGTGGAGGGGAGCACAACGTCCGCAACCTCGGTCATGTCGGAGGGGCGGATGTTGACCTCGACCACGAAGGGGACCTTCTCGACGAACTGGCGCAGCTGCTTGGTCTGCTGCGACATGCGCAGCGGGTTGCAGATGGTCACCAGCAGGAAGTCGATGTTTCCCTTCTGGAGCTCCTGCCAGAGGTTGCGCCGCTTCAGCCCGTCCTCCTGTGGGTGGGGCCAGTCGAAGTCGAACATGTAGGCGTCCTGGTGGCCGCCCTGGCGGCCGAACACGCGCCCCTCCTGGCCGACCGAGCCGAGCAGCAGGGCGAGGTTGGCGTAGGTCGACATCACCGCTTCGTTCTGGGTGCCCTGCCAGATCAGGCCCTTCTCGAACAGGATCGCGGTCTTCTTCGGCTTGCCGATGAGCTTGGCCGCGCGGCGCACCTTGGCGGCCGGCACGCCCGTCACGACTTCGGTGTTCTCGGGCCGGTACTTGGCGCGCGAGACGACCCGCTTGAGCGCGTCGAAGCTCTTGGTGTTGGTGCGGCTGTCGATGTAGCCCTGGTCGTGCAGGTTCTCCGACAGGATCACGTTCATCAGCGAGTTGATCAGCACCACGTCGGTGCCCGGCTTCAGCTGCAGGTGGACGCCGCCGCCGTCCTCCGCGTTCGTCGCCGGGACCGTGCGCCGCGGGTCGATCACGACCTTCTTGTTGTCGCTCGCGTGCATGCGGTTGTAGAAGACGGTCCCCGTCTCGTAGGAGTTGGTTCCCGAGAGCAGGATCGTGTCCGCCGCCTCGAAGTCGGAGTAGGAGTAGAGGAGCGTCGAGGCCGAGCCGAAGTGCTCGGCGATGGAGGGGTGCTCGGAGTTCCACTTGGCGCGGTTGTGGATGGCACGCACCGCGACGCCCTCGTCGGGACCGCGCCTCTTGTCGTACAGACCGCGCGGCGGCTCGGCAAAGAACAGCTTCGTCTCAACGAAGTTCTTCTCCGCCGAGAGGTGGTCGGCGCCCCACAGCCCGACGGCCGCGGGGCCCTTCTTGTCGAGCGTCTCCTTCAGCTTGTCGGCGACCCGGTCTAGCGCCTCGTCCCAGCTCGCGTCCTCCAGATCGCCACCCTTGTCCTCGCGGATCTGCGGCTTCAGCAGCCGCTCGCTCGGCTTCGTCAGCGGATGCTCGCGGTCGGTGTAGATCGTCAGCGCGTTGGTGCCGCCGCGCGGCGAGTGATCGCCCCTGTTGACGACGCAGTCCCTGTCGGGCACGACGGCGATGTAGGAGTCCTCACCGTCGATGTCCCGCCGGGTCACGAAGGCGGGTGAGACCCAGTCGCCGAGCGCCTGGCTCGGGAGCTCTCCGCCCACGGCCCCGCTGCCCTTCTTGGGCGTGTCCTTGACCGGCCAGGTGTAGGCGATGTAGCCGCAGCCGACGTTGCAGAACTGGCACACCGTCGTGTACTTGCGGGCGTTCTTCGGCGGCACCGGCAGCTCGTCCCGGCCCAGGAACAGCGACTTGGTCTCGTCGGCGTCGACCTCGCCATTCGCCGCCGCCTCGCTCGGCTGCAGGAAGCGGGGCAGGGCAATGGCCGTGCCGGCGACGGTGATCCAGCCAAAGGCCTCGCGGCGGCTGAGGCCGCCGGACTGCGCTTCTTCAGACGCCATCTCTCCTCCTCAGGCAGCGCTCTGGTCGGCGCTGAGGTTGGTGCGGTAGCCGTAGATCAGCCCGTCGACGCCGACGGCGTTGATGTCGTCCCCGTCGACCTCAAGCGCGATCCGCGGCAGCGGGCGCTGCGCGACGCCCTGGATCACGTAGCCCTCGCGGGCCGGGTCGTACTGCGACTGGTGGCAGGTGCAGAGGAAGTGCCTCTTGTCGGCCACGTAGCCGACCGGGCAGCCCATGTGCTGGCAGAGGGCGCTGTAGGCGACGATGCTGTTCTTGTCGCCGACGCCGCCGGGGACCTCCTCCCCCATGTCGAGCAGCACGCTCTGCTGTCCCTTGAGCGGGTACTCGAAGCTCACCGGCTTGCCCGGCCTCAGTTCTGAGACGGAAGCGATCCGCTTCTTCGGGTAGTTCTCGCCCTCCTCCTCACCGCCTCCGGTGGCGAGCACGATCGCCGCCGCACCGCCCCCCACGACGACAACGGCGCCCCCGCCGATCAGGGCCTGTCGCCTGGTGATCCCACCCCGGCGCTCCGGGTTGGCGGGGCCAGGTTCCTCGGCCATCGGCACTCCTCCGTAGGGGGACTCACCTCTGCCCGGATGTGCGCATTGACACCAGGGCGGAGCTACTCTACGGATCGAATGAAACCGATGCAACCGTTTTTCTCGATCTATCCGAGCCGCGAGAAGCGAGAGCCATGAAGGCCCGGCTCAGCATCCTCATCCTGCTCCTGGCCTCCGCCTTCACCCTCCCCGCCTGCGGCGGCGGTGGCGACGACGAAGGGGGCGGCGGACAGCAGAAGCAGGCTCCTGCCGAGACCGCGGGCGGCGGGCAGACCGTTTCTTCGGTTTCGCTGTCCGAGTACAAGTTCGACCCCGCCGACCTAACGGCGAAGGCGGGGTCGACGCTCACGGTCAAGAACGAGGGCTCGCTCGGTCACGACCTCAGGCTCCGCAAGCCGGGCAAGGAAGTCGGCGGCACGAAGGTCTTCGGCGCCGGCAAGAGCGAACAGCTAAAGGTGGACTTCGCGCCCGGGAAGTACGAGATGTACTGCTCGGTGCCCGGACACGAGCAGCAGGGCATGAAGGGCAGCTTCACAATCCGGTAGCCAGGGCGGCGCTCGACGGCGCCCGCAGTCGAGAATGTCCGCGATCTGGCGAATCGACCTGCCTTCCTCGCGCAGCCGCCGGACGCGCGCTCGTCGCCGCGCCATTTGGCGGTCTCTGGTGCTCAGGTCGGGCCTGGGTACCGTCCTGGAGCAGGACGCTCAGGACGAGCCTCACTCGGTTCGATCCCTGGCTACGCGGTGCAGGTTGCAGGGCTCTCGCGCCAAAAGCAGGTTGTGTCGGCCGCGTCGGCCGGTTCCGTGCCAATCTTCCGGCGGTTTCGTCCAGTCGCGTGCCGACGAGGTGCTGGGAGTCATCGCAGCGTCCGACGTCACACGCGTGGTCGATGTCGCGCAGGCTGCGTAGGCGCGCTTCAAGTCGTCCATCGGACCAGACGCGTAGCAGTGGCGGGTTGCCGGACAGGCCGACGTCGCCCGTACTGCTCTTCCACGACAAGTCGAGAACCGGGTGTTCTGCGACCCCGCCGACGCGATTGAGCAGTTGGCCGAGCAGGTCAGCTAGCTCGGCGGCGCGCCGGTCCGCTGCTCGAGCGACACCGCGATCTCCGCGAACTGCGCCAGCGCAGCCTCCAGGTCTTCAACGATCTCAGCGGCGATCGCCTCGGGAGGCGGCAGGTTGTCCGTGTCCTCGAGGGACGCGTCGCGAAGCCAGAAGACGTCGAGCGAAGCCTTATCCCGAGCGATCAGTTCGTCATACGGGAGCGGCGACCACCTAGCAAGAAGGCTCCTTTTCAGTCCGCGATCGCTGCCAACTGGTCGGCGAGTGCCACGACGTGGGCGCGACCTTTCGGTTCCTCTTCGAGCGCCTCGACCCAGCGACCGGGGATGGCTGAGGCGCCCATCCGGGCACCGGCGATCGCTCCGGCCATTGCCCCAATCGTGTCCGTGTCGCCGCCGCACCGGACTGCGAACATCACCACCGCCTCGAACGAGTCCTGCACCGTCGCCGCGTACACCGCGGCCGGAACGGATTCGGGTCCCGCCGAGGAGTTCCCCAGTAGCGCAGCGACCTCCGCCGGTTCCGGTTGCGCCTCGACCATGTCAGCGGCCTTCGATAGCCGCGCTCGAAGCTCAGGCGTGGCGGCGGCCCCAAGCGCGACCGCGAGCGAAGCCTCGTCGCGTAGGCCGGCGACGACCGCGACGGCTTGCGCGACCGCTGAATCCACGCCCAAGCGGTGGGCGTGCGTGACGCGGGCGCTCGCACTCGCGGCCTCAAGCAGTGCTTCAGTGTCGTTCGCATAGCGGACCGCCACGGGGGCGATGCGCATGGCCGCCCCGTTGCCGGCCGACCCTTCACCGCCGAACGTAGAGGCGGCCGCTTCGCAGGGGTGGACGCCAGAGCGCACCAGCTGCAAGACCTCCGTCGTGCCAGAGCCGTAGCCTCGCCGCGAGTCGTACGCGTCTAGAAAGGCGTGGCCCAGGCCCTCCTGGTCGACCCCCCCGTGCTCGAGGAGCGACTCCGCGACCGCGATCATCATCTGGGTGTCGTCTGTGTAGGTGCCGCGGCCGAGCCGCGCCTCCTCCATCTCGACGCGCTCCGGGATCGCGTCGGGCGCGGCGCCCTCGTAGGCCATCCCCAGAGCGTCGCCCACGAAGGTGCCCAGCAGGGCTCCGCGGGCACGGTCCGTCGCGGTCACGCGCGTCGCTGGGAGAGAGGAGCCCGCGGGCGCTCCACCTCTACCTCATGCGGCTGAGGGCCTACGCGCCCGGATGATGGCCGAGCCGGCGTGCTCGTGGACGCGGTGCGTCTCGCGGATCTCGACGTCCTCGAGCCCGGCGGCGGCGAGTTCGCGCTCGAAGTCCTCGCGGGTGAGGGCGCCGGCGATGCAGCCGGTCCATTGCTGCATGTCGCGGCGAGTGTCGTCGTCCATGTCGGGGTCGGCGACGACGTCGGTGACGGCGAAACGACCGCCCGGCCGCAGCACCCGAGCGGCCTCGCGGAAGACGGCCGGCTTGTCGGCCGAGAGGTTGATGACGCAGTTGGAGATGACGACATCGACGCTTTCGTCGGCCAGCGGCAGCTCCTCGATGTAGCCCTGGAGGAACTCGACGTTTTCAAGGCCGGCCTCCTGCGCGTTCGCCCGCGCCAACTCGAGCATCTCGTCGGTCATGTCGAGCCCGATCGCCTTTCCGGTCGGACCTACGCGCCGAGCCGAGATCAGCACGTCCGCTCCGGCGCCGGAGCCGAGGTCCAGCACGGTCTCGCCTTGGTGGAGGTCGGCAACGGCCGTTGGCACTCCGCAGCCCAGGGAGGCGTCGACGGCGGCCTCCGGAGCGCCCGCGCGGCTAGCCTCGTAGTAGAGGCCGCCGCCGAAGACCCCCGTCGCGTCCGCCGGGCTGCAGCTCGACGCACCCGGTCCGCAACAGCCGGCCTGATCCTGCGCATCAGCGTTGGTTGCCGCCCTGGCTGCGGCGGCGTAGCGCTCGCGGACGTTGTCGCGGATCTCGCTCAGCTCAGCCATGCAGAAAGCTCCTCCAGGGCGTCGGGAATGACGCAGTAGTAGGCCCACAGGCCTTGCCGCTCGGAGCCGACGAGGCCAGCGTCGCGCAGGACCTTGAGGTGGTGCGACACCGTCGGTTGGGAGAGCTCGAACAATGGCACCAGTTCGCAGACGCAGACCTTGCCGGCGTGCTTTCGCAGCACGTCGACGAGTTGCAGACGGACGGGGTCGCCAAGCGCCTTGGCGATTGCCGCCATGCGCTCCGCCTGCTGGCGCTCGACGTCGGGATAGACGACCGGCTCGCAGCAGGGCTCGCCGGGCGGACGCTTCTGCTTCGGAGCCAGCTCCAGATCGACCGCCATCTATTTGCTTATATCAATTGAAGTGACTAGCGTCAATGTTGTGTATGGCGCTGATCACTTCCGTTGTCGACACCGACGCCCTGCTCAAGTCTGTCTGGGTGGCGCTGGTGGCCGGGATCGGGCCGGCATAGTGCTCGGCCTGATCGCGATGACGAGGAAGTGATGGACTGCGTCGCGGTCATCACGGACATCCACGGCAACTTGGCGGCGGTGACGAGAGGCCAACAGACCAGGACCGCGGGAGGTTTTCTTAGCGGGGCAGCCCCCCTCCCCCCTCAGTACGTGGTAGTGGTACGGGTACGGAGTCCAGGGCTCGGATTGAGGGAGCACGATCTATGAGTCGTGGTCTATGGATCTGAGGTCTTCGCTCGGCGAGCCATTGTCGTTACGACCTTCTAGCTCGCGCTTGACTCTGCGCATCAGCTCCCGTTCGCTCTCGTCTTGTGCTGGCGGTTTGGTGGGCGGACTGGCTGGTTGCGTGCCTCGGTTCGGCGCCACGCGCGCAAGCGACGCGCGTGCGCTCCGGCCAAGCTCCATGTACTTGCGCATGAGCTCAACCTCGGCCGCAGTGTGGTCCTTCCGCTTGCGCCGATTGTCGAGCCGGTTGATGTTCCACTCCACGATCGCAATGGCTTGTTCGCACGTCGCGTCGAGCCGTTGCTCAGGGCTGCCCTTGACCCTCCGCTCGTGGTCTTCGCCTCGACGCCGCTCGCGCTCCCGCTTCGCGTACTCCGAGGCGGTTCGGACGTTGTACTCGAAGGGCTCGAGCGACTCTCCACTGGCATCCTCGAGCAAGCCCTGAGCGGCCAGCTTGCAGGCGCGTGCCGCGCTCATGCGCCCGTCAACGATCGCCCGGACGATCGCCTCTCGCTGCGCGAGGCTGTACTTACGCTCGAATGGCCGCACGCGCAAGACGGTAGGCGGCGATACGGACGTGTTCGGTGCCCGTTCCGCAACTCTCCGCCTTGCGCTTCGCGGCGGAAAGTGACGGGAGGGACCTCAAGGGAAGAGGGCGCGGCACCGCTGACACGGCCCAGGCCAGGGCCATACGGAGGTAAGCCGTATGACGCGCAGCACCCTAACTAAGCCGGGTTCGACTCAGTCAGAAGTAGCAGTCCCAGGGCCTGGAACGCGCGCGGCTCCGAGCGTCAGGTCTCCAAGGTCGCGCATCTCGACGACCTCGACGGTTAAGTCGGGGATAACGGCGAGTACGTTCTCCCACCAGCGGCCGATTGCAGCGCGGCCGCGATAGTCGCCCTCCATCACTATGCCGCCCGCGAGGATCTTCATGTCCTCGTCCACCAGCGCCAGAGCGGCATCCAGGTCGCGTCGGTTGAAGGCGTCAAAGGATTGGAGGGCCAGTTCCACGTTCTCCTGCGACATCGCCTACTCCCGCAGCCCC
>JBKPHP010000215.1:0-9730 GCA_046729895.1 Actinomycetota bacterium
CCCG
The DNA here is from genome assembly GCA_046729895.1 of Actinomycetota bacterium. GTDB lineage: Bacteria > Actinomycetota > Thermoleophilia > Solirubrobacterales > Thermoleophilaceae > DASXBA01. The sequence continues at coordinate 5 of JBKPHP010000215.1, forward strand.
GCTTCTCGGTTTTCGGCGCACGGCGGCCAAGGCGCGGGCGAGCGAGTTGCTGGAGGCATTCGGCCTCACCGAGGCTGCCGAACGCCCGGTAAAGCAGTACTCCGGCGGCATGCGGCGGCGTCTCGACATCGCTGCGAGCATCGTCGTGACGCCCGAGCTGATGATCCTCGACGAGCCGACCACCGGGCTCGACCCACGCTCTCGCAACCAGGTGTGGGACATCATCCGCTCCCTGGCGGCCGCGGAGACGACCGTGCTGCTGTGCACGCAGTACCTCGACGAGGCAGACAAGCTCGCGGACGGGATCGCGGTGATCGACAACGGCAAGGTGATCGCCGAGGGGACGCCGAGCCAGCTCAAGGCCTCGGTGGGCTCGGGTGCAATGCACGTCCGTCTGCTCGACCCCGATCAGCGACCGGACGCCGAGCGTGTTCTCTCGCGCGCGCTCAACGCACCTGTGCACTTGGAGTCCGACCCGGCCGCGCTCTCGGCATCGTGCCCGCCGGCCCCCGAGCGCGCCGCCGAGGCGATAGCCGAGCTGTCTCGCTCGGGTGTCGCGGTCGCCGACTTCTCCCTTGGCCAGCCGAGCCTCGATGAGGTCTTCCTGTCGCTGACCGGCCGCTCGGCCGAGGAGGCGGCCGAGGCCGGCGGGCCCGACATGATCGAGCAGGAGGCCGCGTGAGCACCCAGCAGACGAGACGAACCGGGGCCGCACCAGCCGCCAGCGAAGCGGTTCAGACGGTTCTGTCTTCGTGCGAGCGCCCGCCGCCTGCGAGCGCGCTCTCGGCCTCGCTGACCTTTGGCTGGCGGGCGATGCTGAAGATCAAGCATGTCCCGGAGCAGCTGCTGGACGTGCTCGTGACGCCGGTGCTGTTCCTCCTGATGTTCACCTACCTGTTCGGTGGCGCCATCTCCGGCTCGACGGATGAGTACCTCCAGTACATCCCTGCCCGGGATCCTGGTGCAGTCGGTCTTGTTCACCACCGTCTACTCCGGGGTCACCCTCAACACCGACGTCACCAAGGGGGTCATCGACCGCTTCCGCTCGCTGCCGGTCTGGCGGGCCGCGCCACTCCTGGGCGCCACGCTCGGCGACAGCGCGCGCTACCTGATCGCCGGGACGGTGGTCGTCGTGCTGGGGTTCGTCATGGGCTACGAGGCGGGAGGCGGGGTCGCCGGCGTGCTCGCGGCCCTGCTGCTGATCGTCGTCTTCGCGTTCGGGCTGGCCTGGGTCTACACCACGGTCGGGCTGGTGATGCGCGCGCCCAACGCGGTCTTGAACGCCGGCTTCATGGCGCTCTTCCCGCTGCTCTTCCTCAGCAACATCTTCGTCGAGCCGACGACGCTGCCAGCGTGGCTCGAGGCGTTCGTCGACGTCAACCCCATCTCCCAGCTGGTGACCGCCGAGCGCGGTCTGATGGAGGGAACCGCATCGGCGGGTGACGTCGGCCTCGTGCTGGGCATCGCCGCGGCGCTGACCGCGGTGTTCGCGCCGCTGACGACGTACCTGTACCGGCGGAAGAACTGACGCGCAGGTCCTAAGCGGCGTATCGCTGCGCGCTGCGGGCCCGGGCCTTGGCCGCCTCGACCTCGCGGTCCTTCGGCGGTGCGGAGGTCACGAGCTCGCTCAGCAGTCGGCCGGAGGCTTCGGCTACGGCGTCGACGGCTCGCTCGAACGCCTCCGCGTTCGCCCGCGACGGCTTGTGGTAGCCACTGATCTTCCGGACGTACTGGAGGGCCGCCGCGCGGACCTCCTCCTCGGTCGCTTCGGGCTCGAAGTTGTGAAGGGTGCGGATGTTGCGGCACATGGAGAGCAGCTTAGCCTCACCCCAGCCGGCGGTTTGCCACCGTCGAGCCGGGGCAGAATCCCGCCATGGCCGACCGATACGCGGTGACGATGCTGATGCTCCACCATGGGACGCCGCGGGACGAGCAGGCGCGCGAGCAGCTCGCGGCCGCGCTGCCAGACGCCGAGGTCGAGGAGCCCGACGATCTCGGGGTCTTCGACGTGGTGCTCGAAGTGGAGGACCTCGAGGAAGCGCTTCGGCGTGTCTGGAACGGGGTCGCTGCCTCGGGCACCGATGACCACGTCGTCTTTCTCGAGCATCCCGAGCTGCCCGAGCATTGGCGTCCCCGAAGCGGCCGCCCACGAGGCTGATGCTGGTGGACGATCTCGGCCCGCCAATCGCGTACGTCGCCCTCGAGGAAGGCACTCCTGTGTACGACAGGGAAGGGGGGCGGATCGGCGTGGTCGAGCACATCCTGGGCGACCTGACGGCCGACGTCTTCGACGGCGTGATGGTCCACACCAAGTCGCTGCCCGGCAAGCACCTGTTCGCCGACGTCGACCAGATCGCGGAGCTCCGCGAGCGCGGCGTGGTGCTCTCGGTCGACCGTGATCAGCTGCAGGAGCCCAGTGAGAGGCCCGACCGCAGGCACGCGCCCGAGACGGTCGAGCGCCCCCTCGAGGCGCGACTCCGCCGCGCCTGGGACTGGATCCGCAGGCGGCGCTGAGGTCAGTCGAGGTCGGTCTGCACGAGCTCGCCGTTCTGGTGGATGGTCACCATGCGTAGGAGCTCGTCACCGCTGTTCACGAAGCGGTGCGGCGTGTCCGCTGGGACGACGACGATGTGGCCGCCCGTGACGAGCGCCTCTTCGTCGCCGGCCGTGAATGTGGCCTCGCCCTCCTGCACGACGAAGACCTCCGGGTAGGGATGCTTGTGCAGTCGCGGTCCGCGCCCTGGGGGCGTGGCGACCACGAAGCACGAGACCTCGACGTCGTCGGCGTGCCGGCGGCCTTCGAACAGCGAAGCGGTCGGGCTCGAGCGCAGGTCGGCGATGGGTAGAACGAGGGTCACGGCGTGAACCTACATTGGTGGGCGTGGTCGTCGACGTCAGCTACGAGGAGCGGTACTGGTATCCGGAGCTCGGAGGAGTCGTCTGGCTGGTGGGATATCAGCTCGTCGATCCGCAGTCGGGCAGCTACCTGGCGCGCGATGCGCCGGTGCTCGGCGGGCGGGGATTGCGCGTCACCGGCGTGGCGGGCGCGGCGCAGCACCATGCCGAAGCGCTTCAGTCCGACGCCGTCGCGCCCGGCAAGGATCTGATCCTGCGGCGCGACCCGGACAACCCTCACGACCCCAACGCCATCGCCGTAGACCCCGCGCACGGCGGCGAGCAGGTCGGCTGGGTGCCGCGAGCGGTTGCCGCCGAGCTCGCCCCGGAGCTCGACGCGCGCAAGCCGTGGTCGGCCGTCGTGCTCCGGGAGCAGCGCGCCTCGCCGCGCGACCCACGCAAGGGACTGACCATGCTCCTGGCCGCCGCGTCCTCGATCGAGCTTCGTGTGCGCGGATAGGCAAATGTGGGCCCGGTGAGCGGCGCCTGGACCCCGACGAAGATGAGTAGCTGGGTTAGTTTGTGACCACGATGAAGGTTCGCGCCGCCGTCCTCGAGGAGTTCGGCGCCCCCCTCGCCGTCCAAGAGCTCGAGCTCGAGGAGCCGCGGGCCGGCGAGGTGCTCGTCCGGCTCGAGGCGTCCGGGGTCTGCCACACGGACATGTACACGGCCTCCGGCGCGGATCCGTCGGGCTACAAGCCCGCCGTGCTCGGGCACGAGGGTGGCGGCGTGGTCGAGAAGGTCGGCGGGGACGTCGGGCTCGTCCGGCCGGGCGATCACGTCGTGACCCTGTTCTCGCCGCAGTGCGGCGAGTGCATCCACTGCCGGAGCCCGAAGACGAACCTCTGCCTGACGATCCGCGAAGAGCAGAACAAGGGCCACCTGTCTGACGGCACGACGCGCTTCTCCCGGAACGGCGAGCCGATCCGCCATTTCATGGGGACCTCGACCTTCTCCGAGTACACCGTGATGTCGGAGATCGCCCTCGCGAAGGTCGACCCGGAGGCGCCGCTCGACCGGGCGTGCTTGTTCGCCTGCGGGCTGTCCACCGGACTGGGCGCCGCCATCAACACCGCCAAGGTGGAGGCCGGGTCCACCTGCGCCGTGTTCGGCGCCGGCATGGTGGGCCTCGGCGCGGTAGCCGGCTGCCGGCTGCTTGGCGCGGAGCGGATCTTCGCCGTTGACCTCTCGGAGGATCGCCTGGAGCTGGCCAGGGGACAGGGCGCCACCGACACGCTCATCGGCGGCCCGGACGCCGTCGAGCAGATCCTCGAGCTGACCGGCGGCTTCGGCCCCGACTACACCTTCGAGGCCACGGGGAACGTCCAGGTAATGGGGCAGGCGGTCGAGGCCGCCCGCATGGGCTGGGGGCTGTGCACCGTCGCCGGCGTGGCGGGGAAGGGCGAGACGCTCGACGTCGTTCCGCGCTTGCTCATCACCGGTCGCCGGGTGGCGGGCTCTTCCTTCGGCGGGGTGAAGGGGCGCGACCAGGTGCCGGAGTTCGTGCGTCTGTACCTGCAGGGGAAGATCGATGTGGATCCGTTCGTCTCCCACCACCTGCGGCTCGACGAGGTCAACCGGGGCTTCGAGCTGATGAAGGCGCAGGACGGGATCCGCAGCGTGATCGGGTTCTCGTGAGCGAGGCAATCGGAATCGAGCGCCTCCGGGCGCTGCTGGACGAGGGGGCCCAGCTCGTGGAGGTGCTTCCACGGCGCGAGTTCGAGGAGGAGCACCTGCCGGGCGCGATCAACCTCCCCCTCAAGGAGATGAACGCAAGCTCGGCGGAGGCGCTCGACCGCGGCCGCGCGGTGGTCGTCTACTGCTGGGACGGCCTCTGAGACCTGAGCCCACGAGCCGCGTGCCGGCTCGAGACGCTCGGGTTCGCGGACGTCTACGACTACGTCCTGGGCAAGATGGACTGGCTCGCGCGCGCCCTGCCGACGGAGGGGACGGAGGCGGGACGCCCGCGGGTGAAGGCCGCGCTGCGCGACGACGTCGTCACCTGTCGCCTCGACGAGAAGGTTGGCCAGGTGTTGTCCCGGATCGCGGAGTCGCCCTACGGGTTCGCGCTGGCGGTGTCGCCCAATGGGGTGCTGCTGGCCCGGCTCCGGCGGTCCCGATGTGAGGGCAAGGAAGCCGCGCGGGTGGAGGAGGTCATGGAGGAGGGCCCCTCCACAGTTCGGCCGGATACGGAGGCCGGGGGGCTTGTCGAGCGGCTTCGTGACCGGGATCTGCAGACTGCGGTGGTCACTACGCCCGAGGGACGGCTCATGGGCGTCGTGCGGCGCTCCGACCTCGAGGGTCTGTCCTAGCTCGGGTCCGGGTACCTTCCTCCCATGATCGCGGTGCGGTATGGGCTTCCGGTGCTGCTGTTGCTCGCCGGGGTCGTGTTCCTCTTCGTCGGGCCCTCGGGCGCACGGGTTGAGGCCTGGGCCATGTTCACGGGCGCCGGCCTCGCCGTGTTGCTGCTGAACGTGCTCTACCGGGTCGGGGTGAGCGGGGACGTCGAGCGGGTGCGGGAGGACGAGGCGCGGGGCCACTTCGAGGAGACCGGCGAGTGGCCGGAGGAGGAAGAACGCCCGGCCGGCCGCAAGTGGAGGCTTCCCGAGGGCATCGCCACGCCCGAGTCCGAGGCGGCCGAGCGAGAGCGGCAGCGCTAGACGAGCTCGAGCCGCCTGGAGCTCGCAGCTGGGGCGGGCCAGGACCTGCCCGCGCCGGCCCGCTTGGCAGCTGGCCTCATTCCCGCACGTGCAGCACGGTCTTACCCCGCACACGACGATCGAGCAGAGCCCTGATCGCCGGGCCGGCCTCCTCCCAGCTCGCCTCGAGGGAGACCTGAGGATCCAGCTCCCCGGCCGCCACGAGCTCGGCGAGGTAGCGCAGATCGCGGCCGCCGGAGCCGCTACGAGGCAACTCCCGGAAGATCATGAAGCCGTAGAGTCGCGCTCCTGTCGAGCGGTAGAAGCTCGAGGCCCGGAAGCGGACCTCCTCCCCCGAGGAGTCGCCGAAACTGACGACCCAGCCGTCCGGCGCCACGCGCTGCAGCGCGGCCGCGAGCGAGGCACCGCCCACCGACTCGAGGATGACGTCGAAGGCGCGGCCCTCCGCCGAGAGCTCGGTGAGCACCTCGTCCGCGCCGAGCTCGGTCAGCCCGTGCGCCCGCTCGGCGTCCCGCGCCACGGCCGTGACGCGCGCTCCCGCCCTTGACGCGAGCTGGACCGCGAAGCGCCCCACGCCTCCCGCTCCTCCGGTGACGAGGACTTCGCGGCCGATCACCGGGGCCAGCTGCAGCATCAGGTAGGCGGTCAGGCCGGCCACCGGGAGCGTCGAGGCGGCGGCGAACGAGACCCCCGCGGGAAGCTCGGCCAGGGTCTCGGTCGGCACCGCCGCCCGCTCCGCCCAGGCGCCGGAGCCCACCAGCCCCACCACCCGAGCCCCCACCCCCGGGCCGCTGCCGTCCTCCGCCCGGCGCGCCATGACCCCGGCGACGTCCCAGCCCGCCACGAACCCAGGCGGCCGCTCCGGCAAGCGCCGCGACTCGCCCCGGTTGAGCGAGACGGCGTGGACGTCGACGAGCGCCTCGTTCGGGAGTGGTCGCGGCTCCTCCACCTCGCCCAGCTCGACGTACGGCGGCTCATCGGTGACGACGAGCGCGCGCATCGGCTAGCGGCGCAGCGCCCCGGGCTCGAGCGCCGGGTTCTGCCAGCCCGAGTCGGCCGGGTTCAGGTTCGTGCCCGGTGGGACGATCTCGTCGATGCGGTCGAGCACCTCGTCGGGGAGCTCGACATCGGCGGCGCAGAGCTGCGACTCGAGGTGCTCCATCGTGCGCGGTCCAATGATCGCCGCGGTGACCGCGGGGTGGCGAATGACGAAGGCGATCGCGAGCCCGATCAGCGTCATCCCAGCGTCCTCGGCGAGCCTGGCGAGCGCGTCGGCCGCGTCGAGCTTGCGCTGGTTCTCCGGCAGCGACATGTCGTAGCGGCGGGGCAGCATCTGGGCGCGCCGTGAGGTCGGGACGTCGGCGTCCTTGCGATAGCGGCCCGAGAGCCAACCGGCGGCCAGCGGGCTCCAGACGATGACGCCCATGCCGTACCGCCGGCAGGTCGGGAGCACGTCCGCCTCGATCGCGCGAACGAGCAAGGAGTACGGCGGCTGCTCGCAGACGAAGCGCTCGCGGCCACGCCGGTCCGCGACCCACTGCGCCTCCACGATCTTGCTCGCCGGGAAGGTGGAGGAGCCGACGTAGCGGACCTTGCCGGCGTGCACGAGATCGCTCAAGGCGCCCAGCGTCTCGTCGATGTCCGTGTCGGGCTCGGGGCGATGGATCTGGTACAGGTCGATCCAGTCGGTGCCGAGCCGCCGGAGGCTGTTGTCGACCTCACGGATGATCCAGCGGCGCGAGTTGCCGCGCTCGTTGGGGTCGTAGCCCATGCTGCCGTGGACCTTGGTGGCCAGGATCACGTCGTCGCGGCGTCCGCCGGCCAGCGCCTTGCCGACGATCTCCTCGGATTCGCCGCGGGAGTACACGTCCGCCGTGTCGATGAAGTTGATTCCCGCGTCGAGCGCCCGGTGGATGATGCGGATCGACTCGTCGTGGTCGGTCTCTCCCCACGCCCCGAACATCATCGCGCCCAGGCAGAGCGGGCTGACCCGCAGCCCGGTGCGGCCGAGGGGGCGGAGATCCATCACCGTGAGCGTACCCGGCTGCGTTAGCTTCCTGCTCGTGGCGGTGGAGCGCGGAGTAGGGGACGCCACCAGGCGGACGCGGCTCGCGAACGAGCGCACCTATCTCGCGTGGTGGCGCACCGCGCTGGCCGCCTTCGCGGTTGCGCTCGGGACCGGGAGGGTCGTACCCGAGCTGGCTGGGGGGGCACACTGGCCGTACGTGGCGATCGGCACGGGCTTTGCTCTTCTCGGCCTCGCCTTCACCGGCTACGCCTTCCGGCGGCACTTCGAGGTGGAGGAGGCGTGAGCCGCGGCGAATATGCCCGGCCCGACGATCGCTTCCTCGCCGCCGCCACGGTCGTCGGGCTGCTGCTGGGGATTGCCTGGTCGTGGTGATCGTGACGGCCGGGTAGGTTGTCCTCGATGCGAGTCGCAATCGCCGGAGCACACGGCAAGGTCGCCCTGCGGCTCACGCGCCTCCTCAGCGAGGGCGGGGACGAGGTCCTGTCGCTCATCCGCGACCCGGACCACGGAGACGACGTCCGCGCCACAGGCGGCGAGCCCGTCGTCTGCGATCTCGAGGCGGCAAGCGAGGAGGAGGTCGCGCAGGCGCTGGACGACGCCGACGCTGTGGTGTTCGCCGCCGGGGCGGGAGCCGGAAGCGGCCCCGAGCGGAAGGAGACGATGGACTACGGCGGCGCCGCCAAGCTGATCGCGGCCGCCAAGGCTCGTGGCATCTCCCGTTACGTGATGGTCAGCTCCATGGGCGCGAATCCCGACCGGGAGGGCGACGACACATTCAGCGCCTACGTGCGCGCCAAGGGTAAGGCGGACGCGGAGCTACAGGCGAGCGGGCTGGATTACACGATCGTCCGGCCTGGGCGACTGACCGACGAGCCCGGCATCGGGCGGGTCGCGCTCGGGGAGCGCGTGGGGCGCGGCCAGGTGAGCCGCGATGACGTAGCGGCGGTGCTCGCGGCGCTCCTTCGTGAGCGGGCCGCCGTGGGGAGGACTCTCGAGCTCGTCGCCGACGACACTCCCGTGGACGAGGCGGTCAGGGCGTGAGCGGTCGCAGCCGGGGAGTGCCGCGGCCGACGATCGCGTAGAGCTCTACCCGATTCTCGCCGTCCCGCAGGGCGCTCTCCGGCACGAGCGCCGAGAAGAGCTGGGCCGCGCCTCGCCGCGGGGGGAAGGTGGGCGGCGTGGCCGCGATCGTCCCGTTCACGGCGACCGCGATGTCGATCCCCTTGCGCGAGCCACTCCCGGTCAGGCGGCCCATCACCCTCACCGGAACCGACCCCGAGGAGCGCTGCACGCGCCGGTAGCGGCATGGGTCGTCGATCTCGGCCCGCGTGCCGCCCGGGGCGAGGACCGTCCAGCGCGAGACCTGTGTCTCCTGCAAGGAGCGCCGCCGGCCGAGGCCGAACAGCCCCGGCGGCGCGTTGCCGGAGCCGAACAGCCGAAGCTTCAGCCTCAGCGACGCGCTCCCCCGGCGCTTCAGCGACTTGAAGCTGAGCCGAAGGCGCTGGCCGGACCGCTTGACGAGCATCGTCGAGCTCGGGATTCGCCGTGCGGCCGGTCCGAAGACCGAGCGTCCTTGCACTCCCCGTGGCGGCCGCACGTGGGCAATCCGGGCGATCGTCGGGAGCACGTCAATCGTGCGGACGTGGCGGCCCAGGAGGCGGCCGGTCCGCTGGCCCGGCAGCTTGATGATCAACGGCGTGAGCGCAATGTCGCCCGCGTTGGCCCGGTTGATCTCGTGGCCGTTGCCCAGCCGGCCGAACCCTTCGCCGTTGTCGGCGGTGACGACGATCAGCGAGCGGTCGTAGAGGCCCGTGGACCGCAGGCGGTCGAGCACCCGTCCAAGCACGCGGTCCGTGAAGCCGACCTGGAGGAGATGCCGCTGGTAGGACTGGTTTACCAGCCACCGGTTGAAGTGCAGGAGGTTCCACGAGTAGCGGCGCGGGCCGGGTCCGTCCGAGAACCGCCGGCCGGATGGCAGGTAGCCCCATGGGGCGTGGGGCAGCAGGACGTGCTTGAAGTAGAAGGTCGGGCGCGAGGAGCCGCGGACGCCGCGGAGCCAGCGCCCGACCCGCTCGGGCCGCCCGGTGGCGAGCTTGTGGAGCACCGAGCGCCTGGTCTGCGGGCGCGAGCTCGGGCAGAGGC
>JBKPHP010000216.1:0-39030 GCA_046729895.1 Actinomycetota bacterium
TGCTCGGGCACAACGGCGAGATCAACACGATCGCGCGGCTCCGCCAGGAGGCGGGAATGCTGGGCGTGCCGCTGGCCGACGACTCCTCCGACTCGCAGGACCTGGGACGCATCGTCGAGGCGCTTATCAACCGGGAGGGCCTTTCGCTGGTCGAGGCGGTCGAGCTCGTGCTGCCGCCGATCGTCAACGAGATCAAGGGCATTCCCGGCGACCTGCGCGGCTTCTACATGTACCTGCGCCAGGCGTTTGGCCCGTTCGCGCAAGGCCCGGTGGCGCTCCTGTCCCGCCACGGCGACGAGTGCATCTTCTCCACCGACGCCCTCGGTCTGCGGCCGCTCTGGCACGTCGAGACGAGCGAGGCGCACGTGTTCTCCTCCGAGCCCGGCGTGGTAGCGGTCGCCGAGACGGTGTCCGAGCCCAAGCCGCTCGCCCCTGGCGAGAAGCTGCTCGTCACGCTCGATCGCAAGAAGGGTGAGGGCAGGTTGCGCGACCACCAGGAGTTGCAGCAGCTGTGCGCGCGGCGCTGGCACGAGCGGACCGCGGCGGGGGGTGAGCGCTCCGGGGCCACCCCTCGCGGGTACAGCGATGGAACCTTCGCCGGCGCGATCCTCACCGGCGGGCCCACCGCGGGCGCCGAGATCCCCGGCTACACGAGCGCCGGGCCCTCGGAGCCGATCAAGGTCGAGGACCGCGTGCTCGGGGGGTTCGGCTGGCAGCGGGAGGACATGAAGCTCGTGCAGCAGATGGCCGCCACGGGCGCCGAGCCGATCGGCTCCCTGGGCTACGACGGACCGCTCGCGTGCCTGTCGCCGGAGCGTCAGAACCTGGCCGACTACTTCAAGGAGTCGGTCGCGGTGGTCACCAACCCGGCCATCGACCGCGAGCGGGAGGTGGAGCACTTCTCCTGCCGGGCGGTGTTCGGCTCACGCCCGGGGATCCAGGGCATCCCCGAGGAGGCCGGCACGATCGAGACCGCCTTCCCCGTCCTGCTGGGCGGCCACGATGCGCTCGCCCCGCTGTCCGACCAGAGCTATCGCGCCGTCGCGCGGGAGCACAAGACCTTCCTGCTCGAGGACCTCTGGGAGGCCTTCCGCGGAAGCGGCAAGGTGCTCGATCTCTCCTGTCTCGAGGCCGAACGCACGCAGGGCGCGATCGAGCGCCTCAAGCAGGAGGCCACCACCGCGGTCCGCGAGGGTTGCGAGCTGCTCGTGCTGTCAGACCGCACCGCCTACGAGGGCGACCGCCGCTATCTCGATCCCCATCTGGCCCTGGCCGCGGTCGACCTCGCCCTGCGCGAGCACTTCGTGCAGCCCGGCGAGACCAATCTGCGTCGGCGCTGCGGGATCGTGCTTCGCTCGGCGGCGATCCGGAACGTCCACGACGTGATGGTCGCCCTCGGCCTGGGCGCCGACGGCGTGTGCCCGTACGTGATGGTCGAGGTCGCGCTGATGGACGACTACGAGGACGACATCTCCAACCTCTGCTCGGCGCTGCGGAAGGGGATCGAGAAGGTCATCTCCACGATCGGCATCCACGAGGTGCGCGGCTATGCGCGGCTGTTCGCCTGCATCGGGGTGAAACCCGAGCTCACGGCGATCTTCGACACCCCGTCCTACTTCGGCTCGGAGAACGGCGGCGCCGGCTTCGCCGAGCTGGACGCCGATGGCGACGAGCGCCAGCGAATCCTGGCCGGGGACGAGGACTCGAAGCCCGCCAAGACGTTCCGCTTCTATCCCAAGGTCTACAAGGCCGCCGTGGCGGCGGCCAACGGCAGCGGCGCCTACGAGGCGTACTCGGAGAAGGTCCGCCAGCTCGAGCTCGAGCACCCTATCTCCCTCCGGCACGTCCTCGACCTGAAGTCCGACCGCGAGCCGGTCGCCCAGGCCACCGCCGAGGTGGGTCTGCACTCCTACCCGATCGTGATCTCATCGATGAGCTTCGGCTCACAGGGCGAGGTGGCCTACCGGGCCTACGCGGAGGCGGCCAAGCGGGCGAACATCATCGCCATGAACGGCGAGGGCGGCGAGATCCAGGACCTGTACGGCAAGTACCCGATGTGGCGGGGCCAGCAGGTCGCCTCGGGCCGCTTCGGGGTGACGAGCGAGATGATCAATTCCTCCTACCTGGTCGAGATCAAGATCGGCCAGGGGGCCAAGCCTGGGGAGGGCGGCCACCTGCCGGCCAAGAAGGTCACGGACAAGGTGGCTGAGGCGCGTAACGCCACCACCGGCACCGACCTGATCTCGCCCTCGAACAACCACGACCTCTACTCCATCGAGGACCTCGCCGAGCTGATCGACGAGCTCAAGACGGCCAATCCCGACGTTCGCGTGTCGGTGAAGGTTCCGGTCGTGCCCAACATCGGCACGATCGGCGTCGGCATCGCCAAGGCGGGCGCGGACATGATCACCCTTTCCGGCTTCGAGGGCGGCACCGGCGCGGCGCGCTCGCATGCGCTGCGGCACGTCGGGCTCCCCTCGGACATCGGCACCCGGGCGGTGCACGTGGCGCTGATGGAGGCCGGCATCCGCAACCGGGTGGAGATCTGGGCGGACGGGGGCTACCGCCACGCGCACGACATCGTCAAGCTCCACTGCCTCGGTGCGAATCGGGTGGGCTTCGGCACGCTTGCCATGGTGTCCCTCGGGTGCACGATCTGCCGCGGCTGCCAGCTCGACACCTGCCACGTGGGCATCGCGACCCAGATCGAGACGAAGGACGAGGCAGACCTCAAGGGCCTCAAGAAGTTCACGCCGCAGGAGTACGAGGTCGCAGCCGAGAACTGCGCGCGCTTCTTCGAGGCCATGGGCGAGGAGGTCCGCGAGCTCACGGCGCAGCTCGGCTTCGAGCGCGCCCAGGACCTCGTGGGCCGCTCGGACCTGCTCGTGCAGGCGCGCCACCTCCACGGCGTGGACGTGGAGGAGCTGATCAAGCCGATCGACGAGATGCTCGACCTGGAGCCGCTCGACCTGCCGGGACCGGAGGACGAGCGCGAGGCGGCCGGCCTGATCGTGGCCCGCCCCATCCGAATGAAGGTCAAGGAGGCCTCCGCCAAGCTGGCCGCGCTGGCAGGCGACATCTCGACGGGCAACGCCATCGAGCGGGAGTGGGAGGAGGCCACGGACGCCCACGACCGCGTGCTCGGCACCGAGCTAGCGGGCGAGATCGCCCGCATGCGCATCTTCAAGGGGGGTCCGGAGGCCACCGAGGACACGCTCGCCAGGCTTCACTTCAACGGTGGCTCGGTGGGCGGCCAGGGCCTCGGCGCCTTCAACGTCTACGGCCTCGACATCACCGTGGAGGGCGGCGCCCAGGACGGGGTCGCCAAGACGATGCTCGGCGGCAAGGTGGCGATCATGAAGGGCAAGAACCGCTTCGGTCGTCGCGTGAACGGCTCGGTCGGCAAGTCCTTCGCGTACGGAGCTCAACGGGGGCGGCTGTTCGTGCAGGGAGATGCCGACTCACGCTTCTGCATTCGCCTGTCGGGCGCAGACGTGGTGATCGGCGGCGAGCCCCAGCAGCCGCTCGACGACTCCCTGGGGTGCGTAGCCGACCGGGCCAACATCAAGGGCTTCGCCTTCGAGTACATGACCAACGGCCGCGCGGTCGTGCTCGGTGATCCCGGACCCTGGTTCTGCGCCGGTCAAACGGGCGGCCGTGTTTACCTGCGGATCAACCCCGAATGGAACCTGACCCGCGAGGCGCTCCAGCTACGCAAGGGCAAGGGCGCCAAGATAAGCCTCGAGGACCTCGACGCGGAGGGTGTGCTCGACGTGCAGGAGCTCCTCGGCCATTACGCGGACGAGCTACGCGCTACGGGACAGGAGGAGGAGGCAGCGCGGATCGGCGAGCTGGCGGCGGATCCGCAGGCGAACTTCGTGATGTCGGTGCCCATGAGCCAGCAGACGGACCCCTCGATCTCCACCGAGTAGTCGCCGACCCGCGGCCGGGGAGGTCCGCTGCGTGCACCGATATGCCGTCCTCTACGACCGCGACTGCGGCTTCTGCCGCTGGTCGCTCGGGCTGCTCCTCCGCTGGGACCGCCGGAGGGTCCTGCGTCCGATCGCCCTGCAGGATCTCGACGCCGATCGCCTTCTCGCGGGCGTGCCGGAGGAGGACCGGATGACGTCATGGCACCTGGTCGCTCCGGGTGGCCAGATGCGCTCGGCGGGGGCGGCGGCCGGGCCCCTCTTCCGGCTGCTACCGGGAGGACGCCCGCTGGCCGCGCTCTTCGAGCGGTTCCCGCGCGCAACCAACCGCGGCTACCGCTGGGTGGCGGAACACCGGAGCCTCTTCGGGAGGCTTGTCAGGGAGCGATCGACGGGGCGCGCGGATGCACTGATCGTGGAGCGCGCCGAACCCTGAGGGCTCCAGGCGGCATGGCGCGCCCTTTTCGCCCAGCACCCGGAGCGGGCGGGCGAAAGCAAACGGCCCACCCGGCGAGCGGCGCCTCCGCGGTGGACCCACGACGAAGGGCCCGCGAGGCGGGCCCTTCGGGTCACTCCGTTCCCTCAGCCGGCTCAGCGGAACGCGGTCTCGACCACCGCCGGTTCGCGCTCGCCGGTCAGCGAGACGAAGTAGAGCCGGTAGCGGCCGAGCGCGATCTCATCGCCGTCCTTCAACTCGGCGTGGTCGACCCGCTGTCCGTTCCGGAAGACACCGTTCAGGCTGCGGTCGTCCAGGATGCGCGCCCCGGCCTGGTCGCGGTAGAGCAGCGCATGGCGACGCGAGACTGTGGGGTCGTCGAAGCGGACGTGCGCGGAAAGGCTGCGCCCGATGCGCGTCCAGCCGTCCTGCAGCGGGAGGACGCGGACGCGCTCATCGTCCTCGAAGGCGAGGTAGTCGCCCTCCGCCACGAGCGCGCCGCGGGCTCCGTCGAGCCAGTCCGGCGGGCCTTCTACGGACGGCTCGGGAGCGGTCTGCTCGCGCGTGAAGAGCGACGCGCGCTTGAACGTGGTGCCCCCGCATTCGGGGCAGGTCGGGACCTCGTCGAGCTCGTGGAGCGCGATCGCAAAGCCGCATGCGTCGCAGCTGAACGAGCCGGCCCCTGCCAGGGTCCCGGCGCTGAAGGCTTCCATCGGTATCTCTCCTCAAGCCTGGGGGTTGTGCGCATGGTAACGACGCGTCGACAAACATGCCGTGAAAAGTCCGCTAATTGCACGGACTTTCACGCGAATGGCGCACTTGTGGCGGCCTTCTGGGCCGTTTCGTCCTCCTTGGCGGGAGAGGATTGTCCGGCGCTGTCCCGAAACTGGAGCCCATGCCCGACCTCGGCTCGATGCTCCTCAGGCGCAGCATCGGCTCGCTCGGGGCCGGCGGCTCGAGCTGCTCCGCCTGCAAGCGGACCCCGCTTGCCGGTGAGCGCTTGCATGAGCTCGACTCAGGCCGCCTGCTCTGCGACCTCTGCTTCGGCGCGCTCCCGGAAGAGCGGCGCGTGGCAGTGCGCTCGCAGCGCGTGGGGGCGAACGAGCGGCCGCTGGCCGTAGCGCCCAAGGTTGCCTGAGCTCCCGGCATAGAATTTCGGCGCCATGCGCCAGGTCACGGTCGCCGTGCACATCTCCGCGCCGCGGGAGGACGTGTTCGACTTCGTCGCGGACCTGGCGGGCCGGCCGGCCTGGACCGACCACTATCTGAAGGACTACCGCCTGGCACGGCTCAACTCCGTCGGGCTCGGCGCCGCCGCGCGCTTCCTCCTGCGGGCTCCGCTTGCCAAGGAGTACGTCGAGCTTGCGATCGTCGAGTACGACAGGCCGCGGCGAATCGTCGAGGAGGCCCGCGTGGGTCGCCGCGGCCGCAATCGCTCTCTCGCCGTGTACGAGTTCGAGCAGGAGGCCGGTGGGCTGACCCACGTCGAGTTGACGACCTACAGCGAGCCCGCCACGGTGATCGATCGTTTCAGGGAGGCGGGTGCGGCTGGATGGATCAGGCGCAGGACGAAGATGGCCCTCGAGAGGCTCCGACTCGTGTTCGAGGAGCCGCCCGAGCGCCCGCTCGCTCGCGCCAGCGTGGGGGGCTACGAGCCTCTCAAGGCGCCCCGCTTCGGAGCGCCCACGGGTATGGACCCGGCCCGCCCGCGCCGGCCCGGCCACGAAGGCCGCGCCCAATAGGATGCGCCGCCGGATGCCCCTGCCAGGGAAGACGATCGCGCTGGCGTGCGGGCTGGTGCTCGCCGCGGGGCTGGCGGGATGCGGAAGCAAGGGCCAGGGCACCGAGGAGCCTGCGCGCGAAGGCCTCTCGCTCGACCTCGCCGGCATCGACTACAACGTCTTCATCACACGGGAGCTCAACCCCGCGATCCCGCCGGACAGCGCCTACTACAAGGGTCCACCCGCGAGGAAGGGGGAGACGCTCTACGGCGTCTTCCTGCAGGCATGCAACAACGGCAACCAGCCCCTCCCCACGGCGAGCCAGTTCACGGTCGTGGACAACCAGGGCAACGAGTTCCACCCGAGCCCGCTCCCGGCCGACGACGACTTCGCCTACAAGCCCACCCGCCTCGCTCCGGACGAGTGCCAGCCGGAGGCCGGCAGCGTGGCCCAGCTCGGGCCCACCGCCGGATCGATGCTCCTCTTCAAGCTGCCGCTCTCGAACACCGAGAACCGGCCGCTCGAGCTCGAGATCATGGCCCCCGCCTCGGTGGCGAGGCCGGACCACGAGAAACTGACCGTTACGCTCGATATCTAGACCCGCGCGGCCGTCGCGACGGGCTGCGCCGACGGGGCGAGGCCGCCGCCGGCTATAGCGCGGCGTCCAGGACCACCCGAGCGGCCGGCGCGGCGGTCTGGCCTCCCGCCCCGGCTCGCACGAGCATCACCCCGACCGCGATTCGCGGCCGCCCGACCGGCGCGTACGCCGCGAACCAGGCGTCGGTGTTGCCTCGCTCGTGTGCGTCGGCGTTCGGCCCGCGCGTGTCACCGAGCTCGGCGGTCCCGGTCTTGCCGGCCACCTTGACGCCGGGCAGGGCGGCGGAGGTGCCGGTGCCGAAGGCCACAACGTCGACCATGAGACGTTCGACGGTGCGTGCCACGCGCGGACTGGTAACGCGTACGGGAGCGGGCCTCCGCCGGCCGACGCGGAGTGTGGGGATGCTGCGAACCCCGCCGGCGGACACGGTCTGCGCAATCGATGCGAGCTCCAACGGGGTGGCCAGCACCTTGCCCTGGCCGATCGCGGTCGAGCCCACCTCCAGCGGCGTGCGGATGTCCCTCGCGGGGGGCAGCGTGCTGGGCCGCTCGCCGGGGACGCTCGGCGGCGCGTTGAAGCCGTAGCGCTCCGCCGCGGAGACCAACCGCTTCGCGCCGACCTTCACGCCGAGGGGTGCGAACACGGAGTTGCACGAGTGCGCGAAGCTCACTTCGAACGTCCCGCCACACGACTCGCCGTTTGCGTTCTCGAGCGCCACGCCGTCGATCAGGGCGCGCGTCTGCACCGGGAACCGGTCGTCGAGCTTGACCTTCCCGGCCTCGAGCGCCGCGGTCGTCGTCACGATCTTGAACGTCGAGCCTGGCGGTTGCAGGGCCGAGAACGCCACACCGGCCAGCGCCCGAATCTCGCCGGTACGGGCGTCCAGAGCGGCGATTCCCCCGAAACGGCCCGCCAGGGCCCTGACGGCCGCCCCCTGCAGCCGGGTGTCGATCGTGCTGCGGACGTCCCGTCCGCGTACAGGCCGTGAGCGGGCCAGCACTCGGGTACCCGCCAGGAGCTCGCCTCCCGGCCGACCGGCGAGTTGGCGCTCGAACGCACGTTCCAGGCCCGTCTGGCCCACCGGCCAATCGCGTGGGAAGCCGAGTGCGTAGACGACCTCGCGCGCCGCCGCATTGTCGGCCTTGCCCACCTGACCCGCTATCGAAGCGGAAAGCGGACCGAGAGGCGAGCTCCGCGAGCGTGCGGGACCCCTGGCGAGGGTCTTGCCGTTGCGGGACAGGATCCGCCCGCGGGCCGGCTCCCTCGTACGCCGCCTGAGGGCGTCGCCTGGCTCAAGCCCTGGGAAGACGAGGTCGGGCGCCCAGGCAACCGCGTGTCCCTCGACTGGGACCGACACCTCTCCTCGCACCGTGCCGAACACGCGCGTGCGGACCTCCACGGGCAGACGCACTGCTCCCCGCCGCTCACCCTGCGGGTCACCGATGTCGACCGAGCCGGCGGTGGCCGTGTCCGCCGCCACGACGTACGCCCGCTTCAGCTTCCTTTCGTCCCAGCGGGACCGGGCCTCCGCCGTGAGGAGCTCGTGCATGCGGCGGTAGTCGCCCTGCTCCCAGGCGCGCCCGAAGGCACGGGCCGTCCGCTCGGCGCCCGAGTCGATGCCCGAGCCGACCACGACGCCCGCGAGGAGCGCAAGGACCGCCAGCCCGCCGAGGACGGGAAGCGCGCGGCGGGTCAGGCGCCGGCGGCGCTGGGTTGTCAGCTGATTCACGCGAGGCCCGAAAGCGATGGTAATGGCGGATGTAGCTTTCGTCGCGTGACCTCGATCGACTGGATCATCGTCGGCTTCACGGTCCTGCTGGCCGTCTGGGGCTATGCGCAGGGCTTGATCGTCGGCGCGCTGTCGCTTGCAGGGTTCGTCGCCGGCGCCTTCGTGGGCTCCCGCGTGGCGCCGCTCCTCCTTTCGGAGGGATCGCACTCGGAGTACGCGCCGCTCTTCGCGCTGATTGGCGCTCTGTTTGTTGGCGGCCTGCTCGCGTCCGGACTCGAGATCCTGGGCTTCCATCTCCGCTACCGGCTCGGAGAGCGCCTCGGCTTGCTCGACGGGATCGGAGGCGCGGCCCTCCTGGCCTGCCTGGGTCTCGGCCTGGCGTGGGTGATCGGCGCCGTGGCCCTGCAGACGCCCGGCGCCCGGGAGCTGCGCGAGCCGATCCAGCGCTCCGCCATCCTGAGGAAGCTGAACGGGGTCCTGCCGCCATCGGGGCCGATCCTCCAGGCGCTCGCGCGCTTCGACCCGTTTCCGCAGATCTCGGGGCCGCAGGCCCGGGTCCCGCCGCCTAGCCCCGCGATCGCGAGCGACCCGGAGGTAAAGGCGGCGGGACGCAGCGTGGTGAAGCTGCTCGGCACCGCCTGCGGCCTGGGCGTCGAGGGCAGCGGCTGGGTGGCGGGAAAGGGGCTCGTGGTCACGAATGCCCACGTGGTCGCCGGGCAGGACGACACCACGGCTCAGGTGGCCGGCCAGGGGGCCCGCTATGACACGCAGCCGGTCTGGTTCGACCCGACGAACGACGTGGCCATCCTGCGGGCCGAAGCACTGAACGGCATCCCGGCCCTCGGGCTCGACGTGAACGCGAAGCCGGGCACATCGGCGGCGATCCTCGGCTTTCCGGAGAACGGCCCCTACGACGTGCAGCCGGGACGGCTCGGCGGGACGAGCACGGTGACCACCCAGGACGCCTACGGCAACGGGCCGGTGCGGCGCTTGATCACCTCCCTGCGAGGGCTCGTTCGCTCCGGGAACTCCGGGGGGCCGGCGGTGGACGGCGGCGGGCGGGTGGTGACGACTATCTTCGCGGCCAGCGTGTCCGACGGCGGTCAAACGGGCTTCGGCGTCCCCGACTCGGTCGTGCGAAACGCGCTGTCGCGGGTCGGCGGAACGGTCGATACGGGCCCGTGCGCCCGCTGAGGGAAATCCCGGAAGTAGCGCCCGGCGCCCTGGTTAGGGAGGCGTTCCTTGACCCCTACGCACGGGCGTCGAGGACTCCGCCGGCTCGAGGTTCGGGGCTCCAGGGGCCGACACCTCGAACTCCCGCGCGCCGTCCAGCCACGACACGCGCAGCACGGCGCCGCCGAACTCCTGCGCGACGGGTCCCACGCCGCGCAGCATGGCCTGGACCTCTGGGCCGGGTACCCCGCATGCGCGCAGGAAGCGAGTGGCGATGCCGCGCTCGAGGTCGCCGTCGCGAAGCTCGAGCTCCTCGACGTGCAGCCTCTGCTCCTCGAAGGCGCGGGCGGGGGTGCGCATCAGGCAAACCGCCATGTCGTCGGGGTGGCGGCGGCTTGTCGTGTCGGCCACCCGGTCGAGCAGCAGGTCGGCGCTCGGGGCTTGCTCGAACTGCTCGAGCAGCCGTTCCAGCCGCTCCCGCCCCAGCCGCCCGTGTCCCACGCGCGCGTCCACCACGCCGTCGGTATACAGGCACACGAGCGTGTTCCCGGGCAACGACGCCGCGGTCTGCCGCAGCCCCGTCGGAAGCCCCACCCCGATCGGTGGCGAACCACCGGTCGTCACCGGCTCTGGCGCTCCCCGCGCCTTGATGAGCGGGGGCGGATGCCCGGCGCTGGCGAATGTCAGGGTTGCCCAGCGCGGGTCGTAGACGGCGACGAGAACGGTCACGAAGTCGGCTTCGAGCTTGTCCTCCAGCGCATCCCCGGCGAGGCGAAGCGCGGCGCGGGGCTCCGTGCCAGCCTCCAGGTACGCGCGCAGCATGAAGCGGACGTGAGCCGTCTGAGCCAGCGCGTCCGCACCGTGGCCCGACATGTCGCCGACGAGGAGCCCAACCCGATTCCCGGGGAGCGGAAAACAGTCATAGAAGTCTCCTCCGGCGGCGGGACCCTCGCTGGGCCGGTACGCAACCGCCAGGGCCACCCCCGCCATCTCGGCGGGCACCGCCGGCAGCAGGGCCGACTGGAGGAGCCCGACCTCCTTCAGGAGCGCATTCCGCTGGCGCCTCAACCGCCGCTCGCGGAGTGCGCTCAGGCCGGTCCAGCCAAGCGTCGCCGCGAGCAAGCAGCCGAGCCCGGCCACGAGTATCCACACCGCCGTCGGCACGCTCGTCACGAGCCGCTGCACCACCCGCGGGACCACCCGGCCGCGCCCTTCGCGACGCGCGCGGGGGTGCCCGGCCCGCGGGGTTCGCGGCTGAGCCTTCTTGCCGCCGGAGGAGCCAACGGCCTTGTTGCCGTCGGGGGAGGCGACAGCCGGCGCTAGCGCGGCGATCGACCCGAACCGAGCCGCGAAACGGCGGGAGCTCCGCGCCCGGCGGGTTGCGGCCCGGCGTCGGGCGGCGGCCCTCCGTCGGACGGCGGACCGGCGCCGGGCTGCCGAAAGTCGCCTAGCGGCGGCGCGCACTCGCCGAGCGGCAGCGCGCGCTCGAACGGATCCACGTCGCTGGGAGCTCCTCGAGCGGAACCTGGCGGAGCCGGGGGGCGCAGCCTGGGCCGGAGTCGCGGGGTGATTGGCGGCTTGACGCTGTGACCGCGCGCCCGCCGCCACGGCCTTGCCGTGTCCCCGTGCGCCGTTTCCGCGCACCGCCTTGAACCGGGTGCGCTTGGAGCGGTTGCCGTGGGAGCGGTGGCCCCTGGCGGTCGGACCGGGCCGCCCGACCTTCCCGGGGTGTGCCTTGGCGTTCGCCGCGCCCGAGCCCGGCTTTCCGCCGGCCGAGCCGCCGAGGGGCGCCAGCGCAAGCACGGCGGCCAGTCCGACCACAGCGGCCAGTCCGACGACAGCGGCGCGGAGCGGCATCCATGAGGGGCGAAGGTGCGTTCGGGTTCCCTCCCTCCGAACGGCCGCGGAGTTACACCCGGGGAGTCCGGACAACACGACCGTACCCGTCCGAACCCGTATCGGCAAGCCAAGCGGTCGCCGACGGCGAAATTAATTGGCGGGGCTAACCTGACGTTGGACTCGACATGCCCAAGACGCTCGTGATCGCAGAGAAGCCCTCCGTCGCCCGCGACCTCGCTGGCGCGCTCCCGAGTGCCTTCAAGCAGGCCAAGGACAAGACGCACCTCGTCGGCGACGACTTCGTCGTCACCTGGGCGGTGGGTCACCTGGTGGGCCTGGCCGAACCGGACGCCTACGACCCGAGGCTGAAGAAGTGGCGCTTTGCCGACCTGCCGATCATTCCCGACAAGTTCAAACTAGTTCCGAACGACGGCAAGGCGGAGAAGCAGCTCGGGGCGATCCATCGGCTCATCGAGGACGAAGAGATCGACCTGATCGTCAACGCCTGCGACGCCGGCCGTGAGGGCGAGCTGATCTTCGCGTACGTCTACGAGACCTCGAAGTCGAACAAGCCGGTCAAGCGCTTGTGGCTGAACTCGATGACGAAGAGCGCCATCGCGGAGGCGTTCGAGCGGCTACGGGAGGGCTCGGAGATGGAGAGCCTCGAGGCCGCCGCGCGCTCCCGCTCCGAGGCCGACTGGGTTGTCGGGATGAACACCACCCGTGCGGCCTCGATTCGGCTGCGGGCGGCGTTCGACGGCGCGGTCTCGCTGGGGCGAGTGCAGACCCCCACGCTGGCCCTGGTCGCCCGCCGCGAGGAGGAGATACGGGATTTCAAGCCGGAGCCATACTGGCTCGTCGAGACGAACTTCGCGGCCGAGGGCGAGCGCCTCTACTCGGGCCGATACCTCGGCGGCAAGCGGATCGCCGAGGACGAGGCGGCAAAGATCGTCTCCGACACCACGGGCAAGCCGGGTGAGATCACCAAGCTCGAGAAGAGGGAGGAGCGCGAGCGGCCGCAGCTGCTCTACGACCTCACCTCGCTCCAGCGCCACGCCAACACCCGCTACGGCTTCTCCGCCCGACGCACCCTCGCCGCCGCTCAGCGCCTCTACGAGGAGCACAAGGCAATCACCTATCCGCGCACCAACTCGCGCTTCCTGACGGGCGACATGGTGGCCGAGATCAAGCCGACGGCGGAGCTCGTCGGGCAGAACGCCCAGTACACGCGGGCGGCCGAGTACGTGACGTCGCTGCAGCGGCTGCCGTTGCAGCGCGTGGTGAACGACAGGAGGGTGGAAGACCACCACGCGCTCATCCCCACGCGCTCGGAGCACGACCTGTCGCGCATGGGCCGGGACGAGCTGAAGGTCTACGACCTGGTGGCCAGGCGCTTCCTCGCGGTCTTCCATCCCGAGGCAGTGTTCGAGCGCACCAGGGTGGACACCACAGTCGAGGAGCACGTCTTCCGCACCAGCGGCCGGCGCTTGGTCGAACCCGGCTGGAAGGCTGTCTACGGCGACGAGGCCGAGGCCGAGCGTGCCGACGACGACACCGGCGGCCACCAGCTGCTCCCGAGGCTCGAGCAGGGGGAGCGGGTCGAGACGCGGTCGGTCGAGTCGCTGCGGAAGGAGACGCAGCCGCCGCGCCGCTACACGGAGGCCTCGCTGCTCGCGGCGATGGAGACCGCCGGCAAGGACATCGAGGACGAGCAGCGGCGCGAGGCGATGAAGGACTCCGGCATCGGCACGCCCGCGACGCGCTCCTCGATCATCGAGCGCTTGATCCAGGTCGGCTACATCGAGCGGGAGGGTCGGGCCCTGCAGGCAACCGACAAGGGCATCCAGGTGATCCGGCTACTCGGCCAGCACCCCCTCACCTCTCCCGAGCTCACCGGCGAATGGGAGCACCGGCTCGGGCTGATCGAGCACGGCGAGGACTCCCGCCCGGCGTTCATGCGCGACATCGCCGCCTTCACCACCGAGACCGTAGAGGAGCTCGACAAGCTCAAGGGAGTGAGGATCGAGCGGGCCAAGCTTGGTCCCTGCCCGGTCTGCGGGCGCGAGGTGGTCGAGAACCGCAAGGGCTACTCCTGCTGGTCGAGGGACGACCCGGGTTGCGGTTTCGTGATCTGGAAGCGCAAGGCCGGCAAGTCGCTGCCGTCGGACGTGGCGAAGGAGCTGATCGAGTCGCTGCGAGCCTCACGGGAGCGGGGCGAGGACCCGGGCGTCGGGCGCACGGAGAAGCGCGTCACCGGCTTCAGGAGCCGCGCGGGGCGTACTTTCAGCGCCAAGCTGAAGCTGGAGCAGGACGACGAGGGCAAGTGGCGCGTCGACTTCGACGAGGAATGGGCCAAGGAACCGCGTCCGTCCCCGCCGGCCGAGGAGGACGACGGTGGCGCTCCGGCGGAGGAGGCCTCGCCTGCCGGGGCCTCCGGCGAGGACGCGGGGCGTGGTCAGCGCGCGCGTGCGGGCTGAGGCACAGGCCGCAGCTCCACGTCCTGCAAAACGTTCTGGATCTCGGGCGGACCGCTCGGGCCGATCCAGGTCACGCTGCCAGGCCAGTAGGGACTGTCGTGAGGCCGTGCGCCCAGGAAGACGCGCTCGTGGTACCAGCTGCCGGCGTTCCACAGCTGTCCGCCGCCGGGGAGCCGCCATTCGCCGAGGTCGTCGCCGGGGAGCGGTCCGGGACGGTGGGTGTGGCCGAACAGCACGTGGTCGGCCCCGACGCTCAGGGCGCGGACGACGTCGGCCATGGCGCGCAGTCCCGCGCGGCGCAGCTCCGCGCCCGACAGCACCGGGCTGAACGGGCCGAGCCCGAAGCGGTTGATCGCCGCCACGGCGCCCGGGATGGTGACCCTGCCGATCAGGAAGCGGGCCAGCGGCGGGCCCTCGGGGTCGGTGGCGCGCTGCCACACCACCCGCGACAGGAACCCGGTCTGGGGCGTCGGCGAGGCGCTCTGGGCGAGCGCGTGGTGGAACGCGTACATGGGCGCCAGGACCGCCTCGTAATCCGCCACCGAGCCGCACTTGCGATCGTGCCGCGTCATTCGGGCCAGCCCAGAGGCCGCGAGCGCCTCCAGCCGCGGAATGGTGAGGTGGACGTCCAGGTAGTGGCCGTGCGTCAGGTAGAGGTCAGGCCGCAGCTTGAAACCGGGATAGGCAAGGGTCAGCTGCGCATGCGGCATCCATGCGGCGAGCCGGCCCGCGATTCCCTCGTCGGGCTCGATGGGCCACTCCTGGTCGCACACGTCGGAGGCGCCGTCAAGTCGCCAGCGCACCAGATACGGCTCCGCGAGGGCGTGGTCGTGGTTGCCGGGCACAAGCGTGACGCGCTTGCCGCGCAGTGCCTCGGCTGCCTCCTCGAAGAACGGCTGCACGCGCCGTAGAAGCTCCGGGAGCGGGCGTTCCCGTAGCTCGAGCACGTCGCCGAGCAGCACCACGCGGTCGGCGGCGCCGAGGGCCTCGAGCAGCCGCTCGCGGGCTGCGGGGAACCTGGCGACGTCGGCGCCGTTCTCGACACCAAGGTGCAGATCGGAGACGACGATCGTCCGCACCGCGCCCATGTTGGCAGGCGTCCCGCGGGCTAGGCTGAACAGCCGTGCCTCAGTTCTGCCGCCACAATCGCTTCACGGCCGAGTGCCCCATCTGCTCGAAGGGCACCGTCCTCGACCCCTCACGGGCGCCCGGGCGCCGCTCCGGCCCCCCGCGGCGGGCCGCGCGGAGGGCGGATGCCGGGCCCGGCCCCGGCTTCAAAGGCCCGCACGCCAGCGCCGGCCCGTATACCGATGAGCACGGGACCTATGAGGTCCGGCTCGAGAGCGTGCCGGGCGGGCTGAGGCTGGCCTCGTGGATGGCGGGGCAGATTCGCCGTGCCGCCCCGGTCCTCGCGGTGGAGGACCTGCCCGGACTGCTCCAGCGCGCGGCCGAGAGCGGGGTGCTCGACCGGAGTCCCGGGCTGCTCCGGGCGGCACAGGTCCCCCCGGCGGGCCATCCAGAGCACGGAGCGAGCCCCGGCCGGGCGGGCGAGCTGCGTGAGGAGCTGCGGGTCGAGGCGCTCGACGCCGGCCGCATGCGGGTGGCGCGCTGGCTGCTGCGCCCCGGCAAGGGTTGGGAGCTGCAGGAGGCGCCTGTGATGCTTCCCGCCGCCCGCTACGCCGAGGCTCTCGGGAGCGCGGCCGCGGCCGGCATCATCGCGTCAGGTTGACCGGCGGAGGCGCGACACTCGAGTAGTGCCGCTGAAACTGGTCACGGGTCCCGCCAACGCCGCCAAGGCGGGTGAGGTGCTGGGCGGACTGCGTGACCGCCTGGAGCAGGAGCCGGTTCTGGTCGTGCCGGCGTTCTCCGACATCGAGCACAGCCAGCGCGAGCTGGCCGAGCGCGGCGCGATCTTCGGGGCCCGCGTCCTGCTCTTCGGCTGGCTGTTCGAGACGATCGCGGAGCGGGCAGGCTACGGCGAGCCGGTGGCGTCCGAGCTGCAGCGCCAGCTGATCATCGAGGAAGCGGTAGCGCGCGCGCCCTTGACCGTCCTGGCGGAGTCGGCACAGCAGCCTGGCTTCGGTCGGGCGGCTCTTCGCTTCGTCGCCGAGCTGGAGCGCTCGATGGTGGAGCCGGCGCGCTTTGCGCGGTCGCTCCGGCAGTGGGCGGGGGAAGGTCCGCGCCGCGGATATGCGGAGGACGTGGCCGCCGTCTACCTCCGCTACCGCGACCGGCTCGACGACGCGGGGCTGGCTGACCGGGAGCTGTTCGCCTGGCGCGCTCTCGACGCCCTCCGGCGTCAGCCTCGACGCTGGGGCCGCACACCGGTCTTCGTCTACGGCTTCGACGACTTCACGCCGCTCGAGCTCGACGCGCTCGAGACGCTGGCCGGTCGCTGTGAGGCGGACGTGACCGTCTCGCTTCCGTTCGAGTCCGGACGGCAGGTCTTCAAGGCGGTGGCGGAGACCTACGGCCGGCTCCGGCTCCTCGCCGACAGCCACGTGGCGCTCGAGCCGCTCTCCGACCACTACACGGACTCCTCTCGGGATGCGCTCCACCACCTGGAGCGCGGGCTGTGGGAGGCCGAGAACGGGCGCGTGGAGGCCGCCGACACCGTGGTCATGCACTCCGCGGGTGGGGAGCGGGCCGAGATCGAGCTGGCGGCAGCCCGCGTGCTGGGCATGCTCCGGGAGGGCACGCCGCCCGGCGACGTGGCCGTCGTGTTCCGCCATCCGGACCGCTACGCATCGCTAGTCGAGCAGGTCTTCGGGGCGTACGGGATCCCGTACTCGATCGACCGCTCGGTGCGGCTCTCCCACACCGGGCTCGGTCGTGGGCTCCTTGCCCTGGTCCGCTGTGCCTCGCTGGACGGGAGCGCCGAGGACCTGCTGGCCTGGTTGCGCACACCGGGCAAGCTCGATACCCCGGCGCTCGCCGACCGGCTCGAAGCCGAGGTTCGCCGGGAGGGCGTCGAGACCGCGCGCGGAGCGCGCGCCCTCTGGGAGGCGAAGAGGTGGCCGCTCGACGAGCTCGACCGGCTTCGGGACGCAGGTTCGACGAATGGGTTCCTCGAAGAGCTCGACCGCCAGCTCGCCCGGCTGTTCGCGGCACCTTGGCGTCGCCGGGCCGCGGTGCTCTTGGGAGCGGAGCTCGACCATCCGCGGGCCTTCAAGGCGGCCCACGACGCCTTGCGCGAGGTGCGGGCAGTGCCCGGCGCGGCGCTCGACCCCCGGCGTGTCCACGACCTCCTGGCCGAGCTGCCGGTGCGTGTGGGCGAGGACGTCCAGCCCGACCGCGTCCAGGTGGCGAGCCCCGAAGCCGTGCGCGCGCGGCGCTTCCAGGCCGTCCTCGTCTGCGGCCTCCAGGAGGGCGAGTTTCCGCGCGGCGCATCGCCCGAGCCCTTCCTGCCGGACGCCGACCGGCGCGAGATCGCGGGTGCCAGCGGTCTCCTGCTGCCGCTGCGCGAGGATCAGCTGGAGCGCGAGCGCTACCTCTTCTACGTGTGCGCCTCGCGCGCCGAGCGTCTGCTGGTGCTCAGCTCTCGCTACTGCGACGAGGAGGGCGACCCCGAGGCCGAGTCGTTCTTCCTCGACGACGTGCGGGAGCTGTTCGACGCGCTCCACCCGCACACGCGGTCGCTCTCCGAGGTGACCTGGTCGCCGGAGGACGCCCCTACCGCCGCAGAGTACGAGCGCGCGCTCGCGCTGCCGGGCCCGCGAATCGAGCCGCCGGCGCCGGAGCCGCTGACTGCCGAGCCCGTACTCGCCGAGCTCGAGGCGCGCGAGGCGGTCTCGGCGGGGGCGCTCGAGCGCTTCGCCGACTGCCCGGTCAAGTGGCTCGTCGAGGATTTGCTGAGGCCGAACGCGCTTGAGCCGGACCCCGAGCAGATGGTCCGCGGGAGCTACGCCCACGCGGTGCTCCAGCGGACCTACTCGCGCGTGCGGGAGGAGACCGGCGACCGGCGGGTCACGGCCGCCAACCTGGGGACCGCCGAGCGCATCGCGCTCGAGGAGCTCCGGGCGCATCGGTCGGAGTTCAACCTCTCACCCAAGCAGACGCGTGTACGGGCCGCGGTACGCCGGCTCGAGTTCGACGTCCTGCGCTATCTCCGCCACGAGGCCGCGCGCGACGGCAGCTTCGAGCCCGAGCACCTCGAGCTGGAGTTCGACCCGGTAGCCATCGACGGCGTCAACGTGCGGGGCCGCATCGACCGGGTCGACGTGCACGACGGCCACGCCCTCGTGCGCGACTACAAGAGCGGCAAGTCGGTCGACAGTTACAAGGCGGCGAGCTGGGAGGACAAGAACCGCTTCCAGGCCGCTCTCTACATGCTCGCCGTCGAGGAGGTCCTCGGGCTGCGGCCGGCGGGCGGCGTCTACGACCCGCTGGGTGGCGACGACCGCAGGGCCCGCGGGCTGCTGGCCTCGGAGCTCTCGTCGGAGCTGGGCACGGACTTCGTCGCCAACGACCTCCTCACCCACGACGCCTTCGAGGCGCGGCTGGCCTGGGCGCGGGAGCGGATCGCCGACACGGCCGAGCGCATGCGGGGCGGCCGCCTGTGCGCCAAGCCCGACAGCTGCGCTTGGAACGGCGGCTGCGCCTATCCCTCGATCTGCCGGACGGAGACATGACGGGCTTCACCGACGAGCAGCTCGCCACGATCGGCCGTCGCGACGGCTCCCTGCTCGTCCGGGCGGGGGCGGGTACCGGCAAGACCTCGGTGCTGGTGGAGCGCTTCGTCCGCGCGGTGACGGAGGACGGCGTCGAGGTCGACTCGATCCTGGCGATCACCTTCACCGAGAAGGCGGCGGCCGAGATGAAGGCGCGCGTGCGCGGGGCCTTCGCCGAGCTTGGGCGGCGCGACGACGCGCGCGCGGCCGAGGGGGCCTGGATCTCGACCGTCCACGGCTTGTGCGCGCGGGTACTGCGCGCCCACGCACTGACCGCCGGGATCGACCCCGACTATCGGGTCCTGGACGAGCTCGAGAGCGAGCGGCTCGGGCTCGACGCCTTCGACCACGCTCTCGAGGCCTTCCTTCCGGAGCGAAGCGACCCTCGCCGGCTCGAGATGGTCGCCGCCTACACTCCCGACCGGCTGCGAGAGATGGTGCGCACGGCCTGGTCGCACCTGCGCAGCCGGGGCCAGCGTCGACCGCGGCTGGAGCCGGTCGAGCCCCCCAGTCCGGCCGAGGAGCAGGAGCGCCTGGCGGCGGCAGCCGCCACGGCCCTGAGGGAGCTCGGGCGCTGCGGCGGCGGCCAGCGCGTGAGCGACGCCGTGGAGCGGCTCGAGCGCTGCGGGGCGCTGCTTGGCGGCCTCGAGGCCGGTGCGCTTAGCGATCCCGCCGAGCTTCGCCGCTTGGAGCTGCGAAAGGGGGCGAACGCGCTGGAATCCGAGGCCTGCGAGGCCTACAGGGAGGCGCTGGCGGCGTATACCCGCCTCTGCGCGGACCACCGCCAGTACCTCGACCGGGAGCTGCTCCGCGAGCTGCTCGACCTATACGGAGAGGAGCTCGGACGGCTGAAGCGGGGGCGCTCCGGCCTCGACTTCGAGGACCTGGAGCTGATGGCCCGCGACCTGCTGCGCGACCATCCTGGCCTGCGGGAACAGTACGCCGGCCGCTTCAGCCACGTGCTCGTCGACGAGTTCCAGGACACGAATCCTCTGCAGAATGAGCTGTTCCGCTTGCTTTGCGGAGAAGCGACGTCCGGGGCTTCGCCGGATGGCGAAGGCCCCAGCCGCCCGAGGTTGTTCCTGGTTGGAGACGACAACCAGTCCATCTACGGCTTCCGCAACGCGGACGTGGGGGTGTTCCGCCAACACCACGCAAGAGCGGCCGAGAGCGGGCGCGCCCAGAGCCTGACCACGAACTTCCGCGCTCGCGGACAGGTGCTCGACGCGATCGACATGGCCTTCGCCTCCGTCTGGGGGGACGACTTCGAACCGCTGCGTGCGGGGCCCCACGCGTGGGACGCCCCAGGTGGCGTCGAGCTGCTTGTTTCCGACAAGGGCCGCGATGCCTGGAAGCCCTTGCTCGAGACGAACGAGGAGCTCTTCGGGGGACTCCGGTCGACGCCCACGTGGCGGGCTGCGGAGGCCCGCTTGCTCGCCCGCCGCATCTCCCAGCTGCACGGGAAGGAAGGCCTCCGCTGGGGCGACGTCGTCATCCTGCTCCGGGCAACCACCCACATGCAGGTGTACGAGCGCGCGCTCGAGGAGCGCGGCGTACCCACGCACGTCGTCGGCGGCCGCGGCTACTGGTCGCAGCAGCAGGTGACCGACCTGCGTCACTGGCTTGCGGCGCTCGCCAACCCGCTCGACGAGCTGGCCGTCTATTCGGTGTTGGCGTCGCCGCTCGTGGGCTGCTCGCTCGACGCCCTCGCCCTCATGCGGATCGCAGCCAGGCGCTTGAAGCGAGATTTGTGGTGGACGATCAGCGAGGCGGCCGCAGGCGACGGCTCCGACGGCGTGCTCGACTCGCTGCCGGAGCCGGATGGGCGCCGTGTCGCCGAGTTCGTGACGCTGTTCGAGGCGGAGCGCCGCGCGGCTCCGGGGGTCTCGCTCGAGACCCTGATCGACCGGGCCATCACCCTGACCGGCTACGACCGTCGCGTCCTCCCGCTGCCCGCGGGCGACCGGCGACTCGCGAACGTGCGCAAGCTGATGCGGATGGCGCGGGAGTTCGAGGCCGACGAGGGCCGCGACCTGCGCGCCTTCATCGACTTCGTCGCCGAACGCGACCTGATCCAGGAGCGCGAGGGCGAGGCGCCACTGGAGGCGGAGGAGCTCGACGCCGTGCGGCTGATGACGATCCACCGGGCCAAGGGGTTGGAGTTTCCGGTCGTCTGCGTGGCCGACCTCGGCAAGGACGGCCGCGAGGACCGCGGCCCGCTGCGCATCTCCGAGGACGGGACCCTCGGGCTGAGGCTCGCGTCGCTGAGCGGCACGCCCGTGGACACCGAGGAGCTCGAGCGCATCAAGAAGGAGCAGCGAATGCGCGCCGAGGAAGAGGAGAAGCGGATCTTCTACGTGGCCGTCACCCGTGCGCAGGAGCGCCTGCTCCTGAGCGGCGCCACCGACCTCACCAGGCTCCCGGACGGGCAGGCGCTCCAGGAGCCGATGCGTTGGGTGTGGCGGGGGTTCTGTCCGGACCTGCCCAGCGCCCACGCGAGCGGGATCTCGGTTGGCGCGTGGAATGGCCGGGAGGTCCGCGTTCGCTACGAGCGGTGCACTGCCGAGACCATCGACGAGCTCCTGGCTCCGGGCGACCGGCGCCCCACGCGCCCAGAGCCGGCCCGGGTGCTGAGCGAGGCCACGCCGCCACTCGAGCTCGGAGCGGTCCCGGCACCCCGTGCCCTGCCCGTCAGCCGGCTGAGCTACTCGGGGCTCACCCGTTACGAGCGCTGCGGCTACCGCTTCTACCTCGAGCGCGCGTTGCGCCTGCCGGCTCTGGGGGACGAACGGGAGCCGCTGGGAGCCCTGACCAAGATCGAGCCCGACGCCCCCGAGCCGCGCGGCGCCGACGAGCTACCGGCCCTGCTTCGAGGCACCCTCGTCCACGAGCTGCTGGAGGGCCTCGACGTGCGGCGTCCGCGCGCCCCGTCCGAGGCCGAGGTGGAGGCTCTGATCGAGCGGCATGGCGCTCCCCCCCGAGCCGGGGACGTGGCCGACCTGCGGGCGATGGTGGAGGGCTTCCTCGCCAGTCCCCTGCGACAGCGCCTCGCGTCGGCCAGGCGTGTACGTAAAGAGCTTCCCTTCGCCTTCACGCTCGCCCCGGACGGCGCGGTCGCGCGCAGCCTGCTGGTGAACGGCGTGGTAGACGTGCACGCGCTCGAGGAGCAGGGAACGCTGGTGGTCGACTACAAGAGCGACCGGCTCGAGGGCGCAGACGCGGCCGAGTACTGCGAGGAGCGCTACGGCATCCAGCGGCTCGTGTACGCGCTCGCCGCGCTCCGCGCCGGCGCGGAGCGGGCGGAGGTCGCCTACGTCTTCCTCGAGCGTCCCACCGAGCCGGTGGCCGCGGTCTTCCACGCCGCCGACGCTCCGCGGCTCGAGGCCGAGCTTCGCGGGCTTGCCCGCGGGCTGGTCGAGGCCCGCTTCGTCCCAACCTCCGATCCCCACGCCGAGCTCTGTCACGACTGTCCGGGCCGGCCCGCCCTCTGCAGCTGGGAGGAAGAGCTCACCCTGACGCCGCGCGATCGCTAGACCCCAGGCCGCTGATCCGACGCGCCCGGGTGCCGGCTTCCCGGGGAAGGCCCGGCGGGAGCGGGTGTGGCGACTTTCCCTGACATATTCATGAAAAGGCGCCACACCTCCCGGGTGGAGCGTTCTCCTCGGTCCCCGCTGCCCCTGCTGATCCTCTGCGCGCCTCGGGCCGAGAGCCCGGCAATCCCTCCCGTTCCGTCAGGTCCCGCCCCTATCTTGCGATCGGTCATGCCCCTCTGCTTCATAGAGCCGCAGGAAGCCATCCGGGTCGTGGCGGAGGCCGTCGGTCGCGAGGCCAGGCGGCAGCTGCTCGCGGAGGTGGTGCGCGCCTGGGTCGATGACATCCCGGATGACGAGCTCGGCCAGCACTACGCCAAGGCGGTGGAGGACCTCGACGAGGACGATCTCTCGATGCTCGCGGCGTGGCACGCGTCGCTCGAGGTCGGCCAGCCGATCGCCAACAAGGAGTTCCTGCTGCGCGCCTTCCCCCGTCTCGGCGAGCACCGGCGGGAGGCGCTGCGGATAGCGGCCGGCTTCCGCGGGGACGACGCCTTCGACGCCGGGATCAGCGAAGACCAGGCACTCGACACCGTGCTGCCCTGGCTGTCAGAGGAGCGGCTGATGGAGCTCGCGGCGGAGGCGATCGATCTTTACTGCTGGGACCGCCTGGGCAGTGACAACTGACACGGGCTGACGTTTAGCGCGCAGCCCTCGGCGCCAGCGCTAACGCGGGCCTTTCACGGGCGGGCTTCAGCCTCGAAACAAGCGCAGGTACTCCGGACCGCGCTCGACGGCGCGGAGCACGAGGGGCGGGTTTGCGAGTTCCTGCCCTGACGCTAGATTCCGACCCGTGACCGGCACCTTGCCCGAGGAGATCCAGGGGGTCTTCGACCGCTTCATCACGACCGAGTACACGACGATCGATCGGCATGGACAGCCGATCACTTGGCCGGTC
The DNA here is from genome assembly GCA_046729895.1 of Actinomycetota bacterium. Classification (GTDB taxonomy): domain Bacteria; phylum Actinomycetota; class Thermoleophilia; order Solirubrobacterales; family Thermoleophilaceae; genus DASXBA01. The sequence goes on from JBKPHP010000216.1 coordinate 23,061, forward strand.
ACCCCCTACTACTCGCCCGGCGACGAGTGCATCGACGTGACCACCGGGCTTGGCTATCCGAAGAAGGCCCAGGACGCGGCAGCGAACCCGAAGGTCGCGCTGCTGTTCTCCGACCCCACCGGCTGCGGGCTGGAGAAACCGCCGCAGGTGCTCGTCCAGGGAACCGCGGATGTGGACGACCGTGACCTGGGGGCGAACCGCGAGCGCTACACGCGCGAAGCCACGGAGAAGCTGCCCGCGACCAAGTCGCAGCTGCCGCCGAAGCCGGTGCGCGCCCTCTTCGGTTGGTACTTCACCCGCATCTATGTGCATGTGCGCCCCGAGCGCATCTACGTGTGGCCCGAGGGGGACGCGGCCCACGAGCCGCAGCTGCTGGACGCGCACATGGAGGAGGTCCGCTCCGGCCACGACGAGGAGCCGCCCGGTAAGCACGCGCCGGCGGAGGGCGGGAACGCCGCCTGGGACGCGCGGATGGACGAGCTAGGCGAGCGCTACCCGACCGCCGTGCTGTCACTCGTGGCGCCGGACGGCTTTCCGTTCTCCGTGCGCCTCCCGATCGAGCTCGATCGCCAGGAGCGCCGGGTGCGGCTCGGCGGTTCCCCGCTCGCGGTGCCGCTTCAGCCAGGGCTGGCCTGCCTCACGGCGCACGACCACCACCCGCGGTTTGCCTGGCAGCGCAATTTCCAGGTGCGCGGCGACCTCGTTCCAGAGGGCGACGGATGGGCGCTGGTGCCGCACAAGCTCGTCGGCGGCTTCGAGCTCCCGCCCGCCTCGGCGGTCGCCCGCTATCGGCTCAACTTTCGCAAGATGCTCCGCTTCCGTAGGAAGGCACGCGAGGAACTCGCTCGAAGGGGTGCCTGAGCTCAGGCATTTTCCCGCAATTAGCGCGCTCTCCGTGGCGGGAGGCCTTGACCGGACCCGGTGCCTTCTATCTACTCGCGCGCAGAGACGCGGACTAGCGCGAAGAGCGAGGCCGTGAGGTGTGAGGCCCGCCGCGAAGCCGTGCTGACCCCGGTTGGCACAGGCGCGCACCTCAAAGCGCTAACTCCGCGTCTCGTCTTCTCGGTGCCGCCGGCACAGGCGCCTTCCTAGCGCCGCCTGACCTTGATGGTCGCGGTCATGGAGACGGGGTGCACCGCGCAGAACAGCCGGTAGGTGCCGGGGACCCGGAGCTTCTTGCGGAAGCTGTACCCGGCCGGCAGGTTGCGCGAAGCGAACCCGCGCGGACCGTTGGCGACGGTGACGTTGTGGATCTGGTGGCCCTGGAACAGCCAGCGCAGCGTGGCGCCTCGGCGAACCGAGAGGTTGGGGCGGCGGAAGAAGGTGTCCCCGACCGTGATCGTCCCTCGGCGACCCAGGCGGAGGCGACGTCCGGGCGGCTTCGAGATGTTGCGGGCGACACCGCGCTTGAGCCCGACTATCGGCACCCGGAAGCGTGGGGGCTTGGTGCGGCCCGGCCCGGTGGCGCGCAGGTCGATCAGGTCGTCAGGCAGTGCGCCGCAAGGCGAGCGCACCGAGGAGTCGGGCGCCATGTAGACGAGCATGATCCCCATCACCCGCGTGTGCACGAGGGAGTCCTCGTAGTTGGCGTCCAGCCTGAGGCGCTCGCCCTTCGCCACCGGGATCCCCTTCTGGGTGTTGAAGCCGCTCATGAAGATCGGTCCGGGCTCGTGGAGGATCGGGCGCACGTGGTAGAAGGGGTGGTCGCGGGTGCCCCAGAGGGGCCGAGACGTGTAGAGGCGGGCGCCGCCGCAGTCCTTGCGACGCAGCTGGAGGTTCTTCGCGCCGCCGTGCACGTGGCCACCGCCCGCGACCAGGCGTCCGGCCTCGGGGGCGGTCCAGGTCGCCGAGCGCCTGTAGGTGGAGCCGCGCCGCCTGCCGCCCGGCACGTTGAAGACGGGGTCCGCGAGGCAGTTCTTCACGTCCAGCCAGTAGGGATGCACCTCGGTCTGGGGGGTGGTCTCCCAGGTCACGTGGTAGCGGATCCACGCCCTGTCCACCCGGTTCTTGTGGTTCATGAACATGTACGTGAGGTACCACGGTTCGCTTGGCTGGAAGGGGTAGCCGTAACCGCTCGGCAGAACCATCCTGGCCCGCTCCTCGCCAGCGGCGTAGAAGCGCTCGGCGCCGGGGAGCTTCGATACCGAGTCGAAGCTCGTGAAGTTCCCGCAGGTGCGGTCGCGCCGGGCCACGTTCACGAAGACGATGTGGTGCAGCATCAGCCGGCTGATCGGGACCTGCTTGGCATCCGGGCCGGGGCCGTCCACGACGTCCACGTCCATCCGCGTGACATAGCCGTTGCCCGGTGGATGCGGCGCAGGCAGGAACCCGTACTTGACCTGATAGCCGCCGACCGTCACGGGGCCTACGCTGAGGGTCTTCGTCTGCGTGGAGGCGGACCCGGACGCGGGCAGCAGAAGACAGCAGACGAAAACTGCGGAAAGAGCTCGCTTCACTCCTCGCACGGACTCCGTTCCGCGCCTCCCGACCGCCACAGACCGGCCAGGTATTCTGGCACAGCCCTCGCCTCCACGACCGCTTGGCCGTTTCGAGCGTCGGCCTTTGACGTTCCGGCGTGGATGCCGCCGCAGCTTCAGGCCGCCTCACCGGCCGAGGCCCTCAGCCGAGCTCGCGTTCGATCGCCGCGATGGTCTGCTCGGTGTCCTCGAACCGCACGGCCTTCATTCCGAGCTCCCGGGCTCGGTCGCAGTTGACCTCCACATCGTCCACGAGCAGGGATTCCCCGAAGGTGACGCCCTCTCCGAGTCGCTCCAGCGTCAGCTCGAAGATGCGACGTTCCGGCTTGCGGGCGCCCACGAACGCGGAGTCCACGACCACCTCGAAGATCTCGTCCAGCTCGGGCAGCTTGGCTCGCCAGAGGGGCTCCCACTCGCGGACGTTGTTGGTGCACAGCGCCATCCGCAGCCCCCGACCGCGGAGCTCCCGCATGAAATCGATCATCGGGGCGTTCGGCCGCAGCCGCTCGAAGTAGACCTCGCGCAGGTGCCGCAGGTCGAAGCCGGCCGGCAGCGCGCCCTGCAGGCGCCTGCCGAACTCCTCCTCGCTTATCTCGCCCCGCTCCAGCTGAAACAGGGGGTGCTCGCCCCCCTGCTCCTGCGCCCGCGCCATCGCCCTGCCGAGGTCCTCCGGTGTCACCCCGGTCTGCTCCTGGTAGGCGAGGAACCCCTCGATCAGCGGCGAGGTCAGGACGCCGCCGAAGTCCGACACGATCGCGCGGATCATGCTGCCGCGGGGGACTCCGCTCGCACCATCAGCTCGTAGGCGCCGAGGCCCTCGCGGCCCTCGACGCGCCAGCGGAACACCGCGGCGTGCACGGTCAGGCCCTCCAGCTCCAGCGAGGACCCGGCGATGGCGCTCCCCGACCCCCGGCGGGGGAAGTCCTCGCCGGGCAGCCACAGCTCCAAGCCGGCGCTGCGCTGGCGTCCCTCCCCGTCGTACACGGTCGAGATGCGGGCGTCCTCCACAGCCAGCGGCTCGCCCGCCTCGAGCAGGGACGCGACCACCAGCTCATCGCCGTGCCCGCGTACGCCACGAGGGCGCCGCGCCAGCGCCAGCACGGCGTGCTCCTCGTCCATCAGCGCCGACAGCGAGCGAAGCGCGTCGAGCTCGTCCCAGGCCGGGGGCACGCGTGTCTCGCTGACCGTTCCGAGGCACTCCACCCGGGAGTCGCCGACCTCGCCCCTCACCCTGCACACGCGCGCCGCCACGCCACCCAAGTCGACCTCGTCGGAGATCGGCTCGAGCTCCAGGGAAAAGCGGTCGGCCAGTCGGGCCTTGAGCTTCCCTCGGCGCCCCTTCTCGATCTCGGGCCCCTCGGGCACCGCGGTGGCCGACTTACCCTTGAAGAGGACGGTCGTGCCCGACCGAGCCGTGCCGTGGAGGTTCCGGGCCGGGTCGAAGAAGGCGATCGAGACCGCCGGAGCGGTCACCGCTCGAGCTGCTCGGGCGGCCGCTCCTGCTCCGTGGCCGTCCCTTCGACGTCGTAGTCGCGCGGCCCAACGACCCGCAACCCGATCCGCCTTCCGATCGCCCGCACCGCGAATCGCCTGAGCACGCCGCGCGTCGGCGGCAGAAGCATGAGCAGCCCCAACACGTCGGTGATGAACCCGGGGGTGATCAGGAACGCGCCGCCAAAGATCACGAGAACGCCGTCCTGCACCTCGCGGTGCGGCATTCGACCCTGCGAGAGTGCCTGGTTGAAGCGCCTCCACACCGCTCGTCCCTGTGAGCGCAGGAGCATAGAACCGACCACCGAGTCCGCGGCCAGCAGCAGGATCGTCCAGAGGACACCGATCGCTTCGCCGACCTTCAGGATCACGTACAGCTCCGCGAGCGGCAGCAGTATGAACAGCGCGATCAGCGCGAGCAGGCCCATTTGGCGGACCCTACTAACCTTTTCGGCATGCCAAGCGTCGACGAAGTGCAAGAGGCTCTGACCAACGTCATCGACCCCGAGCTCGGGCTCGACTTCGTTGAGCTGGGCCTGATCTACGAGGTCGAGATCGAGGACGGGGACGTGTACGTCACCTTTACGCTCACCTCGCCCGGCTGCCCGATCGGGCCGCAGGTCAACGAGCAGATCGAGGAGTTCGTCGGCGAGCTCGACGGTGTGGAGCGGATCTATCCGAAGATGGTCTTCTCACCCCCCTGGACGCCCGAGATGATGAGCGAGGAGGCAAAGTTCGCGCTCGGATTTTGAGCGCGTGTCGCAGCTCCAACTGATCCACGACTCCTTCCCGGACGACCCCGCCCTCGACACGGCGGTCTCCCGGGCACTGCTGGAGCGCGTCGCCGCCGGCGCCCTGCCGGAGACACTCCGGCTGGCGCGCCCGGGCCGGATGGTGGCCTTCGGCAAGCAGGATGCCGTCAGCCCGACCTATCAGGAGGCCGTGCGGGCGGCGCGGGACGCCGGCTTCGAGGCAGTCCTCAGGCTTGCAGGCGGTCGCGCCGCGGTCTTCCACGAGGGGACGATCGCCCTCGCTCAAGCGGTACCCGATCCGGATCCGCGGCCCGGCGTTCACGAGCGCTTCGAGCGGTCGGCGGAGCTCGTGACGGCAGCGCTCCGGCGGCTCGGGGTCGACGCCCGCGCGGGGGAGGTCCCGGGCGAGTACTGCCCCGGGGGCTACAGCGTGAATGCCGGGGGGCGTACCAAGCTCGCGGGGCTCGGGCAGCGCCTGATAGCGGGCGGCGTTCACATAGGCGGGGTCATCGTGGTCGACGGCGCCGACCGGATACGAGAGGCGCTCGTGCCCGTCTACGCGGCTCTGGGCCTCGACTGGGACCCGCGCACCGCGGGCTCGGTGGCCGAAGAGGCGCCGGGCGCCGACATGGACGAGGTGTTCGACGCGCTTCGGGCGGAATACGCACGGCGCAATGAGCTCTTCGACGGCGGGCTCGACGCGGAAACCCTCGCCGTTGCACGCTCCCTCGCCCCCGAGCATCTGGCTCCCCGATGATGCGTTCCGCCGCGATCTCGATTACGGTTAGGGCGGACCCGCTCCCGACGGACTGGCCCGTGGAACCCGATCCTTCGAAGCCCAGTTACCTGGACGTGCTCGCCGGCGAGTGCGGACTGTTCATGCGCCTGTATGCGCTGGGCGGCACCTGCCTCCTGGTCTTCCTGCTGGCGCTGGCGCTCTTCACCCTTTAAGCCCAGGGGTACCCTAAGGGTCGTGCTGATCGACGACCGGATGCCGTCCGATGACGGCCGTCAGCCTATCGAGGTCAACTGGAGAGTCGTCGGCTGGCTCGCGGCGGCGGCGATTCTCATCTTCGCCGGGATCCACGCCACGGGCTTCGTCGCCTACCTGATCGTTTGCGCCACGGTCTACGCGATCTGCCGCGCGGTGACCGGCGCGGTCGATTACTGGGAGGGGCTGCGCGAGTGGCGGCAGTAGAGCGGGTCTTCGGGCCTGGTTAGAGAGCCCACTGGAGGGGCTCCGTACGCGACGTCCCTCTACTTGTTCGAGACGGTCAGCGGCGTCCTCTTCATCGCGTCCGCCATCGGGGTATCGGTGACGGGCACCACTATGCAGGCGAGCATGTCGTCCTCGGACCCGCCAATCTCGCGCACCCGGTTGGTGAGCTCGTCGGCGTCGGGGAACTCGCGGAGCAGACCGGCCAGGCCGTCGCGGCCTAGCATGCCGAGCTTGCGGGTGCGGGCCTCGCTCAATCCGTCCGTATGCAGGAGGATAGGCCTACCGCACTCCAGCCTCACCGTTTCCTGGTGCACCTCGGCTCCCAGGGCGACGCCGATCGGGGGACAGACAGGTCGCGGCGTCGGCAGCGGCCCCTCGGTCGTGAGCGGCGGCGGATGCCCGGCTAGCGCGTAGACGAGCTCCCGCTCCACGGGCTCGTAGACCGCCACCGTGACAGTGGCGAAGTGCTCGCCGAGCTGATCGACCTGCGCGTGGGTGGCAACCTGGATCACCTGCCGAGGCTCCAATCCCGCAAGCAGATAGGCCCGTAGCGCCTTGCGCACCTGAGTCGCCGCCACGACAGCCTGACGGTCATGACCGGAGATGTCCCCGACCACGAAGGCGGTGCGGCCGCGGTCGAGCGCCACCAGCTCGTAGAAGTCGCCGCCGGAGGCAGGGCCCTCCGCGGCACGAGAGGCAACGCTCACCGCGAGGCCCGGCGTGCGCTCGGGCAGCCTGGAGCCGATCGCCTCCTCCAGCAGGCTCTTGTCGCTTCTCAGCCGTTCGCCCTGCCGGTGCGCGCGACGCGCCCTCGCCGCGGCGACGACGGCGGCGGTCCCGAACGCCAGTGCGGCGGCGCCCAGGGCTCCAAGCAGCAACTTGATCGCCGGCGGGATCACATTCACCGCGTCGCTTACGTGCCGGATGATCGTCCGGGGGGCGCCCTCCCTGGGCTTCTCACGCCGGGTCGCCCGTCGGTTGGCGGGCGCAGGTGGCCCATCGGCCTGTGGCTGGAGGCCGGCCGGAGCGGAGGAGGCGGCGTCGCTGACCGGTGCTGGCGCGCCTACCGGGGCGCCGCCCGTCGAGGTTGGCTTCTTCGCCTGGCCGCCGCGGCTGGGCCTGCTGCTGCGTCCCTGGTCACGGGTGCGCCGCTCGCGGCGGGGGCGCCTTCTGTCGGCACTCGCTGGCGGCGCCTGCTCTCCGCTCGCGGGAGGAGCGACGGCTGCCGTCGCCCGCGGGATCACGAGCCCTCGCACCGGGCCGCTCACCCACCCCGACGTGGCGACGACTCGCGACGGCCGCTGCATCGTCAGATTCGATCCGAAGGCCACTTGGCGCGGCGGATCGAAAACGAGCATCGTGTACGCGTCCGGCTGGGCGCCTCCCTGCGCCTGCGGGCTGAAGGCCGTGACCGGGCCGCTTGTGGCGAGCCCCGGTGGCACGCTGGTCAGCAGCACCAAGCCGCCGTTGTGCCTGGTCGCGCCGACCGGATCGAGCACCAGCACGGGCGCGTGCAGGTCGACTGGCGGTACGACCCTCAGCTCGGCGGGCGCCCCGCCCGGTTCCGAAGGCGGCTGCACGAGCAGCATCGGCTGTCCGAGCGTGACGGGCGCTGCAGGTTTGAGGGCGGCGGTGTCAAGCGGAGTTCCCGGCAGTGCGGCCGCCGGATCCACTGCCGCCGGCGCCTCTTGGCTCGGGCACACGAGGACCTCGGGCGAGCCCGGCACCAGCACCGGGTCGGGAAGCGCCTCCTGGCCGTGAGGCGGCTGCTCCGGCGGGGCCGGCTGCGCCAAGGGGGACGGCTGCTCCGAAGTGGGCGTGGCGGGTGCCGAGGACTCGGAGCCGACCGAGGGCTTGTCGTTCCGTGCCGCGCCAAGCGCCGGCCCAGCGAACCAGACGGCAAGCGGCAGAGCGACGGCGCACGCCGCCGCCGCGCGTCGAAGCCGATCCGCGGCAAGGGTCGAACGCGCCATACGGCCGCCGGCGATTGGCGCATGCTCGAGGTGTGGGCGGTGGTCCCCTATCAACGGCTGCAGAGTCCTTCCTTCTAAGGGAAGGCTGTAGCCGGCTCCCCTTCCCCCGGGACGGCTACGTTCACCATAACCCGGAAGTGGGGATTGCGCACGTCACGGCAGCTCGCGTCTCAGCCAGCCCTCGTAGAACCCCTCCACGTCCGGCAGGAACTCGTGGACGACCGGATAGCCTGGCGGCACCGCCTCGATCTCGAGCTGCCGTGCGCACCGGGGGCAGTAGTACTCGCGCAGCTCCATCCAGTCGGTGTCCGCGTGCCCCATCCGCGGATAGATCTCCTGCATCAGGTCGTCGGAGTCGCGTACGAACACCCTCGCGTCCATCTTCCAGTTCTCGTCGTGGCGGCACAGGTCGTGACCGCAGTCGCAGCGGAGCACGAGATCCTGGCCGGCGCGCACGACATTGAGCCCCTCGCCCACTGGCAGCACGATCGGCTCGTCGTAGGGGACGCGCTCCTGCAGGACGGCGACCCACTTGTCGAACCGGTCCGGGTCCTTGTACCCGGACTGGATGTCCTTGACGGCCCGTCGCGACAGCCGCTCATCGAGCATGCCACGGAGCGTGTCCTTCTCCAGGGAGCGGCCCGAGCCCGAGCCCTGAGGACTGAGGACCGGGGACCGAGGACTCGAACCAGCGAGGAACTCAGCCACGGCTTGCTCCGGGGCGATCTTTCCGGGCGCGGCCTTGGCTTGGTTCACCGTAGGCGTGGCTGCTTCCCATTCGAAGTCTTCGGGCAGGTCCCAGAACCCCCGGTACTCCGCCGCCCAGCGGGGTGATAGCCGCATGCACTCGGCATACATGATCCTCACCGGCTCGATCGCGTCCTGGGCGAGCACACGCTCGCGCTGCTCCTGCCACCACTCACGAACTGGCCGGGCGCGCTCCAACCGGCGCCGACGGTACGCGTCGCGGTCGGAGACCCCGTAGACCGACTCGGCGAAGCGGGGCAGCAGGTGGCCCTCCTCCACGTCGCGCTCGACGGCCGCGACCGGTCGCAGCAGCGGGTCGCCCAGTCCCGCGGCTCCCTTCATGACGGACAGGTAGAGGTCGCCGTTCTCGAAGGGATGCAGCAACGTGAAGTTGTCCAGCTTGTATTCGCGCTCCGAGCAGTCGATCTGCAGCAGCGCCGGGGCCTCGAAGCTGCCGTCGGCGACGGGATACGCCTCGCCCTTCTCCGCCCGCGCCATCAAATCGGGCTTGAAGAGGTTGTGCACGTACGCGCAGGAGCCGGGATAGCCGCCGAACAGGCCGGTCGCGTAGAAGCAGCGCGTCGTGCCCAGGTTCTGGAGCTCCCAGAACGGCGTGTTCCAGACGAGGGAGAGCGACTCGAAGCTCGAGCCGCCTCGATGGCGCCCCGGGCCCGCCGTGTTCGCCTTGACCCGCCGCGAGAGGTACATCATCGGGCAGATCAGCTCCCACATCTCCACGTCGCCCATGTCGCCCTCGGGGTTGAACATGGCGGCGCAGAAGTCGGTGCCGTCGAGCACGTACTTGGCACCCATGCCCTGGGCCGCCACCTCGAAGTTCATGATCGCGCTCGAGTTGCCGTACTGGTCGATCCCGCCGCCCTGGATCACGTTCCCGGAGGTGGAGTAGGAGCCGATCACCTCCTCGATGAACCCGCGCGCCTGCAACGCTCGCGACAGGGTCCGCGGATAACCGGTGAACGCCGGCTGGAGGAAGGCCCAGGCGATCGCCGTCGAGCCCTCGGCGTCGCCCAGGTTGGCGATCGTTCCCTCGGGGAAGTTCGTCTTGACAGCAAAGTAGGCGCCGTCGTTGACCTTGTCGGAGCAGATCAGCGTCTGGGTGAACTGGACCCAGATCGCTCCCTGCATCGCCGACGGCGTGCAGTTCATCGAGTGGTAGCCCCAGGAGGAGGAGCCGTCGAGGTCGAGCTCGTAGACGCCGTCGTCTCCGATCCGCACCTCGAACGGAGAGTGCATCATGAAGTCGCGCCGCGCGCGTGAGGGCAGCTGCTCCTTGTCGGCGAAGGTCACGTCGAAGAAGGCTGGCGAGCGGTAGCGACCGGGCACCGTCATCTCGCGAATCCGTGACTTGAACGAGCGCCGACCCTCCTCGATGACCTCGCGCGAGAACTGCTTGAAGCGGTCGATCCCCTCCTCGAGGATCACTCGCTCCGCCGCCTCGCGGATCATGTGGCAGCCAGCGAGCCGCGTGCGCTCGTCGAGCAGGTAGTACATCGGAGCCCGGTTCATCAGCTCGCAGCGCTTGAGGTGCCACTTGGCGAGCCGGTCACCCTCGCCGATCTTCATGCAGGGCAGGTCGATCCCGTCCTCCAGCCGGTTGGTCGGCCCAACCGGCACGCCACCCGCGGTGGTTGCACCGATGTCGAGCACGTGCGTGACGCCCCCGGCCCACGCCACCAGCTCCTCCTCCCAGAAGATCGGTACGAAGGTCTGGACGTCGGCGTTGTGGACGTCGCCGATCACCGGGTTGTTGTTGGCGAAGATGTCGCCCGGCCGGATGCCGGGGTTGTCCTCGTAGTCCTCGCGCACCATGTACTTGAGCGCGTCGGACATCGTGTGGACGTGAACGATGATCCCGGTGGAGAGCGCGATCGAATCGCCCTCCGGCGTGTAGAGCGCGAAGCACAGCTCGCCGAGCTCGCGCACGATCGGCGAGGCCGAGATGTTGAGCGCCGTCTCGCGCGCCGACACGAGGCCCCCGCGGATGCGGGAGAAGAGCTTCTCGTAGCCGATCGGGTCGGAGCCCTGGAGCTCGAGTTCCTCCAGCCCGTGATAGTGGCCGGTCTCCTCGAACAGCCGCTCCGACTCCTCAAGCATCTGCCTGAGCGTTCGCCCGTTCCAACCGATCGGCCGCTGCTCGCGCGGCTCGAGGTCGCGCGTGGCATCTACTATCGCCATGCTGCTCTGCCCTCCTCGGCCTCGGGCTGCTCGGCCCGCGCCGCGTTGCGCGCCACCGCGTCCACGATCCTGGGCCAGACCTCGCGCGGCAGGTCGTGGCCCATTCCCTCGATGTCGATCAGCTCGGCTCCCGGTATCGCGCGCGCGGTGGCGCGGCCGGCCCGGATCGGGATGAGCGGATCGTCGGTGCCGTGGATCACGACGGTCGGGGCCCGCATGCCGGCGAGCGCCTTCGTCCGGTCGCCGGAGGCCTGGACGGCCACGACCTGCCGGGCGGGGCCGCCGCGGTCGACGCCGCGGTCGTAGCTATGCGCGGCGAGCTTCCTGACGCGCGCCTCATCGCGGTCGAAGCCCGGAGAGCCGATGATCTCGAACGTCCGAGCGACGTAGTCCACATAGCTGTCCCGGTCGCGCGGGGCGCGCCGCAGGAGCAGGGCGAGCGCCCGGAGCCGTGGCATCCCGGCCCGCCGGTTCCCGGTGGTCGACATGATCGACGCAAGCGAGAGCACCCGCTCCGGCCGCCGGATCGCCATGGTCTGGGCGATCATCCCGCCCATCGAGGCGCCCACCAGGTGGGCGGCGTCGATCCCCAGGTGGTCGAGAAGGCCGAACGCATCGTCGGCCATGTCCTCGAGGGTGTAGTGCGGGTCTCTGGTGATGCCGGCCATGGCGCGCAGCACCTTTGGCTTCGGCCCACCGCGAAGGTGCGTGGAGCGCCCGACGTCGCGGTTGTCGAAACGGATCACGTGAAAGCCGCGCTCCACGAACATCCGGCACAGCTCGTCGTCCCAGAGGATCATCTGGGCGGCCAGCCCCATGATCAGGAGCAACGGGGGGTTCGCGGGATCGCCGAACGTCTCATAGGCGACCTCGATGCCTCCCACGTTCGCTACCTGGTCGGCCATCAGCCGGCCCTCGAGAGGTGGAAGATCTGGTGGCGATCGAGCGTCGCCTTCCGCCCGGGTGGAATGGCGAACGTGGTGGCCTGCGACTCGAGCACGGCGGGCCCCTCAACCGTGTGCCCCGCCCCCACGGCCTCCAGGTCGTAGACATCGGTATCCACGAACCCATCGTGCCACCACACGCGCCTCGAGCCCTTGGCAGCCTCTGCCAACTGCCAACTGCCAACCGCCAACTCAGGAAGCGCCGGCTTCTCAACCGCAACCCGCCCCAAAACGATCGCCTGAGTCACCAGGTACCCCAATTCAGGCGACCGCGCCGATCGCGCATAGACCTTGGCATAGGCGCTTTCGAACTCGGCAATCAGGTCGTCGACATGCTCGCCCTCCTCGAGGTCCATGTGTGGGGAGACGATCTCGATGTCGTTCAGCTGGCCGAAGTACTGCATCCGGACCATGTGCGTGAACTCGATCCGGTCGGGCTCGACCCCGGATTTCGCGAACTCCTCCGCCACCCGCTCCCGTAGTCCCAGCCAGGCGCCGGTGACCATCATCCCGATGCCCGCCTTCTCCATCTCGTCGGCTGTCGGCTGGATCGGCATGTCGATGGTCTGGTCGTAGCGGTACTCGAAATCGGCGCAGGCGCAGCCGAAGGCGGAGAAGCCCGCGGCCCAGGCCGGCACGAGCACGTCCCGGTAGGCGATTCCCTCCGTGTAGCCCGCCACGTGCAGCGGCCCGCCGCCGCCATAGCAGAGCAGCGCGTAGTCGGCCGGCGAGTAGCCCTTGCCGAGGATCCTGCCTACGGCCTCGTTCTTGAGCGTCTCCTCGAAGAGCTCGATGACGCCGGCCGCGGCCTGCTCGACCGACAGGCGGAGCGGCTCGGCCACCTGGCGCTCGACCTCCCGCCGGGCGCGCTCCGGGTCGAGCTGCACCTGGCCGCCGAGGAAGAAGTGCGGGTTGACCCGGCCGAGGACCACGTTCAGGTCTGTGACAGAGACCGTGTCGAGCTCCCCTTCGGGCCAGCAAACGCCGATCCGGGAGCCCGCGGAGTCCGGGCCGAGCTCAGGCCGGTTCGAGTTCGGGTTGATGCGAACGAAGGACCCGGTCCCAGCACCGATGGAGTCGATCCTGACGAGCGGGATGGCCAGCACGAAGCGGGCGATGTCGGGAGTCGGGGTGATCTCGAAGCGCCCATCGGTGAGCAGCGCGATGTCGAAGCTCGTGCCGCCGATGTCGGTGCAGAGCACGTTGGGGAGCTCCATCGTGCGCGCGAGCGCTTGGCCCCCCACCACACCGCCGATCGGCCCGGATACGAGCGTCCGCGCGAGCTCGCGGGCCTCGATCGAGATCGTGCCGCCGTGGGCAGCCATCACCCGGAGCTCGAAGCCGGCGCCATTCCGGCGGGTGCGGTCGCGCACCGTCTGGAGCGTGCCGCGGCTCGGCTCCGCGGCGTAGGCCTCGACCAGGGTCGAGTTGAGCCGCGGCAGGTCCCGACGGGTCGGGTACAGCTCCGAGGAGAGATAGACCGGAACGTCTCCGTTCAGCTCCCGCAGGATCTCGCCGGCCCGCAGCTCGTGCTCCGCGTTCCGATACGAGAACAGCAGGCAGACGACGATTCCCTCCACGCCCGCATCGTGGAGCTCTGCGGCAGCCTCGCGTACGTCCTGCTCGCGCAGCGGCAGCACCTCCTGCCCGAGCACGTCGATGCGCCCCCGCACGCCTTTCGTCAGCTCGCGCGGGACGATCGGCGGATTGTGGTAATGGGTGGCTACGTGCAGCCGGTCGGCGTAGGAGTAGCCGAGATAGGTCTGGATGCCGCGCTCGAGCCGCAGGTAGTCCTCCTGGCCCGCGGTCACCAAAGCGCCGATCCGGCGGCCCTGGCGCTGGAGCAGCCGATTGAGCATGGCGGTGCCGCTGTAGATCCCCGACACGATCGTCGGAAACGCCTCCTCCGGATCCGAGCTCCACTGGGCCAGGGCGTCCTTGGAGGACTCCATGAACCCTGCCGACTCGTCCTCGGGCGTGGTCTGCGCCTTGCCCACCACGAAGGCGCCGCTGTCGTCCACGATGAAGGTGTCCGTCATGGTGCCGCCCGCGTCAATGGCCAGCACCCGCGGCTGCCTGCCGTTCTCCGCCATCCCCGACCCCAAACCTACCCGGAACCGCGACCCCGAGAGGAGCCAACGTGTTCAACTGTGAGGAGATGGCCAGAGCACGTCTCGCCGCCACGCTGGTCGCCGTACTCGTGCTCCTGTCAGCCTCGCCCGGACAGGCCGCCGAGCGGGCGAGGACCACGGGCCGCTGGCTCGTGGTGTTCCGCCCTAGCTCGACCGCTCGCTCCTCCTCGGCGCTGTCCGCGGTGCTCGCCCGCGCCCGGGTGGAGCGCGCAGGACGAGGGGTGCCGCGGCTCGGCGTGGCGACGGTCCGCGGCTCGGCGCGCGCCCTGCGCGCGCTGGGGCGCGACCCCCGGGTCGAGGGTGTCTCGCGCGAGTGGTACCGCGTGCTTCGCCGTGTCCCAAACGACCCCGCCCTCCACACGGTTGAGGATCAACACGGGGGCGTCGCTGGCGGCGGGGTTATCCAGTGGGTGCTTGCGAGAGAGGACTTCTACCGCGCCTGGGACTTCACGACCGGCGCGGGCGCCACGGTGGCCGTGCTCGACTCGGGCCTCGACGGGGGCCATCCCGAGTTCGCCGGGAAGGTGGCCACCGCCGACGCCGTCGGGACGAGCAATCCGCTCCACGACGCCGACGGCCATGGAACGCACACCTCCGGGCTCGCCTGCGCGGCGACCGACAACGGGATCGGGGTGGCGGGCGCAGGCTGGGGCTGCCGCCTGAACTTCGTCAAGCTCGGGGTCACCGCCTTCGGGATCCCCGACGAGAACGTCGTGGAGGGGATCCGCGTCGCGACTGACCGGGGGGCGAAGACGATCAGCATGAGCTTCGGCGGCGGCGGTCCCAGTGCTGCACTAGACCGGGCCATCGACTACGCGGTGTCCCGTGGCGTGGTTCTGGTGGCCGCTGCCTCAAACGCCCCGGTGCAGGACCAGGGCGCCCCCGCGTCACAGCTCCAGCCGGGGGATGCCCCGGACCTGAACGCCGGGCGGGGGCTGGTGGTCACGGCGGCCGACTACTTCGACACCAGCACCGGCTCGGGCCGCGGACCCCAGGTGTCGCTGGCGGCGTACGGCTTCTACGACGACGCGCCGGAGGGCCCGCCGGGGCTGATCTCGACCTACCCGGGCAACGAGGCCGCTGGGGACGCCGAGTGCGCGCTGGTCGCCGCCCTCTGCATCCGCCGCGAGCTCGGCGGCGACGACCGCTACGCGTACTTGCAGGGGACCTCGATGGCGACGCCGCAGGTGGCGGCGCTGGCCGCGCTGCTCGACGACCTCAACCCGTGGCTCACCGTCGGGGACAGGCTGCGCTTGATCAAGCAGAATGCCCGACGGTCCGGCGGCTGGAACCCCGAGCTCGGCTGGGGGATCCTCGACGCCGGAGCTGCCCTCTCCGCCGGGCGGCAAGTCGATCGGAAGCCCCCTGTGTCGCGTGCGCGAGCGCGCAAGCGCGTGCGGATCCGGCGCGGGCGCCGCCGAGCGCGCGTGCGGGTCCGCTGGGCTGGGTCGGATCCCGCCGGCCGCCCGGGGCTTCTCGCGTCCGGCGTGCGGTCATTCGACCTCTACATGCGGCGCGGGCGGGGCCGCTACCGGCGCGTGCGGCGGGCCAGCCACCGCCACTCGGCGCGGCTGCGCCTGCGCCGCGGCGTCTACCGTTTCTACACCCGGGCCACGGACAACGCGGGAAACCGGGAGGCCGTCCCGCGTCGCGCCGACGCCCGGCTCGTGGTGAAGCGCCCGCGCAGGCGCCGCTGACCGCCCCCAACAGGGATCCACAGCCATGACGATGATCCAAGTAGACACGCCGCACGGCCTGGCGAATGCCCACCTGCATCCTGCGGAGGAGCCAAGGGCCGCGCTGGTCCTCGGTCATGGAGCCGCCGGCGGGGTGACCTCCGGCGACCTCGTGGCGGTGACCGAGGTCGCGCGCTCGGAAGGAGTCAGCGTCGCCCTCGTCGAGCAGCCCTACCGCGTCGCGGGGCGTCGCTCTCCGGCCTCCGCACCCAGGCTCGACGCCGCCTGGACCGCGGTCGTGGAACATTTGGTCTCCGCCGAGCTGCGCAGTTTGCCCCTCGTCGTCGGCGGTCGGTCCTTGGG
>JBKPHP010000217.1:0-15838 GCA_046729895.1 Actinomycetota bacterium
CCGCCACCGCCGACCGCTTCCGCCAAGCCCACCCATCGAAGATGACAGCCAGCCTTCCGGCCAGCTCCCGCAGCGACCGCGATTCCCGCCGCCGGGCGGCGGTCCACCAAAGACCGAGCGGCCGGAGTCGTTCCCCGCGGACCGACCGATCAACCATCACGTCACCGGCCTTGCGGCCGTGGACCCAGATAAGGCAGGGCGCCCGCGGAGCGATCGACCCCACCCGAGCACGACAGCTCCACAACCACTCACCGCCGAGCCCTTCACGGAGGCCCCGATTCAGATAAGCAGGCGCCTGCGCGCGGACGTGTTCCACTCTCGCAAGGGACGAAGAGCAGCAGCAACTCCTCGCGCTGGGCTGACACCCGCTCTCGTTCAAGTGCAGTAGCGTGGCTCCCCACACTGTCGATCGGCGGGGTTGCGACCCAACGATGACTACCCGAATCGGCCACCACGAGTTCGACCACGCGTCCTGCGATGGGGCGGCAGATGTTCTCTATCTCCGCAAAGGAGAGCGGCGAGAGGCTGCCTCAACCTACGGCACACCCGAGGGACACGCGGTTCGGCTGGACGCGAGCGGTGCCGTGATCGGCATGACAATCGTGAGCGCGCGCTGGCTCCTCGAGCGGGATGACAAGCTCGTCGTCACCGTGCCAGAGCGGGTTGAGTCGAGCGCAGCCGAGCTCGAACTGGCTCTGACCGCGAGCTCCTGAACCTGCGGCGTCGTTCGCGGGTCGGGCCCGCCGGTCCACTGTCGCGCGCGTCTAATTGAGCGACGCGTCGAGCCCGTCGAATCGTCCAGATCGGATGATGGCGGCTCACCCACTCCGCGGGCAGGCTCCCGGCAGGTGGACGCAGGCCCGATCAGGCGTTGCAGAAGGAGGTGGGATGTAGCTGGCTGAGCAGGCAAGCAGCGCTCGAACACATCCGGTGGGGAGGCCGGGGCGGCATCTACATGCCCGCCTCCTTCGCTACCGCCCGCGGCTCCTGGCGGGCGGCTATGTCGCAACGCTGCTCGCTGTTGTCGGGCCGGGCATCCTGGCCGGGCTCTCGGATGACGACCCGGCCGGCATCACGACCTATTCGATCCTCGGCGCCAAGTACGGCTATGAGCTGCTGTGGGTGCTCGCGGTATCGACCGCCGCGCTGATCGTCTTTCACCTGCTTGGCGCGCGGATGGGCGTTGTCACCGGACGCGGCTTCATGACCCTGGTGCGACTCCACCGGCGCCCGCGCGACGCGCGCGTCGTGGTGGCCGCCCTCGTAGTCGCCAACGTCGGCACGATGTGCGCCGAGTTCGCCGGCGTCGCCGCTGGGCTCGACCTGCTCGGCGGGGTCAGCCGCTACATCAGCGTGCCGCTCGCCGCGATCGGCGTCTCCCTGCTGGTCCTTCGTGGCTCCTTCCACCGGGTCGAACACGTGTTGCTCGCCCTCAGCACCGTGTTCGTCACGTACATCGCCTCTGGCTTCCTCGCTCACCCCGACTGGGGCCAGGCGGCCAAGGGCCTGGTCGTGCCGGACATGCCGTTCACGCGCGATGCCGTCCTCGTCGCCGTTGCGACGGTCGGAACGACGCTGGCGCCGTGGGGCCTCGTCTTCATCCAGTCCTACGCAGCCGACAAGCACCTCGACGTCAGGGACCTCCGCTACGAGAACGTTGACGTGGTCGTCGGCGCGGTCCTCACCGGGGTGATCGGGCTCTTCGTCGTCGTCGCGTGCGCCGCGACGCTGCACGTGCACGGGATCGAGATCGACGACGCCAGGGACGCCGCCAAGGCGCTCGAGCCGCTCGCCGGCGGCTCGGCGTCAACCCTGTTCGGGATCGGGTTTCTCGGCGCCGCCCTGCTCGCCGCCGCCGTGGTCCCCCTGTCGACCGCCTACTCGGTAGCCGAGGCGGCGAGCAAGCCCGCCGACATCGACGACAGCTTCGCCCAAGCGCCGCTCTTCTACCTCAGCTACGCGGCCGTCGTCCTGATCGCCGGCGGCCTCGTCCTGATCCCGGGCGCGCCGCTGATCCAGATCCTGTTCCTGTCCCAGGTTCTCAACGCCGTCCTGCTGCTCGTGATGCTGCCGGTAATGCGGTCGCTCGCGTCAGACAGCGCGGTCATGGGCGAGCACGCGCTCGAGCGGCGCGGCCGAATCGTCACCGGGGCCTTCCTGGCGGTGATCGCGGCGTCGGTGCTCACGCTCGGCGTGCTGACCGTCGCGGGCTAGCCGACTTGGCTCCGGTCGGCGCCTTGTGGGATGCTTGTACGCGGGTCGCGGACTCCGGCCCTGCCCGAGACCGTCCCTTGCCTGGGGAGCGATGGATCGACCGCCAGCTGCCCAAGAAGCAACTCTCGAGCGCCTGCCCGCCGAACGGGGGCTGGTTCCGCGCCAGGCGCTCTTCGAGCGGTTGTCTGCGGCGGGGCCCGGCGGGGTCGTTCTCGTCTGCGCGCCCGCCGGGAGCGGCAAGTCGGTGCTCTTGCGCTCGTGGGTGGACGCCGAGGGGCTCGGTGAGCGCGTCGCCTGGGTGTCGGTCGAGCGCGGCGAGCGGGACGCTCAGCGGTTCTGGCTGTCGGTGATCGACGCGGCCGCGGGCGTGGCCGACGGCGACGCCCCCGTGTCGCGGGTGAGCCCGTCGCCGAGCTTTCGCGGCGAGGCCGTGGTCGAGCGGCTGCTGTCTGATCTCGCCTCGCTGGAGGAGCCGATCCTGCTTGTGATCGACGATCTGCACGAGCTGAAGTCGGCCGACGCGCTTCGCTGGCTGGAGCTGTTCCTGGCGCGGCTCCCGGCGCAACTGCGGGTGGTGCTGGCGACGCGCGCGGATCCCGCGCTCGGGCTGCACCGCTTGCGGTTGACTGGCCGACTGCACGAGCTGCGCGGCGCCGATCTGCGCTTCTCGCTGGGGGAGGCGCGGCAGCTCCTGGAGGCGGCCGGGATCGAGCTCTCCGAGGCGGGCGTGGCCTTGTTGCACGAGCGCACCGAGGGCTGGGCGGCCGGCCTGCGCCTCGCCGCGATCTCGCTCGCCGAGCACCCCGACCCCGAGCGCTTCGTGGCCGAGTTCTCCGGCAGCGAGCGCACCGTCGCCGGCTACCTGCTGGCCGAGGTCCTGGGACGCCAGCCGCCAGAGGTCCGCGAGCTGCTGCTGCGCACCTCGATCCTCGAACGGGTCAGCGGCCCGCTCGCCGACGCTCTGACCGGGGGTACGGGTTCAGAGGCGATCCTGCAAGGCCTCGAGGACGCGAACGCGTTCGTCATCTCGCTCGACGTGGGCCGGTCGTGGTTTCGCTACCACCACCTACTCGCCGACCTGCTGCAACTGGAGCTGCGACGGACGTCCCCGGAAATCATCGACCAGCTGCGCCGTGCGGCGGCACAGTGGCACGAGCAACACGGCTACCCGGTCGAGGCGGTCCGGCACGCGCAGACAGCGGGCGAGCGGGCGCACGCCACCCGCTTGCTCGCCGACAACTGCGTCGACCTGGTGTTCGACGGCCGCAAGGCGACGCTCCGGGCGCTGCTGGCCGCCTTCCCGGCCGGCGCAGCCGAGGCGGATGCGGAGCTGGCGCTGGCTTTCGCTACCGCTCGGCTGTACGACGGCCTGCTCGAGGAAGCCGGGACGCACATCGCCGTCGCGGAGCGGCTGGCCGCGACGGTACCGGACGAGCGGCAACGGCTGTTCGAGCTGCGGCTAGCGAGCGCGAGGCTCTGGCTGGCGTGTCAGCGCGGCGATCTCGCCACCGCAAAGCAGGCGATGCGCTCCTTCCAAGCGCAAACCCCCGCCGAGCTTGCGCGCAGCAACGACCATCGCGCCTCGGCGCTGATGAATCTGGGCATCGCCGAGCTCTGGTCGCTGCACGTGGACGACGCGCGCCGTGACCTCGAAGAGGCGCTGGCGCTCGCCCGTCGCATCAGACGGCCGTATCTCGAGATCGGGTGCCTCGGCCACCTGGCGCTTGCGGCCGCTTTCAGCGGCTCCCCGATCCCCGTCGGGCTGCGGCTGAGCGAGGAAGCGGTGACGATCGCAGAGGCGCACGGATGGGGAAGCCATCGCATTGTCACTCCGGCGGTCGCAGCGGGTGCAGCCTCGCTCGCGTGGCTGGGTCGCGTCGCTGAGGCCGAGCGGTGGCTGGACCGGGTGGAGCCCACGCCACCGCCCCCGGAAGAGTTCGAAATCGAGCCCGTCCTCCACTATGCGCACGCCTTCGTGCGGCTTGGGCAGGGCCGCTTCGAGGAGGCGCTGGCCGAGTTCCGCGCGGCGGAGAGGACGGCGCGCTTGCTTGCGCGGGAGCACGCGCTTCCAGTCGAGGTGCGCGGCTGGATCGTGCAGACGCAGGTTCTAGTCGGCGCCACGGCGGCGGCGCGCGCCGCGCTCGACGCCCTCGACGCCGAAGAGCGCGACGGCGCCGGTGTGCGCATCGCTGCGGCGGCGCTCGGGTTGGCGGAAGGGCGCCCGCAGGATGCGGTCGACGTGGTAGCGCCGATGATCGTGGACGCGCCGGAGCCGGTGGTCGACGGCTCCCCGCAGGTGGTCAACATGCGCCGCGCGACGGTCCACGCGTTGCTGCTCGACGCCGTCGCTCGAGACCAACTCGGCGACCGCCGCGCCGCCGAGGCGTCGATCGAGCGCGCGCTCGAGTTGGCGGAGTGGGACGGGATGATCCTGCAGTTCATGCTCGTCCCGGTCCGAGAGCTGCTGGAGCGCCATCCCAGGCGCCGGACCGCCCACGCCACGCTGCTGGGGACGATCCTTGACGTGCTAGGTGGAACCTCACCGCAGCCGGGGCGCGAGACGATGTCGTTGCGGGACGAGCTCAGCGAGGCCGAACTGCGCGTCCTCAGATACCTGCCCAGCAATCTCAGGGCGCCTGAGATCGCCGCCGAGCTGTTCGTCTCCACGAACACGGTCAGGACGCACCTGCGGCACATCTACGCCAAGCTCGACGCCCACTCCCGCAGCGAGGCGGTCGCGCGCGCCCGGGAGCTCGGCCTGCTCGCCAACACCTTGGCAATGCGCTAGCAGCACCGGACAGGCGCAGCGGCCCGGCGCCGTCGTCCGGCGGCGCAGCTATCAACCGAGGGCATGGGCGCCCCCGCTCCCTCTCCCCCTGCCGAAGAACCGCGCCGGCGCGAGGTTGCGGTGTCCATCTCGATCCGGACGCTCCTGCTGGTCGGGGCCGCGGTTGCCCTTGCCTGGGCGCTGACCTCCGTCGGTCGCGTCCTGCTGCTGATCTTCGTGTCGATCTTCAGCGTCGCCGTTCTCGCGCCGGTGGTCGACGCGATGGAACGACGGCTCCAATGGAGCAGGGCAGTTTGCTCGTCGGTGCTCGTCATCGGGCTCATCGTGGTAATGACGGTGACGTTGCTGATCGTGCTCCAGTCCCTCATCCACGGCGTGCGCGACTTCAGCCACAACCTGCCGCGGTTGGTGGATCAGGCACGGCACAGCGACCTCGGACGGTTCATCAACGGGGGCAGCAACTCGCTCGACACCCTGAGGGACCACGCCGGCGCCATCACGGGCGGGGCTGCCAAGGTGTCGGGCGGCGTGGCGCATGTCGGAATCTCGGCGTTCGGAGTTGTCACGTTCGCGATTTCGGTCACGTTCCTGACCTTGTTCGGGTTGATCGAGCTCCCCCGAACCCTGTCCGCGGTCGGCGCCCTTCTCTATCGCGACAGGCGCGAGCGCGTCGAGCAGGTCACCGATCGCATCATCACGACAACCTCGCGCTACATGCTCGGCAACCTGGCGATCTCCGTGATCTGCGCCAGCGTCTACGGGATCACCGCGGTGATCCTTGGGCTCCCTTACGCGCTGGCGCTGGCTCTCATCGCGGGCATCCTCGACCTGATCCCGAACGTCGGCGCGCTCCTCGCGGGCATCATCATCGGCATCGTCGCCGTGACGGTCAGCGTGGAAGCTCTGGTCGCCTTCGCGATCGTGATCATCGTCTACCAGCAGCTTGAGAACTACATCCTGCAGCCCACGATCATCGGCAAGGCGGCCGATGTCTCCGGCTTCACCGTGCTCGTCAGCGTCCTCGTGTTCGGGTCGCTGTTCGGGGTCATCGGAGCGATCATCGGCGTTCCGATCGCAGCGGCGATCCAGATCGTCATCGATGAGAGCACGGCCTCGCGGCGGGCTCTGATCGCCGCCGACGACGCCGCTCGAGATCAGCCCGCCTGAGGGTCGCCGTCCGGCGGCCGGGCAGCGCCCATCGTGCCCAGTCAGATCGAAATCACGCGATTTGCGTGACGACGGCTCACCCTGCCCGGGCTGAAGCTGATGAGGTGGACGCGAAGGGCGCTTCAGGATGCGGGGCCTAGCAGGGGGCGGGCTTAGTTCCCCGCCGCGCGTCCTCGTGCTCGGCGCCGGCCTCGCCGCGCTCGAAGCGGCGTTCCTGCTCGACACGCGTCTCTCGGGGCGCGTCGATCTCCAGCTCGTTTCCGAGCACGGCGATTTCCTGCTTCGCCCGAACCTCGTCTACGTACCGTTCGGCGCCGACCCAGCGGCGTCAAGCCTGCGCCTCATCGAGCTCCTCGACCGGACTCGAATCGCGCACGAGCCTGACCGCGTGGAAGGCGTCGACACCGACGCAGGTCGGGTGCACCTGGCCCGCGGAGGGCAGCTCGCATACGAGCATCTGGTGATCGCCACCGGGGCGACGACCCGGGCACAGGAGATCCCCGGACTGCAAGAGCACGCCGTGAGGATCTGGGACTGCTCGGGGATGCTCACTCTCCGCGAACGCCTCGCGCACCTGCGCGGTTGCCTGACCGCGCACCTGCGCGGTCAGGCGCGGGAGGGAGTCCGGCAACGCGTGCTGTTCGTCGCGGCGCCCCGGAACGAGTACCGCTCCCCCTCTATGAGGTTGCGCTGATGCTCGACACGTGGCTCCAGCGAGAGAGAGCGCGCGAGCACGTGGACATCGGCTTCATCACGAACGAACAGTCATTCCTCGAGGCGTGCGGGCCGCGAATGCACGAGGTCATCGCGCGTGAGTTCGGCGACCGCAGCATCGACGGACACGCCGGCGAACTTCTGACCGAAGTACGCGCGCACGAGGCGTCCTTCGCCGGCGGACGAGGGGAACCATTCGATCTGCTGGTGACGATTCCGCCCCACATGCCAGGGATCCGCTTTGAGGGTCTCCCGGCCGACGAGCGAGGGTTTCTGCGCACCGACAGCGACACACGAGGGGTCGTCGGGCACCCGGAGCTCTACGCCCCCGGCGACTCCGGCGATTTCCCACTCAAGGATCCCTTCCTCGCCCTGCTTCAGACGGACGCGGTCGCCGACCACGTCGCGGCGGTCGTGACCGCGGGCGACTTCAAGCTCCCGTTCGACGCCGTGAGCGTCAGCCTCATCGACATGCTCGACACTGGAGCCTTCGCCCAGCTCCCGCTCGAGCCGACCGATGACCCGGACCACCCGGTGCGCTTGCGCTCGGGCGCGGAGGCCGAGTACAAGGTCGGCGTCTCGCCGTTGTGGCGAATGGGCAAGCGGATGTTCGCCTTCTATCTGCTGATGCGCTTTGCCGCCGGCGAGCCCTTCCACGCCGGCGCCGGCTGGCGGCTGATGGCGCTCGGCATGCGTGCCATGGCCGGCATGCTCGCGGAATGACTCGCCCTCGCAAACTGGCCGGGTTCGCGCTCGAGGAGCGCCTCTCGCCCCGGGAGGCCGCCGAGCGCCTGGTGGACATCGCCTACGCTCTCACCGCCGGTGGGACGCTCGAGCTGAGGGCCGGAGACGAGCAGGTCAGGGTGCCGATCGCGGCGGAGGTACGCCTCAAGCGCGAGAGCAAGCCGAACGGTGACCGCATCGAGGTCGAGGTCTGGCTCAGCTGGTCCGCATGAGCCGACTCGCGCCCGGGTTCTGGCGGGCTTGCGGCGGACCCCGGCCAACTCAGCGTGGCCGCCCCCGCCAGCCGCGTGCGCCCGGCCCTCCCGCCCCCTGATCGGGGTCGATAGGGGGGAGGGACGCTGCGCGGCTTCCGCCCTTAGACGCTCTCGTGCAGCTGGCGAACCGTGAACGCGCGCACGATGTCGGTCACGCCCTCGATGAGCGCCCAGATGCCGGCGAAGACGAGCAGCACGTAGGCCTTCTCGACGAAGAACTGGCCGGCGGTCCAGAAGGCGAGGATCGTCATCAGCACGCCCGAGATCAGCCCGAGCCACCAGAGCGGGTAGACGCCCTCTCGAGGAACGCCCGGACCATCCACCAGACGCCGACGAGCAGGAGCAGGAAACCGAGGACGTCGGCCAGCGCGGCGAACGTGCCCTTCGGGTCGATGAAGCAGATGACCGCGGACACCATGAACAGCACCCCGAAGATGGCCGACACCCAACGCACCGCGCCCGGCACCGCCGTCAGGGCGAAGCTCTGGACGCCAAGGAGCGCGAACATGAGGCCGAGGAGGACGCTGACCGTCGTGACGGAGGCGGCATCGAACTGGAGGATCACCAGCGAGATGACTATCCAGGCGATGCCGGCGACGAGCCAGACCCACCAGTAGCCCGTGATCTCACGTGTCGCGCCGCGCAGCCCGGGACCCATCCCGCGGGTGTCGAATTCGTGTCTTGCAGCGTGCTCGCTCATGACTTTGCTCCCCCTCAGGCGGTTTCCCCCGCTTCCGCCGATAGCTGCTCGGCGTCCTTCCGAGCGAGGACCGCGTCGAGAGCCGCATACTCCGCTTCCACGACCGCCGAGTACGCGAAGTCGATCGAGTACGACGCATATGCCTCCGCGTCGTCAGCTCGCGTCTGGGCCATGTGGACATCGTGCTTCGCCTTCTTGCTCTCCATGTCCTCACGGATCTTGGCGACGTGCTCGTCCCACGACCTCTGCAGGTCCTTCCCGAAGCCGGTGATCCTCTCATTGCCCTCCTCGGCCGCCTGGCGCAGCTTCTCGGCTTGCGCCTCACCCGACGCGCGGGCGGACGAGACCTCACGCTCCAGATCCGCTCGGGCCTGGTCGCGAGCCGCTGCGGTGCGGGTCTCCGCTTCCTTCGTGCGAGCCGCGAGCTTGGTCAAATCGTCCGACAATGCCATTTGAACCTCCTGTGGTCGGTTACCGCCAAGGAGGTTGAGGGACGACTGGATGACCCGTCGTCATCCATTCTTGATGATCTTCCTAGGTCGTCCGATCGCTGTGCGGACGCCCGGCGCCCTTACGGCCGCCGCGCTTGCCCGGACCCGGACCGAAGCGATCGGCGTACAGCTCGGCCGCGGACATCGACGACCAGAACATCCTCACCGGGCGTCCGCGGCCGGGCGTCCGCGGCGGCGATGCGAGCTCTTCTCGCGGCGGTGAGCTCCTCCACGACGATCTGGAGGCCGGCCGCGATCGGCACGCCGATGATCGCCCCGATGAACCCGAAGAGCGCTCCGAACACCAGGACGCTGAGAAGCACCGTGGAGCCGGTGACCCGGGCCGCCTTTCCTCACCACCGGCGAGAGAACGGCGACGCTGAAGACCGAGACGAAGATCATGAGGAGGACCGCGCCGATCGACGCCATCGCCAACGCGACGGCGACGGCGCCGGCGACGACCAGGAGCGTCCGGAGCGAGATCGAGACCTCGACGTCGGGGCGACCGGCGTCCGTGTCCTCCGAGGACGACTCTGCCGCGGACTGCCGCGAATGATCCAGGTCAGTCGTCGCGCTTACGCGGTCGACCCCGACTCGGCGGCTCCGAGCCTGTGCCCGAGCTGCACGCGCGCCACCACTGCGGTTCCGAGCAGCAGCCCGAAGGCGACGATGTAGCAGGCGGCCAGCACGCCCGCGAGGACGAGGAACACCTTCACGGGCGTGTTGTTGGCGACCCAGCGGGTGTAGTAGCCGGCGAGCGTCGGCGTGATCAGCAGGATCACCCCGCTCACTCCAGCTCCCGCCAGCGCGGCATGCCAGCTGACGCTTTCGCCGGCGAGCACCCGGAAGACGCTCGCACAGATCAGGACGATCAGGATGAACAGGAGGAGCGGCGCGACCGCGCGCACCAGCGTCGCGTTCACGTGAAGGCGATCAACCAGCCCCGTCCCAGCGGTCGCGAGCAACACCAGCAGCACCACCAGCACCGCCACCGCGAAGGCAACGCCCAGATTCCGCAGCTTGCCGACGACGGGGTTCGGGCCTTCGATCGAGAGCATCCGGCTCAGACAGCGATCGAGAACCCCCACCGACCCAGAGCTCGCCCATACCATCCCCACGATGGCGCCGGCTATCAGGAACGGTGAGTCTCTCTTGGTCCTCAACACCAGGGTCACGATCTGGTCATGCACGTCGCTTGGGAGGACGCGGGACACACGCGCCGCCAGCGCCTGAGCCTCCGCGTAGCCGCCGAGCACGACGGCAGCCAGCGCAGTCAGGCCCAGCGCGAGCGGGACGAGGGATGAGAGCAGGTACCAGGCGAGAGCCGGGATATCGGAGCTGACCCCGGACTCCCAGTACAGCCCGACCAGCTCTTGTAACGGCCCGTACGATCGGCGCGGGCTAGGCGGCTGTCTTTTGCTTGGCGTGCTGGAACTCTTCCTCAGTAAGCACCCCTTGATCTCTCAGGTCCTCGAGCGCAGCGATGTCATCGGATCGTGACGCCGCAGCGGCGCGGCCGCGCTGACGGTATGCCGCGCGCTGGGACTCGTCAACCGGGCTCTGCGCACGCATCGCCACCCGCCTACTCGCCTCGCCGCCGGCCTCTGGCACAACTGGCAGCTCGGCGACCCCGGCCGCCACTTCACCGCCTATGCCCACTAACCGCGCAATCCTCGACGACGCGATGGACGCGCTGCCCGCAGGGGTTGGACGGGAGGCCCGGCTGCTCGGCGCGGAAGTCGAGAAGCGGCTCGTCGTGTGGGCGGATCGTTCCCACCGATCGCGTCGGTGAGGGCCGATAAAAGGTGGCTCGAGGGGAGCGCTCGAGGGCGGGGGTCGAGCGACGCTGCCGTGAGGACGTCTCCCTTCGGTGTTGACGACGAGCCAGGCCCCCCGACCACCGACGCTCGCGCGTGGGTGAGGCTAGTGTCGCCGGGCTGGTGGCGCTCGACGGGAGATTGGCTCTCAGCGACCGGCAGTGACCCCGAGTTCCTCCAGACGCTCGGCGACGGCGATCGCCGCCGCGGCCTCGATCAGTGCCAGGTGGGAGAACGCCTGCGGGTAGTTCCCGAGATGCCGGCCGGTCTCGGTGTCGAACTCCTCCGCGTACAGCCCGAGCGGAGAGGCCACCTGCAGCAGCCGCTCCATCAGGTCGCGGGCGCGCTGTAGCTCCCCGATCAGCGTCAGCGCCGAGACGAGCCAGAACGAGCAGATCAGGAACGTCCCCTCCTTGCCCGAGAGGCCGTCGTCGGTCTCGTCGGTGCGGTACCGCAGCACGTAGCCGTCCTCGGTGAGCTCGTCAGCGACCGCCAGCACCGACTTGCGGAGCCGCTCGTCGTCGCCGCGCAGGAAGCCGAAGATTGCGGCCAACAAACTCGAGGCGTCGAGGGCGTCGGTGTCGTAGTGCTGGCGCAGCACCCCCTCGCGGAGTCCGTGCTCCAGGATGTCCGCCTTGATCTCGTCGGCGATCGCCCGCCACTTCGCGGTCAGTTCCGGCTGGCCGGCGATCCCGGCCAGCCTTGCGGCGCGGTCGAGGGCGACCCAGCACATCAGCTTCGACGAGACGTAGTGCTGGGGCTCGCCGCGGGCCTCCCAGATGCCCTGGTCCGGGTCCCTCCAGACGCGCGCCGCGCACTCTGCCTGCGACTGCACGATCGGCCACAGACGGCGGGGCAGCCGGTCGCTGCGAAGGGTGTGGAGCAGGATCGAGTCCAGCACCGCGCCATAGACGTCGTTCTGGCGTTGGTCGAAGGCGCCGTTGCCGATCCGCACGGGACGGGCTCCGGCGTAGCCGGAGAGCTCGTCGATGGTCGACTCGGTGAGGTCGCGCCGGCCGTCGATCCCGTACATGATCTGCAGCGCGCCGTCTTCGTTCGGCTCGACGTCGGCGACGAACTGCACGAACTCGTCGGCCTCCCAGTCGAGGTTGAGGTAATGCAGTGCCTGGAGCGTAAAGGTCGAGTCGCGCATCCAGGTGAAGCGGTAGTCCCAGTTGCGCTCGCCGCCGGGGGTCTCGGGCAGCGACGTGGTGAGCGCCGCCACGGTCGCCCCGGTGGGCATGTAGGTGAGCCCCTTGATCGCGAGCGCCGAGCGCTCGATTGGCTCCCGAAACCGATGATCGGGAATTTGCGCCCGGGCGAGCCAACCGTGCCAGAAGCGCGTCGTCTCGGCGACGCGGGCGTTCGCATCATCGAAGTCGTTCGGCGACGCCAGGCCCTCGGCCCATGAGAGTGAGCAATACGCCTGATCGCCCTTGCTGAGCTCGTGGCGCCCGCGCACGCGGTCGCCCTCCACCCCGAGGGCCAGGTCGGAGGTCAGCCTGATGTCCAGATCGGCCCCGGTGGCGTCGGCGATGTGCAGATCCTCGCCCACCAGGGTCCACGTCGTTGGCACGCGCCCGTAGTCGAAGTCGGGCTCGCAGACCAGCTCCAGCTCGACCTCGCCCTCGAGACAGATCGCCACCCTTACGAGCAGGTGCTCGCCGTCGTAGTCCGCCGGCGGGCGACTGTGTGGGGTGACCCGATCCTCACCACGGGTCGGGGCGATGGTCAACGCGTCGCGTACGAGCAGCCAGCCGGTCGGCGTATGCCAGGTCGTGGCAAGGATGTTCGTGCCCGGCTCATAGACGCGGGCCGTCGGCACTGTGGTCCCGAATGGTGCGAACCGGAAGCTGCCGGCCTGGCGGTCGAGCAACGATCCGAAGACGCTGGGCGAGTCGAAGCGCGGCACGCAGAGCCAGTCGACGGCGCCGTCGGGGCCGAGCAGGGCGCCCGTGTGGCAGTTCGAGAGGAAGGCGTAGTTGGCGATCGGCGGGAACGGCGACGGCGCGGCGGCGCTCTGCGGCTGCGCTGGCTGGTCGGTCACCCCGCGACTCCAAACGGTGCTCCACCGGCAGGGAAGGTCTGCATCGGCATCGTCCAACCCTTCACCACGGGGTGGATGACCGGCGACGCCTCCGCGGCCTCGTCGCCCAGGATGAAGAGGGTGGCATCGGTTCGGCGCATCTCGAGGCGCGAATTCGGATGGGCGACGGCGGAGCGCAGGTTCTGTCGGCAGCGTACTTGCACGCTCAATAGCCGTCGGGCCGGAGCTGGAGCAGTGAGCGACTCAACGATCAGCGCCCTGAGGGTATGGCGTGGAGCATCCGCTTCGCCTCGTCCGCGACGGCACCGTCAACCTGCACGTCGTAGCGATCCGCCTCGATGTCCGTGGCCGAGGCGAAGTCCCGCCGCCCGCCGCTGCGTGCGTACTGCACCGAGGCGCCGAACAGCGCACCGAACATGGCGCCCACGACCAGCGCGTACAGCAGCAGCCCGACGAAGTCGGGACCGCTGAAGAAGATCCCGAACAGGAACGCGAACAGCGACCCGATTAGCGCTCCGTGCCCCGCGCCGAGAATGGCGGCGCGCCCGCTGGTCATGCGCCCGGTCACGTGCTCCACCGAGCGGAGACCACTACCCACGATCGCGCTCCGCTCGACGGCGAAGCCCTGGTAAGAGAGCCAGTCCACGGCCTTCTCGGCATCCCGGTATCCGAGTACGACGCGACCGTGTGCTTCGGCTGTGACAGCTCGACCTCGTCGGCCGCCATCTCGGCGTCCCGAACGGCCTCCTTGATCTCCTGCTTCTTCTTGGCGGCCGCTTCGCGCGCCTGGTTGCTGCGTTGCCTCAGGTTGCCCTTGCCGGCCATTTCCTCTCCTTTCTGCTTGGTGCGCGAACGCTTTAGAGCTCCTCGTGCAGCTGGCGGACCGAGAATGCGCGCACGATGTCGGTGATGCCTTTCATCAGCGCCCAGATGCCGGCGAAGACGAGCAGGACGTACGCCTTCGTGGTGAAGAACTGGCCGCCGGTCCAGAAGGCGAGGATCGTCATCAGGACGCCCGAGATCAGCCCGAGCCACCAGAGCGGGTAGACCGTCCTCTCCTGGAACGCCCGCACCATCCACCAGAGGCCGACGAGCAGGAACAGGAAGCCGAGGATGTCCGCCAGCGCGGCGAACGTGTCCTCGGGGCTGACGAAGCAGATCACCGCAGAGACGAGGAACAGCACCCCGAAGATCGCCGAGATCCAGCGCGTGGCCCCACCCACCGACGCAAGGGCGAAGCTCTCGATGCCGGCGAGGGCGAACATGAGCCCGACGAGGACGCCCACGGTGGTGATCGAGGCGCGGTCGAACTGGAGGATCACCAGCGAGATGACGATCCAGGCGATCCCGCTGACAAGCCAGAGCCACCAGTAGCCGGTCACCTCGCGCGTCGCCCCACGCAGCCCCACACCCATCCCTGGCGTTCCGGATTCGTGTCTTGCGGCGTGCTCGCTCATGACCTGATCACCCCTCAGGCGGTCGCGCCGGGTTCCGCTGCCCGCTGATCGGCTTCCTTCCGAGCGAGGAGCGCGTCGAGCGACGCATACTCCGCTTCGACGACCGCCGAGTACGCGAAGTCGATCGAGTACGACGCATATGCCTCCGCGTCGTCGGCTCGCCTCTGGGCCATGTGGACGTCGTGCTCGGCCTTCTTGCTGTCCATGTCCTCACGGATCTTGGCGACGTGCTCGTTCCACGACCTCTGCAGGTCCTTCCCGAAGCTCGAGATCCCCTTCTTGCCCTCCTCGACCCCCTGACGCAGCTCCTCGGCCTGCTCCTCAGCCGATGCCCGTGCCGAGGAGACGTCCTGCTCGAGGTCCGCCCGGGCCTCCTCACGCGCTGCAGCAGCGCGGGTCTCCGCTTCCTTCGTGCGAGCCGCGAGCTTGGTCAAATCGTCCGACAATGCCATTTGAACCTCCTGTGGTCGGTTACCGCCAAGGACGTTGAGGGACGACTGGATGACCCGTCGTCATCCATTCTTGATGATTCTCGGCCATCCGATCGTGCGAACCTGCGCGGGGTGAGAAACGTGCTGGTTGCGTACGACGGCTCCGAGGCCGCGCGCCGGGCGCTTGCACACGCTGTCGATCTCGCCCGCCCCGAGGACCGCCTGACGGTCGTCAACGTAATGCCCGAGCCGGGTGTCAGCGCCCGCATCGGTGCACCCGGCGAGCAGCTTCGACAGCAGCAGCTACTCGACGACGCCCGGCGGCTTTCTTGCGGAGCGCGGCTTGGCCTCCTTAATCTCCTCCTTCTTCTTGGCGGCCGCTTCGCGCGCCTGGTTGCTGCGTTGCCTCAGGTTGTCCTTGACGGCCATTGCTCTCCCCTTCCCTTGCGTGCGAGCTGCCCCGAGCCTGAGGGATGACGGGGTGAGCGGTCGTCACCAATTCCTGGTGATCTTTAACGACTAAGCCGGACTGGTGAGGCGCGGTCCGTGCGCGTGTCCGCGGCCGCGGTCGCCAGCCCGTGGTCACGTCTTGCGCTGCCCCTAGTCTGCCTGACCATCGCCGAGGTGCTCTTCGGTTTCAACCATGCCGAGCGCGAGCGCGTCATCGCGCTGCGCGAGCAGGACCGCTTCTTCTGGCTCGACATCTCGCTGAGTGAGACGAGCCGTGACGATCTCGTCGAGGCCCTCGGCATTCCCGACGGCGCCGTCAGGGCCCTTTGGGGCGGCGACGCCAATGTCCCGCAGGCGTTCTCCGCCGACGGGGAGTCGGTCGTCTTCGCGCTCCGGTGCTACGCCGGGTCGGATACTGCGGCCGCCGGAGGGGCGCACCGCCTACGGCCCCTCCGCGTCCAGGTCCTCGTCACCGGCGAGTATCTGTTGACGCTTCATGAGGAGGACGTCTCGCTGCCTGCAGCTCTCGGTCTCGAGCTGCCGGAGGAGCGGAGCAGGCGCTAC
>JBKPHP010000218.1:0-13914 GCA_046729895.1 Actinomycetota bacterium
AGCTGTGCTGGCCAAGCAGCCGCGGGAGGCCGGGGAGACAACCGGTCCTCGAGGAAAGTCCGGACACCGCAGGGCAAGGGTGGTCGGGAGATCCGACCCGGGGAAACCCGCGGGAAAGTGCCACAGAAACACACCGCCAAAG
This sequence comes from Actinomycetota bacterium, assembly GCA_046729895.1. Taxonomy (GTDB): domain Bacteria; phylum Actinomycetota; class Thermoleophilia; order Solirubrobacterales; family Thermoleophilaceae; genus DASXBA01. The sequence goes on from JBKPHP010000218.1 coordinate 143, forward strand.
CGCCGGGCATCACGTGAGTCCGGAGCCGGCAAGGGTGAAATGGTGCGGTAAGAGCGCACCGGCGGCGTGGCGACACGCCGGCCAGGCAAACCCCACCCGGTGCAAGGCCAAGCAGGGGCGATGAGGCTGCCCGCCGAGCCCCAGGTAGGCCGCAGGGCCTTCGGGCCCCACCCGTTCGCGGGTGAGATAGATGGCTGCTCACGACAAGATCCGGCTTACAGGCCAGCTACGGGAAGGGCCCCGCCCCGTGCGGGGCCTTTCCTATGGGCTCTCGCGCGGCCCCTTCCCCGTAAAGGGGGCCTGTCCTCTTCCGCCATGGATGGGCGGGCCGCCCGGAGGAGCCGCCGGCGTGGAGGTGGTTGCCCGCCTGTAGCGTTCCGGGAGTGACGGTCACCGTCGATCCCCACGTCGCGGTCACGTGGATCGAGCGCATGGCACCAGGCGCCGGATTCGAGCGGGCCCGCGACGAACTGGCGGTGGAGGAGCCGCTCGAGATCCGGGTGGATGGCAAGCCGCTCGCGGTGGCGATGCGCACTCCGGGCGAGGACGAGGAGCTCGCCGTCGGATTCCTCGCGAGCGAGGGCCTGATCGACGGGCACGACGACCTCGTCCGGGTGGGGCCCACCGCCGACCTCGCCGCCAACGTCGTCGAGGTCCGCACGCGGTCCGGGCTCCGACGTGACCCCGCGGACGAGCGGCGCTTCTACATGACCTCTTCCTGCGGCGTGTGCGGCAAGGCAGCGCTCGAGTTCGTCCATCGGGAATCGCCGCCCGCCCGCCCGAGCGACCCGATCGAGCCCGAGCTGGTGCTGCGACTGCCCTACGAGGCGCGGGGCGGCCAGCCCGGCTTCGAGCGCACCGGGGGGCTCCACGCCACGGCGATCTTCGAGCCGAATGGCCGGATGCTGGTCCTGCGGGAGGACGTCGGGAGGCACAATGCAATGGACAAGGCGCTCGGTGCGTTGCTCCTCCAGGGGCGCTGGCCGCTGTCCGGCTTGCTCGGTTGTCTCAGCGGTCGTGCCGGCTTCGAGCTGGTCCAGAAGGCCAGCGTCGCTGGACTGGCCGGGGTGGTGGCGGTAGGGGCCCCGTCGAGCCTCGCCGTGAACCTGGCCAGCGAGCGCGGAATGCTCCTGTGCGGATTCGTGCGCGGGGACTCGTTCAACGTCTACGCGGGAGCGGATCGGCTCTCGAGCTGACGTCATTTCACGTTTCGAGCCGACGCGGACGGGCGAATACGACGACATTCCCGCGCGGGAGAGGAATGCCTTCGGCGACACGCCAGCCACAGGCTCACAGCGCATACTGCCCCCACTGCCACCTGCTACTCGAACGGCGGGCCGGCCGAGGCTGGCCTACCGAGCCGATGCGCTGCCCCCACTGCCGGCTATTGGTCGGGGTGGGACGTGCGAGGCCCACCCCCGCGGCCGAGCCCGGCGCCCGGGGGAGCGCGGCCGGGGTCTTCGCCCACGAGGCGAAGCGCTCGGGCGGAGGGGATGACGCGTCCGCGGATGAGATCTGCGCTGCGATCCGCCGCGTGGCTGACGAGCTCGGCGCCCGCCCGGAGCGACTGCTGATGGTCGACTACCAACAGCACGCGTCGGAGGACGAGAGCCTGCCCGCGCTCGGGGAGGTGTTCTCGGCCTACGGGAGCTGGAAGCGCGCGCGCCGGGCAGCGGCAGCCGACGGCTGAGGGCCCGCACGTGGATTAGAGTGCCGGGGCCCATGGCCGTGGTGCTCATCCTGCTGCCGTTCGTGCTGCTCGGGATCGGGGCCATCTTCGTAGCCTTCACGGGAGGCCCGAGCGCCGCGCGGGAGGCGTATCTGAGCGGGGGAGGAGGAGCCTTCCGGGTGGTGATCCCGCTCCTCTATCTCGCCCTCGGGATCGCCGTTCCCGCTGCGGTGATCGCCTCGCACGGCGAATCCGAGGGCGGTGTCGGCCACCTCGAGCAGTCGGGGCTTAGCCCCCGCGAGGAACACGGCAAGGAGCTCTTCAAGCACACCTGCGCCAGCTGCCACAACCTCGACGCGGTGAACGCTCGGGGTGTGACCGGCCCCGACCTTGACAAGATCGGCAACGTCACGAAGCAGCGCGTCCTCAGTGCCATCAAGGTCGGGGGAACGGGCCAGCGGCGAATGCCCTCGGGCCTGCTTCAGGGAGACGATGCCGAGGACGTGGCTCTGTACGTCTCCAAGGTCGCCGGGCAGTAGAAAGAACCCGCTCTTTGCGGAGGGCTTTCCGTCCGGCGGCAGCGGTTCCCTGGTAGCATGCCGCCGTCCATCCAGCCGAAGCTCCTCGCGAAGAGAGGAGCGTGGGGGAACCAACAGGCCGGACGGCCAGGGGCGAATCGCCGCGATGCTTCGTGGTGTAGCGCGACTCTTTCCGCGCGAGCCCGCCAGCTAACCCCGCAGGCCAGAAGAAAGAGGGCCGATGCAGACCTCCGGTGCCCGCGCGCTACGGGAGGATGACCAGGAAATAAACCGCCGGGCGACGCGGTTCGAGCGGGCCCCGGCCGATCCGGCGCCGCATCGGCCACGCGGTTTCGAAACCGCCCCGGCCGATCGGGCGCCGTACCGGCCACATGGTGTCGAGCGGCCCGCCACGGCCGAGCGCCGCACCATCACGATCACGGGCCACCCCGTGCCGCCGCGACGCCGGCGCTCGCCGGCCAGCCGGCCCTCCCCGGCCAAGCAGCACATCGCCGCTCGGCCGGACCGCCTGGCGCTCTGGGCGTTCCTCTTGGGGCTGTTCCTGGTGCTCGTGGCGGCTGCCACGGCGAACGCCGCACCTGTCTGAGCCCCAGGCACACGGCCGGGCCCTTGCTGTGCGGTCGGATCAGGCATCCAGAGTCCCGTTTCCGCTCTTGGATCGGGCATCCGGAGGGCGCCTAGCTGCGTATCACCTGTGGAGCGAGAGCCGGTCGTTTTCCCTATACTCACGATCAATAAGCGACCGGCAGAAAGTGAAGTCCGGATGAAGACGAAGGAAAGCAGGTTCCAGATCCACGACGAGTTGACGGCACCCGAGCGCAGCATGCCGGTCCTCAAGGGTGCCCTGGCCGGCGGAGGGCAGCTCCCCAACTTCATCGGCGTGTTGGCCGGCTCATCCGCGACGCTGCGGGCATACGCGCGCTTCCGCTCTGAGCTCCGCCACGGTGCCCTTCCGTGGGCCACCCAGCAGCGCATCGCGCTGGCGGTCGCGGAGCAGCAGCGGAGCGAATACGCGCTCTCGACCTTGCCGCGCACAGCTCGCGAGGCCGGACTGGGGTTGGACGAGATCGCCCTCGCACGCGAGTTCGACTCACGCGACGAGCGCGAGGCGACGCTCCTGCGCTTCGTTCGGGCCCTGCTCGAGAGCGAGGGTCCGCCACCGCTTCACGTGCACGAGGAGGCCCGGGAAGCCGGCTGGACCGACGAGCAGATCCTCGAGACGGTTGCTCACGTGGCACTCTCCAGCTTCGGCAACCTGGTCACGCGGGCCGGTGACGTGCCGGTGGACGGCTCGGGCGAGGAATCGCGGCTCGCGCAGGCCGCCTAGCCCCCGCAGGGACTACGATGGAGGCCATGGTCGGCGGCTCGGTAACCGAGACCAGGCCAGGCAAGGCCTCTGCCGCGAACCGCGAACCCTGCTGCTCCCTCTACCACCGGGCGGTCGAGCTGGTCGGCAAGCGCTGGACCGGGGCGATCCTGATCGTGCTGATGGAGGGGCCGCTCCGGTTCTCGGAGATCCGGCAGCTCGTGCCCGACCTCTCCGACCGACTCCTGTCGGAGCGCCTCAAGGAGCTCGAGGCCGAGGACATAGTGGAGCGCAGGGTGATCGACGCGATTCCCGTCCGCGTCGAATACGCGCTCACCGGCAAGGGCCAGGCTCTCCAGCCGGCCGTCCGGGCGCTGAAGAGCTGGGCTAACGACTGGCTCTAGGCCCTGGCCGCCGTCCCGTTAGGGTTCCGGCCCTCGCTGCCCCGACCAGAAGGAGCTCGATGGCCGACCAGCCGAAGACCGCAGATGACGTCAAGGCGATCGTCGGCGAGCGGGACATCCGCTTCGTCCGCCTCTGGTTCACCGACATTCTGGGCCAGCTGAAGAGCTTCTCGATAAACGCGGCCGAGCTGGACGACGCCTTCGAGGGGGGCATGGGCTTCGACGGCTCCTCCATCACCGGGTTCAACGCGATCGAGGAGTCCGACATGATCGCGATGCCCGACATCTCGACCTTCAAGGTCCTCCCCTGGCGTCCGGAGGACAAGGGTGTTGCGCGCATGTTCTGCGACGTCGTCACTCCCAGTCGCGAGCCCTACGAGGGTGACCCGCGGCACGTGCTGCGCCGGGCGCTGGAGCGAGCCAGCGAGCTCGGCTTCGACGGCTTTTACGTCGGGCCGGAGCTCGAGTACTTCTACTTTCGGCACGCCCGGCCCGGGAACGACGGTCCCGAGATCCTCGACGAGGGCGGCTACTTCGACCTGACCACGCTCGACGCGGGCTCGGACGTGAGGCGCGAGACCGTGCTCGCCCTGGAGGAGCTGGGGATCCACGTGGAGTACACCCACCACGAGGTCGGCCCGTCCCAGCACGAGATCGACATGCGTTACAAGGACGGGCTCGAGATGGCGGACGACACCATGACCTATCGCATCACGGTCAAGGAGTACGCCATGAAGTACGGCTGGCACGCGACGTTCATGCCCAAGCCGCTGTTCGGCGAGAACGGCTCGGGCATGCACACGCACCAGTCGCTGTTCAAGGACGGCCGCAACGCCTTCTTCGACGAGGACGACCAGTACTTCCTCTCAGACACCGGCAAACAGTTCATCGCGGGCCAGCTCAAGCACGCGCGCGAGATCACCTCCGTATTCGCGCAGTGGGTGAACTCCTACAAGCGGCTCTTGCCCGGCTTCGAGGCGCCGGTCTACTGCGCCTGGTCACGGCGCAACCGCTCGGCCCTGGTGCGCGTGCCGCTCTACCACCCCGGCAAGGAGCAGGCAACTCGCGCCGAGATCCGCTGTCCGGACCCGGCGTGCAACCCCTACCTCACCTTCGCCGCCCTGCTGATGGCCGGCCTTGAGGGGATCGAAAAGGGCTACGAGCTGCCCGAGCCGATGGAGAAGAACCTGTACCACATCAGCCCTGAGGATCGGAAGCGACTCGGCATCGAGCAGCTCCCGGAGACGCTGGGCGAGGCGATCGAGCTCACGGCCGAGTCGGAGCTCGTGCTGCGCACTTTCGGGGAGCACATCTTCAACCGCTACATCGAGATCAAGCGGCAGGAATGGGAGGACTACCGGGTGCAGGTCACCCAGTGGGAGCTCGATAGGTACCTGTCGATCCTCTAGACGCGCCCGCTCGACGACCGGGCGGGTCCGTCTGAGCCTCAGCTGAGCAACGCCTCGAGCTGCTCGGGCTCGGTCACTGGCGCCTTGCAGGCGAACCGCTCGCAGACGTACGCGGCCGGCCGGCCGTCCACGGGCTCGCGGTCCTCAAGCAGCGGCACGCCGTCGGCGGCCCCGCCAGCCAGGACGAGGTGCGGGCGGAACGACGAGCGGACCACCCGCTCGAGCTCCCGCGTGTCCTCACCCACGAGCGCGACCTCCCTGACGGGAGAGAAGTGGAAGTCCAGCGCCTGGAGCAGGTGCGCGAAGGCCTGCGGGTGCCTCGGGGCCACCTCATGCAGGAGCCGGAGGACGGACACCGCCCTGCTCTCGTACTCGTGCTCACCGGTGAGCGCGGCCAGCCGCAACAGCCCATAGGCCGCGCTCGAGTTGGCCGCAGGGATCGGGTGGTCTTCCAGGTCCTTCCGCCGGGCCAGCAGCTGCTCGTGGTCGGACGAGGTGTCGAAGAAGCCGCCGTTCTCGTCGTCGGCGAAGCGTTCGATCATTGTGTCCGCCAGTCCGCGGGCCTCGGCGAACCAGCGCGGCTCGAAGCTGGACTCGTAGAGAGTCAGCAGCGCCTCGAGCAGGTACGCGTGGTCCTCCAGGTAGGCGTTCAGGCGCGCCCGCCCGTCCTTGTAGGTGCGGAGCAGACGGCCGTCGTCGCCGCGCAGATCGCGAAGGAGGAACTCCGCACAAGCCCGCGCGGCGTCGAGGTAGTCCGGGCGCCCCAGCACGGCGCCCGCCTCCGCCAGCGCGGAGATCATCAGTGCGTTCCACGAGGTCAGACGCTTGTCGTCGAGCCCCGGCCATACCCGCTCCGCGCGGCGCTCGTAGAGCTTGCGGCGCCACTCGCCGAGACCCTCGGGGTCGTCATCGGACCCACGCACGAGGATGTTGCGACCCTCGAAGTTGCCGCCCTCGCTGGCCCCGAACCAGCCGGCGGCTTCCTCGCCCGCCACCTCGCGTAGCTCCTCGAGCGTCCAGACGTAGAACTTGCCCTCCTCGCCCTCCGAGTCGGCGTCCAGGGCCGAGAAGAAGCCGTCTTCGGGGGCCCGCATCTCGCGCAGCGCCCAGTCGAGGGTCTCCTCGCAGACGCGCCGGAAGAGCCGGTCGCCCGTCACCAGCCAGCCGTGAAGGTAGGCGCGGGCCAGCAAGGCGTTGTCGTAGAGCATCTTCTCGAAGTGCGGCACGAGCCAGTACGCGTCGACCGAGTAGCGTGCGAAGCCACCGCCGACCTGGTCGTACATGCCGCCCGAGGCCATCTCGCGCAGGGTGTGCGAGGTCATCTCGGTGTCGCCGCGACGCAGCAACAGCTCGATGGCCGAGGCCGGCGGGAACTTCGGCGCGCCGCCGAAGCCACCGTGTACCGGGTCGTACTGCTCCCGCAAGGCGCGGACGGCGTCGTCGAGCAGGCGCGCGTCCATCGGCTCCTTCGACGGCTGCAGCAGCGCGCCGCCCTGGAGGTGGCGCACGATCCGGTCCGCGCCGGAGCGGATCTCGTCCCTCCGCTGCTCCCAGGCGTCCCCCACGGCTTCGAGCACCATCCGCCAGCTGGGAAGCCCTCCGCGCGGCTCGGGCGGGAAGTAGGTGCCCGCGTAGAAGGGCACCTGCTCGGGGGTGAGGAAGACGTTCAGCGGCCAGCCGCCCTGGCCGGTCATCGCCTGGCAGGCCTGCATGTAGATCGAGTCGAGGTCGGGTCGCTCCTCGCGATCGAGCTTGATCGGGACGAAGCGCTCGTTCATCAGGCGCGCGGTCTCCTCGTCCTCGAACGACTCGCGCTCCATGACGTGGCACCAGTGGCAGGCGGAGTAGCCGATCGAGAGGATGATCGGCCGGTCCTCCTCGCGCGCGCGAGAGAGCGCCTCCTCTCCCCAGGGGTACCAATCGACCGGGTTGTCCTTGTGCTGGAGGAGGTAGGGGGACGTCTGGTTCGCCAGGTGGTTGGCCATGCCCTGAGGCTACCCGGGTCCGGCCCGCAGCTCCGCACGCTTGATCTTGCCGCTGGCCGTCTTCGGCAGCGCCTCCGCAAAGTCCACCACGCGCGGGTACTTGTAGGGCGCCGTGTGCCTCTTGACGTACTCCTGGAGCTCCCGGGCCAGGGCCTCCCCCGGCGCCTGGCCGCTTCGGAGCACCACGACCGCGCGCACGACCTGCCCCCGCTCCTCGTCCGGGGCGGCAACCGCCGCCGCCTCGGCTACGGCCGGATGGGAGACGAGGGCAGACTCGACCTCGAATGGACCGATCCGGTAGCCCGCCGAGATGATCACGTCGTCGATGCGGCCCTCGAACCACAGGTAGCCATCCTCGTCCTGCGCGGCGCGATCGCCGGTCCGCCAGGGTCGGTCGAGGCGACCGTCGAGGAAGAACGTGGGAACCGTCGACGGGTCGACGCAGAGCTCACCCTCGTCGATCCAGAGCCGGAACCCCGGGAGCGGCTTGCCCATTGAGCCTGGCCGCACCGGCGGGCCGATCGGCATGCCCGTGAGTGCGCCTGTCTCGGTCTGCCCGTAACCGTCGTGAACCTGGACTGCGGCCAGCTCGCGCCATGTCTCGACGATCCCGGCGTTGAGGGGCTCGCCGGCTGCCACCGCGTGGCGCAGGCCGGCCAGGGGCCGCAGCTCGGTCCGCTTGGCGATCGCGCGGTACTCGGTTGGGGCCATGCACAGCACCGTTACGCGTTCGCGCTCGATCACCTCGAGCCGCTTCCCGGCGTCGAAGCGGGCATCGTGAAGCAGCGCGGCCGCGCCGCGAAGCCAGGGTGCGATGAACACGTTTCGGGCCGACTTGGACCAGCCGCTCGCGGCGGTGCACCAGCAGAGGTCGCCCTCCCGCGCGCCGTACCAGTGCTCTGCCTGGACGCTCTGCCCACCGAGGTAGCGCTGTCCGTGCCGGACGGCCTTGGGCTGGCCGGCTGTGCCGGAGGTGAACACGATCAAGGCGGGGTCGTCCGGCCGGAGCTCGGCCGCGGGCGCGGGCGCCGCCTCGTAGTGGTGCCTGTCGGGGACAACGAGCAGCGGTCCCTCGAAACCCGATTCCCGCACCAGGTCGGCGTCGCGCTCGTCCACGACGACCGCACGAGGTTCCACGACGTCCATCCGCGCCCGGAGGTCATCCGGTCGGAGCTGCTCGCTGCACGGCAGGGCGACCGCGCCGAGTCGGAAGCAAGCGACCATCGCCTCCACCCACTCCGGGCGGCTGCCGATCATCGTCATCACCACCTGCCCCTGCTCGACGCCCAGTGTCAGCAGCCTGCCCGCCAGGCGGGCCGTCCGGTCGGCCAGCTCGCCGAAGCCGATCTCGCGCCGCCGCCCGGAGCGCGAAAGCGCCACCAGCGCGGTGCGCTCCGGGCCGGCGGCCTCAACCACATCGCGAGCGAAGTTCACCGGCCGAAGTGTGCCCCAGCGCACCGTGCGGGGGGTGCATGCACCGAGTTGCTTTGTGTGAAAAAGCACGTGCAGGACGGGAGATCCGGCCTTGCGCGCCGAAGAGATAAGCGATCCGCGAGATGTGCTACCTTGCCGGCACGCCGAATCCACGCGACGCGTGGAGCGGGGGACCCAAAGTGGCGCCAAGCCACTGGGGCGAACCTCCTAAAAGGAGGCGCGCGAGCTCTTTCAGCGCGAGCCCGACAGCTAACTCCGCAGGCGTACGAAAGAGAAATGCCGTACGTCCTGAGTGACAAGTTGCCGCATGCCGCGTTGGCGTGCGCCTGCCTCGGCGCTCTCCTCGCCGGGGGTACCGCAAGCGCCCAGGAGGCCAGCGGCACCGGCGGCGCGGCCTTCGTTCCGCCGCCGCCTCCGCCCAAGAAGGCCAAGATCCGCGCGGACGGCACGGCGATCGCGCCAGCTAGCGCGCCGCGCCGGGTGAAGGGCGTAATCAGGGCTGCCAACCGCCTGATCGGCAAGCCTTACCGCTACGGCGGCGGGCACAGGCCCTTCAGCCGAGTCCTCGACAGCGGCTACGACTGCTCGGGGTCGGTCAGCTACGCCCTCTACGGCGGCCGCTTCCTCCGCTCACCGCTTCCGTCGGGCGACCTGATGGCGTGGGGTCGGCGGAGGCCAGGTCGCTGGATCACGGTCTACGCCAACGGCGGCCACGCCTATGTCGTCGTCGCCGGCCTGCGCTTCGACACCGGCATGCGGGACGATCCGAGCCATACCGGGCCGGCCTGGAGCAAGCGGCTCCGCAGGGGCGACTCCTACGTACCCCGCCACCCGCGCGGGTACTAGGGCGCCCGCCTCTCGCTCAGCTCGGCAGCCTTCGCTCAGCTTCCCGTCGGCAGGCCACCGCGGACGGGCCGTCGACCAGGCAACGTTCGCCGCGACGAAGACACTGCCTGAAGTGAGAGGAACACGGCGTCGGCGGCTGGCCGCTCGCCTATATCCTCCGCCGCATGGCCATCGCAACCAGCCCCTACACGGAGAAGACCGACGAGCAGCGCGCCATCAGCGAGATGGTGCGGCAGTTCGTCGACAACGAGGTCATCCCCATCGCGGAGGAGTACGACCACGAGGACAAGTTCCCCGAGCAGGTGGTCGACCAGATGAAGGAGCTCGGCCTGTTCGGTGTGACGATCCCCGAGGAGTACGGCGGAATGGGCCTCGACCTCACGACCTACGCAATGATCGTCGAGGAGCTCTCGAGGGGCTGGATCTCGATCTCCGGGATCGTCAACACCCACTTCCTCGGTTCGTACCTTCTGATGAAGTTCGGGACGACCGAGCAGAAGGAGCACTTCCTGCCGAAGATGGCCACCGGCGAGATCCGGGCGGCCTTCTCGCTGTCCGAGCCCGAGTGCGGATCGGACGTGCAGGGCATCAAGTCGGTGGCCAAGAAGCTCGACGACGGCGCTTGGGAGCTGAACGGCCAGAAGATGTGGGTCACGAACGGGCTCCTGTCGGGGGTGGTCTTCGTGCTGATGAAGGACGACCCCAAGGCCGATCCGCCCTACAAGGGCATGACGTGCTTCATCACGGAGAAGGAACCGGGCGCCGCGGAGAACGACGGCCTCACGATCCCGCCCAAGATCAAGAAGATGGGCTACAAGGGGGTCGAGTCGACGGAGCTCGTCTATGACGGCTACAAGTGCCCGCCCGAGCGGATTCTCGGCGGTGAGGAGGCCGGGCTCGGCAAGGGCTTCGGCCAGATGATGGACGCGTTGGAAGTGGGGCGGGTCAACGTGGCCGCTCGTGGCGTGGGCATCGCCCAGCGGGCGCTGGAGCTCGCCCTCCGCTACTCGCAAGAGCGCAAGACCTTCGGCAGGCCGATCGCGGCACACCAGGCGATCCAGTTCAAGCTCGCCGACATGGCAACCAAGGTCGAGGCCGCCCGCCTGCTCACCCTCAAGGCGGCGCGCCTCAAGGACGCGGGCGAGCGATCGGACCTCGAGGCGGGGATGGCCAAGCTGTTCGCCTCCGAGACCGGCAAGGAGGTGGTCGAGGAGGCCTTCCGCATCCACGGCGGCTACGGGTACTCCAAGGAGTACGAGATCGAGCGGCTGTACCGGGACGCGCCGCTCTTGTTGATCGGGGAGGGAACATCCGAGATCCAGCGGATGGTGATCGGCAAGAAGCTGCTGGAGCGCAACAGGGCCTAGGGACCGGCACCCTGCCCGGCCCGCCTGCCGCGGGTCTGCTTGAATCGAGCGCGGTGTCCGCGACCGAGACGAAGGCTCTGATAGCGCGCGGCGTCGGGCGGCTGCAGGACGAGTTACCGGCCCTCAAGCAGCTCAAGCTCGTAGTGAAGCTCGAGTTGCGAGCGCGCGGCGCGGGCGCGCCGATCTGGCGCGTGGAGTTGCCGGGCCCGAAGATCGACCGCGATCCCGCGGGCGACGCGCGGATCGAGGTCTCCGTGGCGCGCTCGCACTTCAACGAGCTCGCGAGCGAGGGTCGGTTGCGTCACTGGGCGGAGGCCTACGATCACGGCCACGTTCGCATCAGCGGCGACCCCACCGTCATCAAGTTGCTCGGCAACGTGATCGGGCGCCAGCAGGCGCGCTCACGAGCCTAGCCACCGCGAGGGTGGTGCTCTTCCCCGCGCTTCCTGTGGCGCTGCTGCGAGTGAAGCGATGGCCGAACGACTGAGCGCCGACGATGCTCGCATACTGGCGCTCGAGCGCGGGAACGTGCGCGGCCACACGTGCAAGCTGTTGATAGTGGCCGGGGCGCACCGGCCAGAGGCCATCCGCCGGCTGGTCGGCAGCCGCATCGGTTCGGTCCCGCGGCTACGGCAGCGACTGGTCCCGGCGCCGCTGGGCCTGGCGCCACCGGCACTCGTTGAGGACGGGGACTTTCGAATCGAGCGGCACGTCCGGGACGGCGGGGGCCCGCTGAGCGACGAGGATTTGCGAGCGATGGTGGGTCGTCTCATGAGCGAGCCGCTCGACCGCGAGAGCCCCCCGTGGGCGATGGACGTCATCGCCTTGGGCGGCCCGCGCACGGCGCTCGTGTGGCGCCTGCATCACGCGATCGCGGATGGCACGATGGCGATGCGAACGGCGCGCACGCTGCTGTTCGCCGAGGCCGCAGCTCCCGCCGTCGGAGCTCCCGCGGGCGGCGCACCCGGACTGCTCGACGCGCTGCGCTGGCGGGGCACGGCGGTCGCCTCCGCGGCCGTGGGGTTCGCCCGCGCCGGCGGATCTCACGGGAACTGGGCCGGCGCCGCGCGCAGCGCCGTGCGCCTCCCAGGCGTCCTGCGGCGGGAGCTCGGTCGCACGGCCCGCCCTTCGTCGCTCGATCGGGCCGTAGGCCCGCATCGCGAGGTGGCGTTCGTCGAGGCGCGCCTGGACCGCATAAAGGCCATCGCCCACGGTGCTCGCGAGCGCGCGACCGTCAACGACGTGGTGCTCGCTGCCGTCGCCGGTGGCCTGCGCCGGTGGCTTGGAGAGGCCGGTGCCGAGCAGGCCGCCATGCGCGTCAAGGTGCCGGTCAGCCTGCATACCCCGGGCGAGACGGGCGCCGCCAACCGCGACTCGTTCATGTGCGTGGACCTGCCCATCGCGGCCCCGGACCCAGCGGCTCGGCTGGTGGCGATCACGCGGGAGACCCGCGAACGAAAGTCCCTTCACGACGCTCAGACGCTCGCCGCGTTCTTCGGCGACGTGTCGCATTTTTCGCGTTCCCTGGAGCGCTTCGCGCAGCACTGGGCGATGAGCCCGCGCGTATTCACGCTGAACGTCTCGAACGTACCGGGGCCCACAGAGCCGCAGCGGGTGCTGGGCGCCCGTCTACTGGAGCTCTATTCCCTCGCGGAGATCGCCCATCGGCACGCGCTGAGGATCGCCGTCGTGTCGATCTCCGGACGAATCTCGTTCGGCCTCTGTGCCGACGCCGACGCGATCGGCCGCCTGGACGCGATCGCCTCGGGTATCAAGCAGGAAATCAGCGAGCTGAGCGCCAGCCTGTAGCCGCTGGCAAGCCCGGTCGCAATCGTGGAACTTGCGAGCGAGCACCCGGCGGCCCGGGCGCTCGTGCTGGTCGTCCTAGCGCTCGAGGGCCGTTCCGTCGTACAGCTTCTTGACCCGGACGGCCCCGGGCGGCGCGGCGTTGACGCAGAGCTCGCAGAGGACGCATTCGTCGAGGTTCTGCTCGACGACCTCGGTGTGGCCGTCCTTCGCCGAGAAGATGTCCACCGGGCAGACCTCCTCGAGCTTCTCAGCGAGCTCGGCGTCCGAGCGCGCCTCCTCCGAGAGCTCGACGTCTATGAAGATTCCCGGCATCGCTACGCGGGCGCCCTCTCGGAGAGCTTCTGCTTGACGGCATCGGGGATCTCGTCGATCCGTTCCACCACAGGGATTCCCGCTGCCTCGAGCCGGGCGATCTTCTCTGTCGCCGTGTCCTCCTTGCCCTCGACGATCGTCCCGGCGTGCCCGAAGCTCATCCCCTTCATCTCCTCCTCGTCCATGAAACGGCCCGCCATGAAGGCGACGATCGGCAGTCGCGAGTCGTTCTCCCTTAGCCAGTCCGCGAGCTGCGCCTCCATCCGCCCACCGGGCTCCGTGTAGATGACGATCGCCTCCGTGTCCTGGTCGGCCTCGAAGAGCGGCATCAGCTCCGCGTAAGTGGAGCCGATGATGGCATCGCCGCCGATCGAGACGGCGGTCGACTGGCCGAGCCCTGCGGCGGTGAGGGTGGAGGAGATCTCGGTGGTCATGCCGCCAGAGCGCGACATGACCCCGACGGGACCGGGGGCATAGGCCTTGCGGGTGTCGTTGGCGGGGCCGCCGATGCCACCCATCTTGGCCACCTCCGGCGCCACGATCCCGAGGCAGTTGGGGCCGATGATCCGCGCCCCGCGCATGCCGGCGAGCTCCACCATCTGGGCGACGTCGCGGCGCGGGATACGCTCGGTCACGACCACGATCAGCTTGATCCCGTTCTCGATCGCCTCGATCACGGCGTCCTTGGTGAA
>JBKPHP010000219.1:0-4806 GCA_046729895.1 Actinomycetota bacterium
GGTGCTGGTGGGCTGCTACTACGGCTACACCGCCTCGGGCGGCCCGGTGGGGGTGGGCACGGCCACCGCCAAGTCGATGGTGCTGAACACGGTGATGGTCCACATCGTGGGCATGGTTGGCACGCAGATCTTCTGGGGATCAAACCCACGGGCGCCGATCGGAGGGTGAGGCCCGGGCAGTAGAGTCAGGGAGAGCGAGGAATGGCAGACGAGGAGAAGCGCAACGAACCGCAGTGGGGGCGGCCGCTGGAGCCCTCGGACCTGGAGCGCGAGGGCGGGGCGGACGACGCGCAGGAGACCCGCCCTCACCAGGCGCCGGGGACACAGGAGACAGCGCCCTCGGAGACGTCGACCGAGGAGACGCAGGTCGCGGAGGCTCCCCAGGGGACGCGCGAGGCCGACCAGTATCAGCTCCAGCAGGAGACGCGGGTCACCGACGAGCCCCCGCCTCCCAGGGACGAGGACGTCCCGGACAACATCGTCGCGCAGACCCGCGCGGGCGAGCATCCCTACTACTGGCACTCGGGCAGGAAGCGCGAGCACGGGTCCACGGACGCCGTGGAGTTCATCGACGTCATGAAGTCCTTCGGCCGCAACACGATCCTCAACGGCCTGAACCTCGGGCTGCCCGAGAATCAGATCTCGATGATCCTCGGCCCGTCGGGCACCGGGAAGTCGGTCTGCATCAAGCACATGGTCGGGCTGCTCTACCCGGACGAGGGCGACGTGCTCGTGCACGGCGAGTCGGTGCCGAACATGGCTGACGACGAGCTGTTCGAGATGCGCAAGAAGTTCGGCGTGCTGTTCCAGGACGGCGCGCTGTTCGGCTCGATGAACGTCTTCGACAACACCGCCTTCCCGCTTCGGCAGCACACCGACAAGGGCGAGGAGGAGATCGGCGAGGTCGTGAATCGCCGCCTCAAGGAGGTCGGGCTCTCCGGCGCCATGGAGAAGATGCCGAACGAGTTGTCGGGCGGAATGCGCAAACGCGCCGGCTTCGCCCGCGCGCTGGTGCTCGACCCGGACATCGTGCTCTTCGACGAGCCCGACTCCGGCCTCGACCCGGTGCGCACCGCGCTGCTCTGCGAGTTGATCCAGGAGGTTCACGAGGAGAACGGCGGTGCCTACACGGTGATCACGCACGACATCATGTCCGCGCGCCGGGTCGCCGACTTCATCGCAGTGCTCTGGAAGGGCCGGATCGTGGAGTCCGGGCCCGCCAGCGAGCTCTTCAACTCGGACAATCAGTTCGTGCGGCAGTTCCTCTCCGGAGAGGCCCAGGGGCCTCTCGGGATGGAATAAGGCTCGGTTAAGCCGCCAGCGAGCCGCAGGCGGTGATGGAATACTGCCCCCGCGCAGGAGGCGCCGGGCGATTGGCCGCGCTTGCAACCCGGCAGACCAGAGGGAAGGGTTCGCCAGCCGCTCGCTAGCGAGCGGGGCTCCACCGTCGCCAGGGTTGCGCTCCTGGCGGGGCTGATAGCCGGGGTCGCGCTGCTCGCCCTGTTGATGTTCGGCGGCGGTGGCGACTACAAGGTCTCCGCCTACTTCCAGAACGCGAGCCTCCTGGTCAAGGGCGACAGCGTGCGGGTCGGCGGCCACACGGCCGGCAAGGTCACCGACGTCGAGCTGACCAATTCGAGCCAGGCGAAGATCTCGCTGACGGTCGACGACAGCGTCGCTCCTCTGCACGAGGGGACGACCGCCGAGATCCGTCTCACCTCGCTGCCCGGGACGGCGAACCGCTTCGTCTCGCTTCGACCGGGGCCCAACAACGCGCCGGAGATCGCCGACGGCGGCCGCATCCGCGCCGACCAGACGACCTCGCCCGTGGAGCTCGACCAGCTGTTCGACTCCCTTGACCCCAAAACACGCAAGGCGCTCCAGCAGGTCGTTCAAGGCTCCGCTACCTACTACGCCGGCCGTTCGCGTGAGACGAGCGAGAGCCTCAAGTATCTGAGCCCGGCGCTCGCGTCGACCTCGCGGCTGACGCACGAAGTGGCGCTCGACGAGAAGGTCTTCGAGCGCTTCGTCGTCGACACCGCCAGCGTGGTATCAGCCATCGCCGAGCGCCGCGACGACCTGGCCTCGCTCGTTGGCAACGCGAACGTGGCCGCCGGCGCGATCGGGGACGAGAACGCAGCCCTCGACCGCGCACTGGGACTCCTGCCGGGGACGCTGCGGCGGGCCGACACGACGTTCGTCAACCTCCGCTCCACGCTCGACGACCTCGACCCGCTGGTCAACGCATCCAAGCCGGCGACGAAGGACCTCCCGCGCTTCCTCGCGGACCTGCGTCCGCTCGTGGCCGACGCGAAGCCGACAGTCGACGACCTCAGGGCCTTGATACGCAGCCCAGGGAGGGGCAACGACCTGATTGAGCTGACGGCGAGGCAGCCGCAGCTCGAGCGACAGACGTCGAGGGTCTTCCCCCGTACAACGAGGACCCTCCGGCGCGCCCAGCCGGTCGTTGAGTACGCCCGCGTCTATACCCCCGACCTCGTCGGCTGGTTCAAGAACTACGGGCAGAGCGCCGCCTCCTACGACGCGAACGGCCACTTCGCGAAGATCTCGCCGTTGCTGGCTCCGTTCGCCTTCAACGGCGGCCAGCTCGTGCCACTGACCCCGGGCTCCAACAGGCTGTCCGGGCTTTCGAACGACGTCAAACGCTGCCCCGGCAGCGCCGTCGCGCCTTCACCGGACGGCTCGACGCCATTCCCCGTCCCAGACTGCGACCCCTCCGCGGTCCCGCCCGGACCATGAGACGCCTGATCGCCCTCATCGCGCTCGCCGTGGCCCTCCCCGTGCTGGCGGTCCTTGGCATCGGCGCCTCTCTCGGCGGCGACAACGGATACAAGATTCGCGCCATCTTCGACAATGCGTCTGCGGTCACGCCAGGAGGCGACGTCAAGATCGCGGGGGCAAAGGTCGGCGTCGTCGACTCCGAAGACGTCGCACCCGGCAAGAAGGCGGCGCTCGTTCTCAAGATCACCGACGAGCGCTTCACGCCGTTCCGGAGCAACGCCCGCTGCACGATCGTGCTGGCGACCTTCATCGGCGAGAAGTCCGTCGAGTGCCAGCCGGGCACTCCGCGGGGAGGCGCCCCGCTCCGGAAGATACGGGACGGTCCGGGCGAAGGCCAGCACCTTCTGCCGCTGACGCATACCAGCTCGCCCGTCGATCTGGACATCGTCAACGACACGCTGCGCCTGCCCTTCCGCCAGCGTCTCACGATCCTGATCAACGAACTGGGCACGGGGCTCGCCGGCCGCGGGCACGAGCTCAACGCCGTGATCCACCGCGCGAACCCCGCGTTTCGCGAGACCGACAAGATCCTGGCAACGCTCGCCCGGCAGAACCGGGTGCTGGCGAAGCTTGCAAAGGACTCGGACACGGTTCTGGCGCCGCTCGCGCGGGAGAGGGCGCGGGTCGCGGACTTCATCGTGCAGGGGAACGCGACCGCGCAGGCCACCGCCGAGCGCGGCGGTGACATCGAGACCTCGATCCAGCGCCTACCGGGCTTCCTCCGCCAGCTGCGCCCCCTGCTGGCCGACCTCGGCGGCTTCGCCGACCAGGCATCACCGGTGTTGCGCGACCTCGGTGCCGCGGCACCCGCGACGAACCGCGTGATCGAGCAGCTCGGGCCGTTCTCCAGCGCCTCCCTACCGGCCGTCCGCAGCCTCGGCAAGGCCGCCGCGATTGGACGCCCGGCGGTCATCGCCGCGCGGCCGCTCAGCCGCAACCTGCGCAGCTTTGCCAGCGACCTCCGTCCCGTGTCCGCCAACCTCAAGGACCTCACGGCCAGCCTCAACAGGAGCGGCGGGCTCAAGCGCTTCCTGGACTACGTCTTCTACCAAGGGGTCTCGATCAACGGCTTCGACTCGCTAGGCCATTACCTGCGGACCGAGCTCATCGCGAAACTGGCCTGCGGCATCTACGCGACCGCGAACGTGGAGGAGTGCAACGCCAACTTCAGGACCCCGCCCGCCACCGCCGCTGCCAAGAACCCACTCGCGGGGTACCGTGCCGCCGCGAAGAAGCCCCGGCGGGGGACCAGGGGCAGAGCCGCGAGCAAGCGGCCGCTCGGCGCTTTGGCAGGCCGTAGCAATTCCTCCATCGAACACCAGCGCCGCGAGAACCGCGCGCGCCTGCAGCGACGGGCGCGGCGGCCCTCGCCGACGCTCCAGCGCGGCCGTGAGCCGATGCTCGACTACCTGTTGGGGGGCGAACGATGACCCGGCGCGGCCCGGGTTCGATCACCGCCAGCCCCCTGCTGGTCGGCGCCGTCACCGTCCTCGTGACGATCATCGCCGTGTTCTTGGCCTACAACGCGAACTCGGGGCTGCCCTTCGTCCCCACCTACGACCTGACCGTGCGGCTGCCGGATGCCGCCAACGTGGTCAGGGGGAACGACGTGAACATAGGCGGCGCCCGTGTCGGGACGGTCTCCGAGATCAGCCCGGTTCCGAGCGACAACGGCGACGCGACCGCCGAGCTCAAGCTGAGGCTCGACAAGGACATCGAGCCCCTGCCGACGGATACCACCGTGCTCGTGCGCCCGCGGTCCGTGCTGGGCCTCAAGTACGTGGAGCTGACGCCGGGGACCGCCAAGGCGGGGCTGAGGCCGGGGTCCGTGCTGCCGCTGCGCAGCGCCGGGCCGCGGCCGGTCGAGATCAACGAGGTGATCAACACCTTCAACGCGCCCACGCGTCGCGGAGCGCAGGAGACGCTGAACGGGCTGGGCCCCGGCCTCGCCGGCCGCGGCCGCGACGTGAACCTGGCGATCCAGCACCTCCGGCCGCTGCTCGA
>JBKPHP010000220.1:0-3225 GCA_046729895.1 Actinomycetota bacterium
CTCAAGGCGCTGGTCGAGTCCTGCCTCGTCCTCGAGGAGGGCGTGGCCGCCCTGAAGGACATCGAGATCGGGATGATGATGGGTGCCGGAATCCTGCCGGGTCCCTTTGCCCGCGCCGACGAGCGCGGCCTCGACGACGTCCTGGAGGCGCTCGAGCGCGCCCAGTCGGAGTGGGGCGAGGCGTTCGAGCCGCCCCTGATCCTGCGCCGCCTGGTCGCCCAGGGCCGCCTCGGCAAGAAGCGCGGGCAAGGGTTCTTCCCCTACCCGCAGCCGGACGAGGGCGGGTCGCGTGAGACGGTTCTGCTGGAGACCCGCGACGACATCGGGATCGTGTGGCTCAATCGCCCACCGGCCAACCCGCTGTCCCCGCAGGTGATCCGCGAGCTCTCGGAGCTGTGGCAGGAGATCGATGGCAATCTGCGCGCGGTCGTGTTCGCCTCATCGAACATCTTCACCTTCTCGGCCGGGGCCGACATCAAGGAGTTCACGAAGATGAAGCCGGACGAGGAAGGGCGCGACCTGACCGAGTCGGGCCACCGGTTCATGCGGTCGATGGAGCAGTCGCGCACCGCCACGATTGCCGCTGTCAACTCGATTGCCTTCGGCGGCGGCTGCGAGCTGGCGATGGCATGCGACTTCCGGATCGCCGCCGAGTCGGCAACCTTCGGCCAGCCGGAGATCAACCTGGGGATCATCCCGGGCTTCGGTGGGACGCAGCGCCTCTCACGCCTAGTGGGGGCGGGCAAGGCGCTCGAGATGAACCTGCTCGGCGACCCGATCGACGCCTACGAAGGCCTCCGCGTAGGCCTCCTCAACCAGGTCGTCCCCGACCACGAGCTGTTCGACACGGCGATCGCCTGGGCGCGCAAGCTGGCGCGTCAGGCGCCCCTCGCGATCGAGCAGATCAAGAAGGTGTCGGCAAACGGCGACCTCGACGAGGGCCTGAAGGCCGAGGCGGTTGGGTTCGGCGAGGTGTTCGGGTCGGACGACGCCCGCGAAGGGATCGGCGCGTTCCTCGCAAAGCGGCAGCCGAAGTTCGAAGGAAAATGAGCGAGGTCGCTAGTCGCCAGTCGTCAGTCGTCAGGCTCGCTGAGCTGCTGTCTGCTTCCGAGCATGCGGTCGTCCTTACGGGCGCGGGTGTCTCCGTGCCCTCCGGCATTCCTGACTTCCGGTCGCCGGGCACGGGGCTGTGGGAGAAGGTCGATCCCATGGAGGTCGCCCACATAGACGCCTGGCGGCGCGATCCGGACCGCTTCTGGAGCTTCTACGCGGAGCGCTTCGCGAGCCTCAGGGACAAGCGGCCCAACGCCGCGCACGAGTCGATCGCCGAGCTCGAACGCCGCGGCCTGATCCGAGGCGTGATCACGCAGAACGTGGACCGCCTCCATCGCCTGGCGGGCACGGAGCGCCTGGTAGAGGTGCATGGCTCGATCGAATCGAGCATCTGCCTCGAATGCCGCGGCAGGGTGCCACTCGACCGGGTGGTGCGGATGATCGAGGAATCGGGCGGCGGAGCCCCTGAGTGCGAGGCCTGCCTCGCCCCCCTCAAGCCCGACGTCGTGCTGTTCGGCGAACTGCTCCCGGAACGGGCGATGGAGGAGGCGCATTCGCTCGCCCTCGAGGCCGACCTGATGCTGTGCGTTGGCTCATCGCTCGAGGTCTACCCCGTGGCTGGGCTGCCGGCCGTGACCCGCGGGGCGGGTGGCCGCCTCGCGCTCGTGACCCAGGGGCCCACGCCGTACGACGCCGAGGCCGCGGTCAGGTTGGACGGCGACGTGGTCGAGGAGCTGCGCGCCGTGCTGGCTGCGCTGGGCTGAGCCCCCGGCTCTAATCGTGCCCGCCGGCGAGGTGGGCGAAGCGGGTCTCCGTTCCCCCGACCTCGCGGCCGTTGATCCAGGCCCTGCCCCGCGTCCCGCCGGCGTTCCTCCCACGGTCGCGGTCGAGCGGCGCGGAGCGCCGTTGCGACGGCCGGCGGGGCGCAAGTGTCATGAACGAGTTCGTCACGCGGGGGATGTTCACCGAGCTCAGGGCCGCCTCCTAGGGACCAGCCGCCAAATCACGCCGGACGAATTGGACCAGCTGTCCATGAGCCCCGCGTAAAGATCTTGAGACCGTCTCAGGCGCCCAGGCGGCGACGCTTGAGGGCGGTTTCCATCCGCTCGACGGCGCCGGCGACCGCGGCAGCGGACTCGTCGGAGAGATTGCCCCGCAACGCCGCATTGGCGGCTGCGCCCACGGGGCGCCGCTGTCCGCCCAGGTCGGCGGCCGGCAGCTCCGCGAGCAGCGCCTCCAGAGCGACGCGTGCCTGGAGCGCCGCCTCGCGGGTGCGACCCGCGTCGAGGTCCGAGCGGGCGCGGAGCACGAGCTCCTCGCTCGCGAGCACCTGCTGGCGTCCACCCAGGATGGCCGCGAAGCGCTCGTCGGGCGCCTCCATGGAGCGCTTGGCCCGCCGCCGGGCCTCGCCGGGGAGCTCCCAGGCGGAGGCGTAGCGGCCGTCGGCAACCTGCTCTCCGGCTCCAAAGCCGATCCTCACCGCCAGCGCCTTGTCCGCAGTGGCCTCGGGGACGTACGGGTCCGCCGCGGCAACCCTCTGCGCGTGCAGGACGTGGCTCAGCCGGCGGACCGCCAGCCGCAGCTCCGCGTCGGCGCGCGCGCCGTCCTGGCGCACTGCGGACAGCCAGCTCTCTGCCTCGTCGCGCGATCCGAAGGGCTTCGTCCGAATCAGCGTGGCGCGGGAGGTTGGCACGGGCTCAGGGTCTGCCTCCTGCACGGCCCGGCCGCGGCGCCGCCGGAGCAGGCGGCGCTCGGGAGCCCCCAGGGTTCGCAGGACGAGGATCGCGTCCGGCTCTTCGCCCCCTGGTCGGTCTGCGTCGGGCTCGTCGCGAACGAGGTAGCGGCCATCCGGGGGCCCCAGGAGGAAGCCGAATTCGAGCTGGACGAAGCCGAAGAGGTCGGTCGTGGCGCTAGTCGCCCCGGTGCGCGCCGCTGCCGCGCCCGAGTTTGTCTTTGACGGGAATCGCGTATCTCGACGGTCTGGTGGGGACCTCGGGGTTGTCGATACGCCGCAGACGCGACAGCAGGTCGGACCACTGGCCCGGTTTGAGCACCGCCAGGGCCTGCTTGCCGAGCTTCTTGTTGGCGCCGAACAGCGGCCGGAAGCCCACGTGGACGTGGTCGTCGTGGTCGCTCAGGGACATGGTGTTGGCGCCGAAGTCGAGCAGCGAG
>JBKPHP010000221.1:0-4076 GCA_046729895.1 Actinomycetota bacterium
GTCGGCGACGAACTGCATGAACTCGTCGGCCTCCCAGTCGAGCTCGAGCCAGTGCAGCGCCGTGAGCGTGAACGTCGAGTCCCGCATCCAGGTGAACCGGTAGTCCCAGTTGCGCTCCCCGCCCGGCGTCTCCGGCAGCGATGTCGTGAGCGCGGCCACCGTCGCCCCGGTCGGCATGTAGGTGAGCCCCTTGATCGCAAGTGCCGAGCGCTGGATCGGGTGGCGCCAGCGGTGATCGATGTTTCGGGACCGGCCCAGCCAGGAGCGCCAGAACCGAGTGGTGGTGGCGAGCCGCCCCCACGCGTCGTCGACGTCCTCCACCGAGGTGAGCCCTTCAGCCCAGGAGAGCGAGCAGTAGAGCCTCTCGCCCTCGCGCAGGACGTGCCGTGCACGGACGCGGCTGCCTTCGATGCCGAGGGCCATGTCGGTCTTCAGCCTGATCGTCTGTTCGGCGCCCGTGGCGTCGGCGGCGTGACGTCCGCCGTCCAGGAGCTCCCACTCGGCCGGGGTCCGCCCGTAGTCGAAGGCGGGCTCGCAGATGAGCTCGATTTCCACCTCGCCCTCGAGGCAGGCGACCCCGCGTACCAGGAGGTGCTCGCCATCTTCGTCGGCCGGCGGACGGGTGTGCGGCGTGATCTGGTCGTCGCCCCGAGTCGGGCCGATCGTTAGGGCATCGCGGACGACCGCCCAGCCGCTCGGGGTGTTCCAAGTGGTCACGAGGACGTTGGTCCCGGGCTCGTATATCCGCGCGACCGGGACGCTGGTGCCGAAGGGGCCCAGCCGGAACGTCCCCGCCTCGCGGTCGAGCAGGGTCCCGAAGACGCTGGGCGAGTCGAAGCGCGGGACGCAGAGCCAGTCGACCGCGCCGTCGGGCGCGACGAGCGCTCCAGTGTGGCAGTTCGACAGGAACGCGTAGTCGGCGATCGGCGGGAACGGCGACGGCGCCGCGGCGCTCACCGGGGCGGGGGCGACCGCGGGCTTGGCGTCGTGCCCTTTGCCGCCCTCGGTCTCGACGGTGCTCACGAGGCCACCCAGGGCTCATGCCAGGTGCCGAAGCCGGACAGGAGCTCGTCCGCGGCGGCCGGCCCCCACGATCCCTTCTCGTACCCGTGGACCGGCGGGGGAGCGTCGAGCAGCGGCTGCATGACGCGCCAGGTTTCCTCGACGCTGTCCTGCCTCGTGAAGCGCGTGCTCTGACCCTGCATCGCGGCGTACAGGAGGACCTCGTACGGCGCGGGGATGTCCCGGCCTTCCTGCCCGAACTCGTTGTCGAGGTGGATCTGCTCGGGCCTGCGCGAATCGCCGCACTGGGCGTCGAGCAGCAGCCTGACGCCCGTCGATGGATCGAGCTTGATCACGAGCTGGTCCGACTCCGGTCGCCTTTCCCAGTCGGCGAAGCCGAGGCGGGGCGGGTGCTCGAAGACGAGCCGCAGCTCGGTCTGCGTAATCGGCAGGCGCTTCCCGGTGCGGATGAAGAACGGCACGCCCGACCAGCGCCAGTTGTCGATCTCGAGTCGTAACGCCGCGTAGGTCTCCGTCGTGGAGTCGTCGGCGACCCCGTCGATCGCGAGATAGCCGTCGTACTGCCCGCGCACGTAGTGGGCAGGATCGCCGTCGGGCATGGCGCGGAACACGGAGCAGATCGCATCCTTGAGGGTCGCCGGGTCGCCGCCCGCAGGCGGCTCCATCGCGGTGGCGGCCACAACCTGCATAAGGTGATTCACGACCACGTCCCGAAGAGCGCCAACCGGGTCGTAGAAATGGCCCCGATCCTCGACCCCGAAGTCCTCGGCCATGGTGATCTGGACGGAAGAGACGTAGTTGCGGTTCCAGACCGGCTCGAGCATCGAGTTCGCGAACCGCAGGTAGAGCGTCTCGACCAGGCCCAGCTTCCCCAGGAAGTGGTCGATCCGGTAGAGCTGCGACTCGTCGATGTACTGGTGCACCTCGTCGTTTAGCTCGCGCGCGGAGGCGAGGTCGTGGCCGAACGGCTTCTCCACCACGACGCGCGCGCCATCGGTCAGGCCGGCGTCGGCGAGACCCTTGATGACGGTGCCGAACAGGAAGGGAGGGATCTCGAGGTAGAAGACCGGCCGGTGGGTGCCCTTGATCGCCGCCGCCACACGGCCGTAAGTGGCCTCCTCGCCGAACTCGCCGGGCACGTAGGAGAGCCGTGCCGCGAAGCGGTCGAAGACTTCGCCGTCCAGCGGCTCACCGCCGGCGACGATCGCCTCGCGAGCGTGGTCGCGGAGCTCGTCATCGCTCCAGTCGCTCACAGCGACGCCCACGATCGAGCAGTTCAGGAGGCCGCGCTTCTCCAGGCGATAGAGCGAGCGGAAGGTCATCACCTTGGCGAGGTCGCCGGTGATGCCGAAGACGACGAGCACGTCGGCAGGCTCCCCCACGCCGTTCGCTTGTGTCTCGCCCGGCCGAGACTGC
The DNA here is from genome assembly GCA_046729895.1 of Actinomycetota bacterium. GTDB lineage: Bacteria > Actinomycetota > Thermoleophilia > Solirubrobacterales > Thermoleophilaceae > DASXBA01. The sequence goes on from JBKPHP010000221.1 coordinate 2,440, forward strand.
GCCCTGGTTGCAGTGGTCATTCGTCCCTTTCGTCGCGCTTGGGCCCGCCCCGTGCGGGGCAGGCTCCCAGCCGCCTCGGGAGCGGGCAATGGGGCGGGCCTGCTTGTCGCGGTGGTGCGGGCAACACCCCGCCGAGCGGGCGCTCGGAAGCACGTCTCCCGGAGCTCAATTTTCCCACTGCTGGCCTCCCGAGGCACCACACGAGCGGTGGGCGGAATTTCCTTCGATGGACAGGCCCTCGCCCGGGCGAAGCACTCGCACTTCGACGTCGGGCGCCAGGGACGCCGCCAGCCGGGCGAATTCGTGCGCCGGACGAGCGGGGTTGCTGAGCTGAGCCCTGGGCGCGGCGTAGGTGCCCCAGTGGATCGGGACGGCGTATCGCGGGCTAAGCAGCGCAGCGGCCCGCGCGGCGCGCTCTGGGTCGAGGTGCCCTGATGGCAGGCGCCGTCCCCACCCCGAGACGGGAAGCAGCGCGAGATCCAGCCGGCCGGCAAGATCGCGCATGCCGTCGAAGATGTCCGTGTCTCCGGCGAAGTACACGCGGTGCGGACCGTCGATCACGTAGCCGAGCGCCTGCGTGGCCCGCCCGAGCGGGAAGCGATGGCCGTCGTGCCGGGCGGGCGTGGCGAGCACCTCGGTGCGCCCGAGCCTGACGCGATTACCTGCCTCCACCTCGATGACCTCGCGCAGGCCGGCCCGCCTGGCTAGCGCGGCGCGGCCTCGGGGAAGGACCACGCGGGTCGAGGGCGCCAGCCGCCGGAGCGAGGGAAGGTCGAGGTGATCGAGGTGGGCGTGCGAGATGAGCACCGCGTCCAGATCGGTGAGCCCGGAACCAGACGGCATGGGGACGATCCGCCGCAGATGCGCCACCCGCGCGCGGAGAAGCGGGTCGGTGAGGAAGCGGGTGCCCGCCATCTCCACCAGGGTCGTGGCGTGCCCCACGAAGAGGATCTGGGTCACGCGGTCAGCTAGCGAAGTCGCCGGCGTCGATCAGGTCGCGGTCGAGCGCGGCCGCGAAGGCGTCGGCCTCCGTCGATCGCCATTCCCTGTGCAGCCGGTCGGCCTCGTCGGCCATTCGCTCGCAGACTTCGTCGAGCATTCGGTCGAAGCTGTCGAGCTCCGCGTCGGAGAAGGTGTCCTCCCGCCAGGTGCCGCACTGGCCGCACCGCAGCCGGACCCACAGGTGCGTGTCGCTGTGCTCGTGCCAGTGCACCGGGTAGACGAAGTCAGCGCCGCAAACAAGGCAAACCTGCGGCCCCTCAGCACCGCTGCGGCAAAATTGCGCGAGCCCCATCGCTCCAGCTTCTCCCGACTCGCCGCATTGCGCAATAGTGCAGGACGGTGTCTGTGCGGGGCGGTCTGCGCCCGCGGGCGTCTAGGGTCGCGGGCCTCGCGATTTCGGGCCGGCCGCGAGCTCGTGACCAATCAGCTCGTGGGCGCGCTCGGCCCAGTCGCACAGGAGCCGGCGCGTATCGCGCGGGTCGATGATCTCCTCTACGCTGAACCGCTCGGCCGTACGGAACGGGGAGCGGACCGCGTCCAGTCGTGCGGCGATCTCCGCGCGAACGGCCTCCGGATCATCCGCCGCCTCGAGCTCGCGCCGGTAGGCGGCCTCGAGGCCGCCCTCGATGGGCAGC
>JBKPHP010000222.1:0-12940 GCA_046729895.1 Actinomycetota bacterium
GGGTTGAGCGCGTCCTCCTCGGTCTTGACCGGCCCTCCACTGGGCTCGTACGGCCAGCCCGCGAAGCTCTGCACGACGAACCGCCGCGTTCCGGCGGCCCGCGCCGCCTCCAAGAGGTTGTCGGTGCCCTGCGTGCGCAGCCGGTTCGTCATCTCGAAGGTGCGATCGAACCTCCGGGTGTCGAATCTCGAGGGCAGCGCGGTCAGCTCGTGGACCACCACCTCCGGCCGGGCCTCGGTGACCGCCTCCACCAACGACTCGCGGTCGAGTCCGTCGGCCACGACCGGCTCCGCCCCGGCGGCGCGAAGGGACTCGACCTTCTCTTGCGAACGCGTCGTCGCCACGACCTCATGACCGGCGTCCACCAGTCCCCGCACGAGCGGCGACCCAATGGCTCCGGTCCCTCCCCCTACGAAGACCTTCATCCTGCTCCTCCTTCCGAGGTCATGGAGTCATCAAAGTGGGGTGGGGGGCCCGCGCTGGGCTCATGGTCGGGTGGTCCTCCCAGGTAACCACATGGAGTGGCGGTAGATTGACGGGCGGAGACCGACGAATGGAGGAGGTGTGACATGCCCACCGCGATAGGTGCGTCCTCGGGTTGGTACGTCGGGCTCGTCCTCGGCGTCGTGGTCATCCTCGTGGCCGCGGCAATCGTGATCACGATCGTGCTCCTCGCGCGCAGGATCGCCGCGCAGGCGAGGACGGCCGTGGATGGAGTCGAGGTCGTGCGAGCGCAGACCGATGCGCTGGCCGGGATCGAGCGTATCAACGACTCGGGCGTCCGGATCCTGCACGCGGCCAGGGCGTTGCGGAAGGTGGCGGTGGGGAAATGACGCTTCCACTCGCCATCTCGAACCACGCCGTCTGGGGCATCGCCCTCGGGATCGGGCTCGTAGCGGCGCTGATCGTCGCGTTCCTGCTCGCCGTTCTCGTGACGACCGTCAGGGACATCGACCGCTCCGTCGACGGCCTGCTCGAGGTCGCGGGCAAGGTAGCCCGCAACACCGCAAACATCCCGCAGCTCGAGGCGACAGCGCCCGTGCTGGGAGAGATCGTGGAGGAGGCCGTGATCCAGGACGCCTATATGAACGCGCTGACCGACGGGTACGGTGACTCATGAGCACCACGACCCTCGTCATCCTCAGCGTCGTGCTCGCCGCGATCGTCGTGGCCGTTCTAGCCGCAGCCCTGATCGAGGTGCGCCGGCGGCTGCACTCCATCTCAGAAGGGCTGGCCGCGCTAGGCGGCGCCCTCGCGACCGTGGAGTCCGAGCATCTGCGTACGCTCGAGCCCGCCGTCAAGGCAATCAACGCCCGGTTCGAGACCATCCTCGGCGCGCTGCCGGGGATCGCCGCGAAAGCCGCCGTTGTCGCCGAGAGGAGGCCGCGATGATCCTCTGGTGGATCGGGAACGTCGTCCTCCTGGCCGTCGTCCTGCCGGTCGTGGTGATCCTGCTCCGCGGCGTGCTCGCCGAGGCCCGGAGCATCGTTCCGAGCGTCCAGCAGACCGCGTCCGCCGCAGCCGCCGGGTCGAAGGACCTGGACGCCGCCGCGCTACTGCTCACCACGCAGGACCAGGCCATCAAGACTGTCGAGACCGCCGCGAACTACGGCGGATCCCTCGACGTGATCATCGACGACGCGAACTAGGAGGAGCGATGTCAGCAGCCGGTGCAGTCATGATCGTCGCGGTCGTCGCGATCGTCCTGGCCCTCGTCTACTACCTCGTCTCCACGATCCTCGCGTTGCGGCAGATCACCGCGGGTCTCGACGAGGCGATCGCCTCGGTACGGGAGATCGTCACGAAGAGCGCCCCGGTCGAGGACGTCGTCAACACGATCAACCAGCACCTCGACGCGGGGGTCGACCTGCTCGAAGGCCTGCTCGTGAAGAAAGCCGGGATGGAGGACGCCGTCGGTCTCGTCGACGGGCTCTATCCCGGGGCCGCCGCGGCCGGGTTCCGCAACTTCCCGGAGTCCAGGAGCACGAAGGCGCCGCGCATAGCGGACGTGTACACGAAGGGGACGCTCACGCTCGCGCGGCTGGGCCGGGAGGCCCCGATCGCGGCCGCCAGCCCTGCGGGCGGCGGAGTCCTGCGCAACGTGACCGCGGGCAGCCTCGCGGCGCGAGCGCTGTACCCCGAGGTTCGCCAGACCCGCCCGGAGAAGTTCCCGCGGTCGCCGGTGATCGGCACGGATGCGCCTGAGCGGTACGAGCCGAGCGAGGAACCAGGCCTCCGCAGGCGGATGCCCGAGGAGGCTTGATCGCCATGCAGACGCCTGCACCGTTCGAGTACGAGCGCGCGACCAGTGTCGAGGGCGCGATCGCGTCGCTCCAGCGGCTGGGCCCCGAGGCTCGGCTCATCGCCGGCGGTCACAGTCTCCTGCCGATGATGAAGCTGCGGCTTGCCAACCCCGAGCATCTCGTCGACATCAACGACCTGGTCGAGCTCTCCTACGTCCGAGAGGAGGGCGGCGAGATCCTGATCGGCGCGCTGACGCGGCACGCGGACCTGCTCGAGTCCGACTTGCTGGCGCGCCACTTCCCCGCCTTCCGCGACGCGGAGGAGGTGATCGCGGACCCGGTCGTGCGCAATCGCGGGACCATCGGCGGCTCGCTTTGCCAGGCCGACGCGGCCGAGGACCTGTCCGCCGTCTGCTCGGCGGCGAAGGCCAAGGTCGTGATTCGCGGCGCTGACGGGGAGCGCGTGGTCGGCATGAGCGACTTCCACTTGGGGCCGTTCACGACCGCGGTGGGCGACGCCGAGATGCTGACCGAGGTTCGGCTCCCGCTGCGACCGGGTGCCGGCAGCGCCCACGAAAAGGTGGAGCGGCGGGCGGGCGACTGGGCGATCGGCGCCGCGTCGGCTGCGGTGTGGCTCGACGGCGACGCGATAGCCGATGCAGGCATCGCGCTCGCCGCGCTGGGCCCGACCACGGTCGAGGTCTCGCGCGCGGAGGAGCTGCTGCGCGGAGCGGTCCCATCGGAGGAGCTGTTCACGGAGGCGGGCGAGATCGCCTCGGATGACTCCGTGCCGATCCCGGACAGCCGCGGTCCCGTCGACTACAAGCGCCACCTCGCTGGCGTGCTCACAAAACGCGCCCTGCGCCGGGCGGCGGCTCGCGCGCTCGACCAGGAGGCCTGACATGCAGGTGAGCATCACGATCAACGGCGAAGTCGTATCCCGCGACGTCGAGCCGCGTCAGCTTCTCGTCCATTTCATCCGCGAGACCCCCGGCCTGACGGGGACTCACTGGGGCTGCGACACGTCCAACTGCGGCGCCTGCGTCGTGCTGATGGACGGGAAGCCGATCAAGTCGTGCACTACCCTCGCTGTGATGTGCGAGGGTCACGAGATTCGCACCGTCGAGTCACTCGAGGTCGACGGTCGGCTCGACCCCGTCCAGCAGGGCTTCCATGAGCTTCACGCCCTGCACTGCGGTTTCTGCACGCCAGGGATGCTCATGACGAGCCGTGCGCTGCTGGACGAGAACCCGGACCCCAGCGAGCACGACATCCGCGTGGCGATCTCGGGCTCGATCTGCCGGTGCACCGGCTACAAGAACATCGTCGCGGCAGTCCGCTGGGCGGCCGAGCACGAGGCGCCGAGGCGCGCAGACCGATCATCGATCGGTCGAGCGCCGGAGCACGGATTCGAACAGGAGGTGTGAGCATGGCCACCGTCGAGAACCTCCCCAGCGCGGCGCGCGAGCGCCCGATCGGCTTCGGCCGCCTCAAGCGCAAGGAGGACGCGCGCTTCATCCGCGGCAAGGGCACCTACCTCGAGGACATCAGCCTGCCGGGGATGGTGCACGGCGCGGTCCTGCGCAGCCCGTACGCCCACGCGCGCATCCTGTCGATCGACACGTCCAAGGCCCTCGCCCACCCCAACGTCGCGGCGGTCATCACCGCCAAGGACCTCGAGACGCTCGGGCTGGCGTGGATGCCCACGATCTCCTACGACACGCAGGCGGTGCTCGCAGGCGACAAGGTGCGCTTCCAGGGCCAGGAGGTCGCGTTCGTGACCGCGACCGACGAGTACTCCGCACGCGACGCCCTGCAGCTCATCGACGTCGAGTACGAGCCGCTCGACGCGGTCGTCGACGCGCGCAAGGCGCTCGACGCCGACGCGCCGCTGATCCGCGACGACAAGGCCGGCCAGCGCGACAACCTCGCGAGCCCGACCTGGGAGGCGGGCGACGAAGCGGCCACGAACCGCGTGTTCGCCGAGGCCGACACGGTCGTGACGCGCGACATCATTTACCCGCGCTGCCACCCGGCGCCGCTCGAGACGTGCGGCATGATCGCGGACTTCAACCCGGAGACGGGGCAGCTCGACATCTACAACGGCAACCAGGCGCCGCACGCGCACCGGACCGTGTACGCGCACGTCGCCGGGCTCGCCGAGCACATGATCCGCATCCGCTGCAACGACATCGGCGGCGGCTTCGGCAACAAGGTCCCCGTCTATCCGGGCTACGTGTGCGCGATCGCAGGGTCGATAGTCGCAGGGGTCCCTGTGAAGTGGGTCGAGGACCGCTCCGAGAACCTGCTGTCAACCGGGTTTGCGCGCGACTACGTGATGCGGGCGGAGATGTGCTCCAAGGACGGCAGGATCACCGGGCTGCGCGTCGACGTCATCGCCGACCACGGCGCCTTCGACAGCACGGCCCAGCCGACGAAGTTCCCGGCCGGGTTCTTCCACATCTGCTGCGGCTCGTACGACCTCGAGGCGTCGCACGTGAAGGTCAAGGCCGTCTACACGAACAAGGCGCCGGGCGGCGTCGCCTACCGCTGCTCGTTCCGGGTCACCGAGGCCGTGTACCTCGTCGAGCGGATGGTCAAGGCGCTCGCGCTCGAGATGGGCGTCGACGACGTCGACCTGCGGATGCGCAGCTTCATCGCCCCCGGGCAGTTCCCCTACGAGACGACCACCGGCTGGACCTACGACTCGGGCAACTACGCGGACACGATGCGCGTCGCGCTGGAGATGGCGGGTTACGACGACCTGCGCCGCGAGCAGGCCGAGAAGCGCGCCCGCGGCGAGCTGATGGGCATCGGCGTCTCCTTCTTCACGGAAGGCGTCGGCGCGGGTCCCCGAAAGCACATGGACATCCTGGGCCTGTCGATGAACGACGGGGCCGACCTGCGCGTGCATCCGTCAGGCAAGGCAGTGGTCAGCCTCAGCGCGCAGACCCAGGGCCAGGGCCACGAGACGACGTTCGCGCAGATCGTCGCCGAGGAGCTCGGAATCCCGCCCGAGGGCGTCGAGGTCCGCCACGGCGACACCGACAAGTCGCCTTACGGGCTCGGCACCTATGGCAGCCGGTCGACCCCGGTCTCGGGCGGGGCGGTCGCCGTCGTCTCGCGCAAGGTGCGCGACAAGGCGCGGCTGATCGCGGCCACCATGCTCGAGACGCGCCCGGACGACCTCGCGTGGGAGAAGGGGCGCTGGTACGTCAAGGGCGACCCCGAGAAGGGCGTGCTGATCGAGGACATCGCCGTGCGCGCGTACAGCGGCGAGCCGCTGCCCGAGGGCATGGAGGGCGGACTCGACGCACAGGTCATCTACGACCCGCCGAACCTCACCTATCCGTACGGCGCCTACATCGCCGTGGTCGACATCGACCCCGAGACGGCGGCGGTCAAGGTCAGGCGGTTCATAGCGGTCGACGACTGCGGTGTGCGGATCAACCCGATGATCGTCGACGGCCAGATCCACGGGGGCCTGGCGGAGGGCATCGGCATCGCGCTGATGGAGGTCCTTGCGTTCGACGACGAGGGCAACTGCCTCAACGGGTCGTTCATGGACTACCTGATCCCGACCGCGCTCGAGTGCCCCGATTTCGAGCTGGGCGAGACCGTGACACCGTGTCCGCACCATCCGCTCGGCGCCAAGGGCGTCGGCGAGTCGCCGAACGTCGGCTCGCCGCCGGCGATCGTCAATGCCGTGATCGACGCGCTGCACGAGACGCACGGCGTCGAGCACGACGACATGCCCTGCCCCCCGGCGTGGGTCTGGGCCGCGAGGCCGGGCCGGCCCGACCCGCCCCAGTGACGCAGGAGGTGACCGGCGAGGCGGCGGGCGAGCTCCGCCACCTCGCCCCCGACCTGGAGACGCTGGCCCGGCGGCTTCGGAGCGTCGACTACCTGGTCGACGAGGGTCTGGCCACGTCGATGTTCCTGAGTCTGCGCCTGCCGCAGCCGCTGCTCCTCGAGGGGGCGGCCGGCGTCGGCAAGACGGAGGCCGGCAAGGCGCTGGCCGCCGTCTTGGGCACGCCGCTGGTCCGGCTTCAGTGCTACGACGGCATTGAGGCCGCCGAGGCGCTGTACGAGTGGAACTATCCGCGCCAGCTCCTCAGCATCCGCCTCGCCGACGCGAACAGGGCTTCGCTCTCGGAGGACGACCTCTTCGGGCGCGACTACCTGATTCGTCGCCCGCTGCTGCGGGCGCTGGAGCACCCCGGGCCGCGGCCCGCGGTGCTGCTCATCGACGAGATCGACCGCGCCGACGACGACTTCGAGGCGTTTCTCCTCGAGCTGCTCGCCGACGCGGCAGTCACGATTCCCGAGATCGGCACGATCCGCGCGACGCACCCGCCGATCATCGTGCTCACCTCGAACCGGACGCGCGACCTCCACGACGCGGTCAAGCGCCGCTGCCTCTACCAGTGGATCGACTACCCGAGCCCCGAGCGCGAGGTCGAGATCGTGCGCCGCCGCGTCAAGGGCGCCTCGGAGTCGCTCGCCGTGCAGGTCGCCGAGACCATCGCTCGGATCCGCGACAGCGACGTGCAGAAGCCGCCGGGCGTCGCCGAGGCGATCGACTGGCTCGGTGCATTGAGCCTTCTCGGTGTCGAGCGGCTCAACGCGGACGCCATCGACCGGACTCTCGGCTCCGTGCTCAAGTACAGCGAGGACCAGGAGGTGGTCCGCGCGGCCGGGCTGGATCACCTCGTCGGCAGCCTCGAGTGAGGGACGCCGTGCCCGAGGGCGAGCTCAAGGTGGAGACGGTCAAGCTCGATCTGCCGGCGCTCGCTGGGGCGTTTGGCCGGCGGCTGCACGAGGCCGGCGTGCCGATGACCGCCGAGCGCGAGGCGCGCTTCGCGCAGGCGCTCACCGTGGTGCGGCCCGTCTCGCGTCGGCGCCTGTACTGGACCGCGCGGGCGACGCTCGTGTCCGACGCGACGCAGGTCAAGGCCTTCGACGCCGTCTTCTTGTCCGTGTTCGGCTCGCGCGACGATCGCCGGCAAGCCGAGCCCGAGGAAGCACGTAGCGTCCCGGCGCCACCGGACCAGCGACGGGCCGCGGACCATCGGAGCACCGCGTCCGAGTCGACGGTTCCGCATCCGCTGGGGGGCGCCGCGTCTCCGGACGCCTTCGGCGAGGGCGCGGACGAGGACGGGCACGAGGCCGCGGTGCCCATGGCGGCCAGCGACGAGGAGCGGCTGCGCAGCAAGCGCTTCGACGCCCTCGCGCCCGACGAGCTCGCGCGGCTGTACCGGCTGATGACGCGCCTCGAGGTCGCCACTCCGGTTCGCCGGACGCGGCGCTCGGAGCGCCACCGGCGCGGCCGCCGGATGGACATGCGGCGCACGCTGCGGGGCAGCATGCGCACCGCGGGCGATCCGATTCGGCTCACCCGCAGGCGGCGCCGCGTGGTCCCCCGCCGCATCGTGATGCTGTGCGACATCTCGGGCTCGATGGAGCCTTACGCTCGCGCGTACCTGCAGTTCCTCACGTGCGCCGCGGGCAGCGGCCCGAAAGCCGAGGCGTTCGTGTTCGCCACGCGCCTGACCCGCGTGACGCGCGCGCTCGCGACGCGCAGCCCGTCGCAGGCGATCCAAAGGGCCGCGGCCGCGGCGCCCGACTGGTCCAGCGGAACCCGCATCGGCAAGGCGCTGCGCGAATTCAACGACCGGCACGGACGTCGCGGGATGGCCCGCGGCGCCGTGATCGTGATCATCTCCGACGGCTGGGAGTGCGGCGATCCGGCCGTGGTGGACCGTGAGATGCAGCGGCTGGCGCGGCTGGCCTACCGCATCGTGTGGGTCAACCCGCGGGTCCGCGCCAGGGGCTTTTCGCCGCGGGCGGGTGGCATGGCGGCGGCGCTCGAGCACTGCGATGCACTCGTGAGCGGCCACAGCCTCGACGCCCTCGACGAGGTGGCCGACGCGATCCGCGCCGAGCACGGGACCGTCGCGCCGTGGCCCGCGCCCGAGGACAGCGAGGAGCCGTGGCCGAGCGCCACACCCGTGACTGGAAGCTCGGTCGCGATGCCCAGCGGGTACGGCCCGAGCCGGGGCAAGACCACGCCGGGGTGGACGCCATGAGCGACGCGCCGAAGAAGATCTGCATCTATCCGGGATGCGAGCGTCCGGCGGTCCCGCCGCACGCGCTGGGCGGACCGCAGCCAAGCTTTTGCGACCTCGAGGAGCACAACGCCCTGACGGCCCACCAGGAGCGCCTGCGCCTCGAACGAGAGGCCTCGTCGACAGGGAGGTCGGGCCGTGACTGACCGGGCATACCGAGCGGTCTTCCTGCGTGTGCACCCGACCGGCAAGATGGTGCTCAGCCTCACCACCGAGCCCGACGGCAACGAGGAGGAGTACGCGCAGCTGGTCGCCGACGGCCTCGGCGTTCCGGCGCTCGACGTCAAGGTCGTACCCGCGGACACGAACCGGTTCGGCACGGGCCACGGCTTCAACACGAGCCCCTCCAATGGCACGCGGGCGGCGATCGCGAGCGCGACCGGCAAGATCCGAGCCAAGGCGCAGCTCCTCGCCGGCGCCGCGCTCGATACCTCCGCCGAGGACCTCGAGTGGAACAACGGCGCCTTCGTCAGCGGAGACGAAGCCGCGCGGAGGCAGACGATCGCCGACATCGCCCTGTACGCTCACGGCTCGGGGCCCCTGCCCCCCGGCGTCGAGGGTGGTCTCGACGCCCAGACCGTCTACGCCGACTGACCGGCCCGCAGATGCCGATCCACCCCGGTTCGTACACCCTGGGACCCGACGAAGCCACGCTCACTGTCAGGACGAGAAGGGCGGGCGCGGCGGCAAAGGCAGGCCACGACCTCGACATCGAGGTGACGTCTTGGAACGCGACCCTCGACCTTGGCGACGGGCCGGGCGAGGCTGCGATCGCGCTGACGGCCGACGGCCGGTCACTACGGGTGCGCGAGGGCACCGGCGGCATGCAGGAGCTGGGCGACGAGGAGAAGGCGAGCATCGAGCAGACGATCAACGACGAGATCCTTCGCGGTGGCACCATCGAGTTCCACTCGAGCAGCGTCCAGGTCGGGCGCGACGGCGGCCTGAGAGTGGAGGGCGACCTCGATCTGGTCGGCGCCCGCCACCCGATCGCGTTCGAGCTGAGCGTCGGCGAGGAGGGGCGCCTCATGGGCAGCGCCCGGCTCAGGCAGACAGACTGGGGGATGCAGCCCTACACGGCGCTGTTCGGGACGCTCAAGGTCGCCGACGAGGTCGAGGTCGCAATCGATGCGAGGCTGCCCCTCCGTGAGTGACGCCCATCGAATGAGCAAAAGGAGAGATCACAGTGGTTGAGCTCGACCATTCGTTCTCGAGCGGGAACCCGACGGACTACAACTGGGAGGCGATCCTCGACCTCGATCGGGTGATCCCGTGTGTCGAGGGCGGCAGGGTGGTGGAACGTACGAGCCCGACGATGGCCAAGGCGGAGATCAAGGTCAAGATGGGCGCGATGTCGATGACCTTCGCCGGCACCGTAGAGGTGATCGAGCAGGACGAAGACGACCATCGCGTGGTGCTGCAGGTCAAGTCCCGGGAGATCGGCGGGCAGGGCTTCGCCAACGCCGACGTCGCGTTCGCGCTCTCGGACGGCGGGGGGACCATCCACACCGCCGCGCAAATCACCGGCAAGGCCGCCTCGATGGGCGAGGGCGTCGTGATCAGCGTGCTGGACGGGCTGATCAACGACTTCACCCGGAAGCTGGCGGAGATCTGAGGCATCGCCGACGGTGGCCCGCATCACGATGAGACAGATCCGTGAAGGCGAGGTTCCGTTCGACGGCGGCACCGCGGTCCAGGAGGACGCCGATCGGCCGGTCTTCAACGGCAACGGGCCGAACGACTACGTGTGCGTCGAGTGCGGAAATGTCCTGGCGGCCGGGATGGATCCCCAGTACATGACGAAGAAGGTCCGCGTGCGCTGCGCCCGCTGCCGGACGGTCAACGTGGCGATCACCGACGAGTCGGCGTGATGCTGGTTTGGGGGCGGTCGGCCGCCCCCAAACCGCCCGCTTGGGCGGCAGCCTTGCGCTGCCCCCAAACGGCCATCGAGAAGCATCCGATCGAGGGTCGGGTGCACGGCGGGCTCGCCGATGGCGTCTGGGATGCTATGCGCGGAAAGACGGGGTCATCGCGATGATCAAGGGCGACCTGGTCAAGCACGCCGAGCGGCTGCTCGCTTCCCGCGAGCAATTCGTTCTTGCCACCGTGGTGCGCGCGGCCGCCCCCACCAGCGTGCGCCCCGGCGACTCCGCTCTCGTGCTCGCCGACGGAACCATCGAGGGCTTCGTCGGCGGCGCGTGCGCTCAGGCATCTGTGCGGCTGCACGCCGTCCGGGCGATGGAGACAGGCGAGGCGCTCCTGCTCAGGCTGGCGCCGGGCGCTTCGTCCCCCGAGGACGACCCGGTGGCGCAGGACAGCGTCGTGGTCGTGAACAACCCGTGCCTGAGCGGCGGCGCGCTCGAGATCTTCCTCGAGCCGCAGCTTCCGCCGCCGCGCGTGGTCGTCGCTGGCGACACACCAATCGCGCGGGCGCTCGAGGATGTCGCGCGAGCAGCCGGATTCGACGTCGTGCGAGGCGACCCGAGCGAAGTTCTGCCGCGCCCGGCCGATGCCGCGATGATCGTCGCCTCGCACGGGACCGACGAGGAGATCGCACTCACCCGAGCGCTCGAGGCAGGCGTCGGGTACGTCGGGCTCGTCGCCAGCGACGTGCGCGGCAACGCCGTCCGCGAGGCGCTCGACGTCTCCGACGCATTGCGAGCCGAGCTCCACACACCCGCCGGGCTCGACATCGGGGCGCATACGCCGTCGGAGGTCGCCATCTCCATCCTCGCGCACATCGTCACGAACCGTACGCCTAGCCCGGCGGGCACCGAGCCGCAGCCGGGCGAGCGCCCATCGACCGCGATCGACCCCGTCTGTGGGATGGAGGTGGTCGCCACCGACGCGACGATCCACCTCGACGCGGACGGTAGACGCGTCTACTTCTGCTGTGAGGGGTGCCGCTCGAGGTACGTCGAGCAGCATGCCGACGATGTCGCCGGACGCTAGCGCACGCGTCACCGGGCTCGTTCTCGCCGCCGGCGGGTCGCAGCGGCTGGGGCAACCCAAGCAACTCCTGCCCTACGGGGACGCGACGCTGCTCGACCACACGCTCGACACCGCGCGAGCGTGCGGCTTCGATCAGCTGATCTGCGTCATCGGTGGCGGGGCGGATCCGATCCGCTACGTGGTCGATTTCTCGGACGCCGACGTCGTCGAGAACGACGATTTCGGCAGCGGCTGCTCGTCGTCGATTGCGGCAGCGCTGCAGGCGGTCGACCCCCGCTCGGCGACCCTCGTGCTGATGCTCGGGGATCAGCCGGGGGTGACGCCGGCAACGGTGACGGCGCTGTTGGCGGCGCGCGGCGACGCGCCGCTCGCCGTCTGCCGCTACGAGGATGGGCGCGGCCACCCGCTGGCGTTCGCGCGCAGCACTTTCCCCGATCTCCAGGCCTTGCACGGGGACAAGGGCGTCTGGAAGCTCCTCGACCGATGCGCGAGCGAGGTCGTCGACGTGCCGGTGCCAGGCGGCATCCCGCTTGATGTCGACACGTGGGAGGACTATCACGCGGTACTCGGCGCGCGGCGTGACGGCGGGGACACACTAGGCCGCCGGTCTACCTGACGCCCTGCGAATCCTGCGCAGACAAGAACTCGTCGAGCGTCATGGGCGGGTGCCCGGCCAGTCGCTCGACCGCGTCCGTGACCACCTCCATTTCCCCGGTCGCGATCGCGGCGTAGCTGGTCACCCAGCCCTCGATCTCCCATCCGGGGGCGCCGGTCGGGGCGCGGGAGGCTCGCGCCTCCTCGAGCGTCTCCTCGACGTACGAGGCCCCCATGCGCTCCGCGATCTCCGCCATCGTGAGAGCGACCGGGCCGGTCAGGTCGTACGTGCGGCCGTCGTGCTCGCCTCCAGCGAGCAGCACCGCCACCGCCGCGTCGGCCAGGTCCTCACGGGCCACCGGCGCGATCCGACCGCCGCCCGCAGGGCCCCGGATGACCCCGTCGGAGACCAGCAGCGGCATGTAGTCGAGGTACATGCTCGAGCGCAAGAAGGTGAACGGCAGTCCGCTCTCGCGGATGTGCTCTTCGGTGTGGAAGTGATCACGCGCGAACGTGAAGGTGGCGTCCGGAGCGGCGCCGAGGTACGAGACGTAGACGATCCGGCCCGCGCCGGCGGCCACCGCGGCATCGACCGCGGCCCTGTGCAGCGACACGCGCTCCGGGTGCTCGCCGGCTGAGACGAGGTACACGCTCTCCGCGCCCTCCAGACCCGTCCGCATCGCCTCGGTGTCAGCGTAGTCGGGGGCCTGCGCCACCTCGGCGCCGGGCAGGTCCGGCGCCCGAGACCGGTCTCGGACCACCAGCCGTTGCGGGACTCCGTGCGAGGCGAGCCGCGCGGCGACCCGGCCGCCCAGCTCCCCCGTCGCACCGGTGACCGCGATCACGCCAGGATCTTGACCGCGCTCTTGCCTCCCGTGCCGAGCGTGCTCTGCAGGCTGATGTGTAGGAACCCGAGGTCCTCCAGGTAGCGCGCGCGCGCGAGCGCGCCGGCGGCGATCGCGTTCAGGCCGCCCGCCGCCACGAGCTTCCGAAAGCTCGCCGTGGCGTCCCCGACCTCGCCAG
>JBKPHP010000223.1:0-27099 GCA_046729895.1 Actinomycetota bacterium
CCGCAAGTACCTGGAGCGCGACTCGGCGCTCGAGCGGCGCTTCCAGCAGATCCGCGTCGACCAGCCCACCACTGAGGAGACCGTCCAGATCCTCAAGGGCCTGCGCGACCGCTACGAGACCCACCACCGCGTCGGCATCACCGACGAGGGGCTCGACGCGGCCGCCGAGCTGGCCGACCGCTACATCTCCGACCGCTTCCTGCCGGATAAGGCGATCGACCTGGTCGACGAGGCCGCCTCGCGGGCCCGCATCAAGTCGATGACCGCGCCTCCGGTCTACCGCGACCTCGAGGAGGAGATCGAGACCACGCGGCGCGACAAGGAGGCCGCGATCGAGGCGCAGGAATTCGAGAAGGCCGCCAACCTGCGCGACAAGGAGCGGCAGCTCACCAACAAGAAGCGAGAGCTGGAAGAGCAGTGGCGGTCGGGCGAGAGCGGGGAGCGTCCCCAGATCGGCGAGGAGGAGATAGCCGACATCGTCTCCATGTGGACCGGCATCCCGGTCTTCAAGCTCACCGAGGCCGAGACCCAGAAGCTCATGCGGATGGAGGACGAGCTGCACAAGCGCGTCATCGGGCAGGACGCGGCGATCGAGGCCGTGTCGAAGGCGATCCGCCGCTCGCGCGCCGGCCTCAAGGACCCCAAGCGCCCCACCGGCTCGTTCATCTTCCTCGGCCCGTCGGGCGTGGGGAAGACCGAGCTCGCGCGGACGCTCGCGGAGTTCCTCTTCGGCGACGAGGAGGCCATGGTGCGGATCGACATGTCCGAGTACATGGAGAAGCACTCGGTCTCGCGGCTCGTCGGCTCGCCGCGCGGCTACATCGGCTACGACGAGGGCGGCCAGCTCACCGAGGCGGTACGGCGCAAGCCCTACAGCGTGCTCCTGCTCGACGAGATCGAGAAGGCACATCCCGACGTGTTCAACATCCTGCTGCAGATCCTCGAGGACGGCCGGCTCACGGACGCCCAGGGCCGCACCGTGGACTTCCGCAACTCGATCGTGATCATGACCTCGAACATCGGCGCCTCCGAGATTGCCAAGAACACCGGCATCGGGTTCACGGTGGGGGACGAGACCGGCATCACCTACGAGGACATGAAGAACCGGATCATGGGTGAGCTCAAGAAGGTCTTCCGGCCCGAGTTCCTCAACCGGATCGACGAGGTGATCGTCTTCCACAAGCTGACCCGGGAGGAGATCACGGAGATCGTGGAGCTCCTCCTCAAGCGGATCCGCGAGTCACTGGCCGAGCGCGAGCTCTCGCTCAACCTGGCGCCCTCGGCCGCGGACCTGCTTGTCGAGAAGGGCTGGGACCCGGCCATGGGCGCCCGCCCGCTGCGCCGGGCGATCCAGCGCTACGTCGAGGACCCGCTCGCCGACGAGGTCCTCGCGCAGAACATGGAGCCGGGCTCCACCGTCGAGGTCGAGCGCGACGACGAAGCCGAGGACGGCGGCGTGAAGATCGCGGTCACCAAGCCGCGCAAGCGCGAGGCGGTCGGCGTGGGCGCCAAGGGCGGCGACAAGCCGGAGCTCGAGGGCGGGGAAGACCGCCCCGAGGAACCCGGTCGCGACCTGCCGGACGAGCCCGAGGTCCTGCCCGACGTGCCCGACGCCCCACCCCCGCCCGAGGGCGAGCAGCAGTCCAGCTAGCCGCCTTCAGCAGCGGGAAGCGCTAGGCGCTCTGCTCGGGAGGCGCCGGCTCGGCACTGCGGCCGCCCAGTCCCGTCTGGTCGGCGGCGTGCTCGCGCTGCGCCTCGTCGACGGCCGCCATCACCTTCTCCGGCTGGGCCACCCCCCTGAACGAGAAGTCGGAGTCGGTGGTGCCCGCGGTATCGAAGTCGACCGTGCCGACCTGGAGGACCCGCTCCAGGGGCGACTGCTCCGTGTTCACGTTCTGCACCCGCTCGAGCCGCGTCTGCTGAACCTTGCGCGCGATGATTCCGCGACGGATGCGCAGCCGTTGATTGGTGATCGTGTAGGTGGTCGTGATCCGCTTGATCAGCCCGATCAGGATCATCAGCGCCAGGACCACGAGAACGGCGACGACCACTACGCCGGCGCTGCTCACCAGGAGCGCGACGGCGGCGGCGAGGGCGGCGATCAGCAGGCCCTTGACGTAGAAGCCGAGGATCGAGCGCCACGACGGGTGGCCCTCGAAGATGACGTGCTCGCCGGAACGCGTTTCCACTGCGAGGAGGCTAGCCGCTGCGTCCAGCGCGCCACCGGCTCGGCGCCCGCGGCGGCGTCGAGGTCCAGCTGCGGCGGCTCGTGCTCCGCCAGCCAGCCCGCGACGATGCGGACCTCGTCGACCGCGTCGGGGGCGAGTGGCACCGGCCCGCGGCGCGGCGTGCGGCGCAGCACCGCCTCCGTCCGCTCCACGAGCTCCTCGGTCGCCGGCAGCGGCCCCCAGTCGCACACTCTGCCGCGGACGACCCAGAAGGCGTCGAAGCGCTCCTTGACCGGGTGCCGAGCGAGCACGAGGCGGGGTCCCGACTGGGTCGCGCGCAGGACGCCCTCCAGCCTGTCGAGCACCCAGGCGAGCCGGTCGCGCCGTCGCAGCAGCCCGGCGGCGCGTTCGTAGCAGCGGGAATCGGCCGCCGCCCGCATGCGATCGTCCAGCATGGCCAGCAGGCGCTCACCACCGCCCGGCTCCTCGAACAAGCCGAGCGCCTCATCCAGCCGCCCCCGGTAGGCATTGGGATCGAGGTCGCCGAGGCAGGGGGACATGCAGCGACCCATCTGCCCGTAGATGGAGGGGTGCTCGCGCAGCTTGAGGTGGCGGCCGCAGCGCCTGAGCTGAAACAGGGAGTCGAGCTGGTCGGCGAGCTCCTCCGCCAGGGCCTTGCCGCCCAGCGGCCCGACGTTCAGCGCCAGCCCGGCAGCCGGCTCAGGGGCCACCTCCAGCACCGGATAGGGGATGTCGAGCCGCGCCCGCAGGTACACCCAGAGGTCCGTTCGCTTCAGCGCCCGGTTCCCGGACGGCCGCCAGCGCTTGATCAAGCGGTTCTCGAGCACGAGCGCGCCCAGCTCCGAGTTGGTAGGCCGGTAGTCCACGATCTCGGCGTGCTCCGTCCAGCCCGCCGGCGCGCAGAAGTGGGCACTCGCTCGCGTGCGCAGCGACACCGACTTGCCGACGTACAGCGGCCTCCCCCGCTCGTCACGGAAGACGTAGACCCCGGGGTCGTCGGGCAGGCGCGACAGGTCGGGACGCTCCTCCCGGGCCCGGCGCCGCGCCGGGTCGGCCCGCCGCGCACGGGGCCGCAGCAGCTCCGCGGCCTCGCCCACGGTGATCGCGTTGGCGCACAGCTTCGGAAACAGCGCGCAGAAGATCCGCGCGCAGGTGAGGGCGTCGGGCAGCGCCCGGTGCACCTCGTCGACCTCGATCCCGAGGCTCGCCGCCAGCGGGGAGAGGCCTCGCCTGGTGGCCAGCGGGGCGAAGCGACGTGCCAGCGCCACGGTGCAGAGGACGGGCGGGGCAGGCCACCGAAGACGGGCTCGCTCGAACCCCTGGCGCAGCACGTGCACGTCGAAGCGTGCGTTGTGGGCCACGAGAACCCTCCCCTCGAGGCGCTCGGCCAGTTCGGGCAGCACCTCCTCCACGGGCGGGGCGGCGTCGACCATCCCCTGGGTGATTCCGGTCAAGCGCTCTATTCCGCGCGGGAGGGGGCGCTCCACCCGAACGAGGGAGTCCCAGCTCTCGTGCACCTCACCCCCACCGACGAGCGCTGCGCCCACCTCTGTCAACTCGCAGAGATCGCCTCCGAGGCCGTTGGTCTCGGTGTCCAGGGCCAGGTACTCGGCGCTCGCAAGGGGGTGTTCCGACAACTCCACACCATGAAGCTCAGACCCCGGGTCGGACGGATGGGGAGAAATCGTCCACCGGTCGCCTTAGCTTTGACGGATGCCGCGCTCCACCACCGTCTTCGCCTGTTCCGCATGCGGGCACGAGAGCCCGAGGTGGCACGGGCGCTGCCCCGCCTGCGGCGAGTGGAACACGATCGTGGAAGAGGCACGGGCCACTCCCGCCACGCGCCCGCGGAACGCGCCCGGCGCGCTGCGGCCGGTGCCGCTGGGCGAGGTCGAGGCGCCGGCGGTGGGCCGCCTCTCTACCGGCATAGGCGAGCTCGACCGGGTGCTCGGTGGTGGGCTGGTGGCCGGCTCGCTCGTGTTGATCGGGGGATCGCCGGGCATCGGCAAGTCCACGCTCACCAGCATGGCCCTCGGAAACCTCGCCGCGGCCGGCCGGCGGGTGCTCTACGTCTCCGGCGAGGAATCGGCGGCCCAGGTGCGGCTGCGTGCCGAGCGCCTGGGCGAGGCCGCACTTCGCGTGCCGGTCGTCGCGGACACGGACGCGGAGCGCGTGCTTGCCACGATCGAGGCGGAGCGGCCCGACACCTGCGTGGTCGACTCGATCCAGGTGCTCTACGACCCGGCTATACCCGGCTCGCCGGGATCGGTCGGTCAGGTCCGGGAGGTGGCGTCACGGCTGATGCGCGTCGCGAAGGAGCGTGGCGTGGCCGTGGTGCTGGTCGGGCACGTGACCAAGGAGGGCTCCCTGGCCGGACCGCGTGTCCTCGAGCACCTTGTGGACTGCGTGCTGAGCTTCGAGGGCGAGCGCGAGCGCACCTATCGCAGCCTGCGGGCGTTGAAGAACCGCTTCGGCTCGACCAACGAGACCGGCGTATTCGAGATGCGGGAGGACGGGCTGGCGGAGGTCGAGGACGCCTCTCGGCGCTTCGTCTCGGAGGCCGCGCGCGGGCCCGGGTCGGTGGTCCTTTGCGCGATGGAGGGCTCGCGGCCGCTCCTCGTGGAGGTGCAGGCGCTCGTGGCGCCCACCGAGCTGGTGCCGCCGCGGCGGGTGGCCAACGGGGTGGACCGCAACCGCCTGGCCCTGGTCCTGGCCGTGCTCGGCCGGCACGCAGGCGTGTCGCTCTCGTCGAGTGACGTGTTCGTGTCCCTGGCGGGCGGCGTACGGGTCGACGAGCCGGGCGCCGACCTGGCCGTCGCGCTGGCCGTGGCCTCTGCCGCGAAGGGGCTCGAGCCGGCGGCGCCCGACGGAGCGCCGCTGGCCGCCTTCGGGGAGCTTGGGCTCACGGGGGAGGTGCGCCACGTCGCCCATCTCGATCGACGCCTCGCCGAGGCGCATAAGTTCGGCCTCCGGGAGGTGGTCCACCCCGGGGCCATCGGCGGCCTCCAGGCCGCGCTTGCGGCCGGGTTGCGCGGGCGCCCGGCCAGGGCGGCCTGATACGGCCAATCGGGCTTCCTAGAGCCTAAAAAGGCCGCGTATCCAGCGACCTTCGCGTATCATCAGAGTCCATGCCGTACGCCGGGGACGACGTCGCAGAGCTCGAGGCTCGGCAAGAACCCCGGCTGGTCCGGGCACTGGAGATGGTCGCTCCCGGCACGGCGATCCGGGAGGGTCTGGACAACATCGTGCAGGCCCAGACCGGTGCCCTGATCTGCATCGGCGAGTCGGAGGAGCTGAGCTTCCTGCTCTCGGGCGGGGTGAAGCTCGACGTCGACTACACCCCGGCGCTGCTCTACCAGCTCGCCAAGATGGACGGAGCCATCATCCTCTCCTCCAACGGCACCAAGGTCCTCTGGGCGAATGTGCAGCTGATGCCCGACCCGACGATCCTCTCGCTCGAAACCGGCACCCGGCACCGTACGGCGGAGCGCGTCTCGAAGCAGACCGACGCGCTCGTGATCGCCATCTCCCAGAGCCGGAGCGTCGTCAGCCTCTACCTGGACGGCGCCAAGTACATCCTCGAGGACATCCCGGTCGTGCTGGCGAAGGCGAACCAGGCCTTGGCCACGCTGGACAAGTACCGCTCGCGGCTGGACCAGGTCTCGACTCGTCTTACCGCGCTCGAGTTCGAGGGCGGAGTCACGCTCCACGACGTGCTGACGGTGCTGCAGCGCTCCGAGCTCGTCACCCGCATGGCGGTCGAGATCGAGCGCTACATCGTCGAGCTCGGCGCCGAGGGCCGTCTCATCGAGATGCAGCTCGAGGAGACGATGGTCGGCGTGGCCGCCGACAAGTCGGCGCTGGTTCGCGACTACATCGTCGAGCCGTCCGAGGAGAGCTTCGCCATGGTGCTCGACTCGCTGGCCCGGCTGCCGCATCAAGACCTTCTGGACTTCGGTCGCCTGGCCGAGCTGCTCGGCTACGACCGTAAGCTGAACACCCTCGACCACGCCGTCTCGCCGCGGGGCTACCGCATCATGGGCCGCATTCCGCGCCTGCCCAGGCTGGTGGTCCAAAGCATCGTGGACGAGTTCAGCGGGCTGGACGAGATCCTGGCCGCCTCAGACCCGGAGCTCGAGTCGGTCGACGGGGTCGGTGACATGCGGGCGAAGGACATCCGCGAGGGCCTTCGCCGCCTGCAGGAGATCAACCTCGTGGACCGTTATCTGCAAACCTGAACGAGAACCGGCGTGCGCGCCGCTACGACACTAGGAGGGACGCACCATTAGCGACACGGTGATGGAGCCAGACACCGAGATGGACCTTGAGCTTGACCGCGAGCCCACCGTTTACAAGGTGGGCGATCACGTGGTCTACCCCCACCACGGGGCCGGCAAGGTCCTGAAGAAGGACATGAAGGAGGTGCTCGGCGAGAAGCGCCAGTACCTCACGATCAAGATCCTCCACAACGACATGACAGTCATGGTCCCCTGCGAGAACGCCGATCGGGCGGGTCTGCGGCGCGTGATCGGGGAGGAAGCGGTGACGAAGGTGCTGTCCGTCCTCCGCGACGACGTGAGCCAGATGCCCAAGAACTGGAATCGGCGCTTCAAGCACAACCGGGAGAAGATCAAGACCGGCGACGTGTTCGAGCTGGCCGAGGTGGTGCGCAACCTCGCCATCAGGGAGACCGAGAAGGGCCTTTCCACGGGCGAGAAGCAGATGTACACGCGCGCCAAGAAGATCCTCGCCTCCGAGTTGATGTACGCGCTCGAGATGGAGGAGGACGAGGCGGAGGGGCACCTCGAGGAGCTGATCGCGGAGGCGCACGCCAGCCGCAACGGGGCCGTCGCCACCGCGTAGGGGCCCGACGCGAGCGGTGTCCGTCGTCGGCATCATCGCCGCCGGCGGCAGCGGCGAACGCCTTGGAGCGGAGCGGCCCAAGGCGTTCGTCGTCATCGGGCGGCGGCCGATGGTGGAATGGAGTGTTGAGGCGCTTCGCGATGCTTG
This sequence comes from Actinomycetota bacterium, assembly GCA_046729895.1. GTDB lineage: Bacteria > Actinomycetota > Thermoleophilia > Solirubrobacterales > Thermoleophilaceae > DASXBA01. The sequence goes on from JBKPHP010000223.1 coordinate 7,200, forward strand.
TGATCGCGTTGTCGTTGCTGCTCCGCCCGGGTTGGCGGCTGGCAGCTGGCAGCTGGCAGAGCTTGTGGCTGGGGGGGACTCGCGCTCCGCTTCGGTCCGCAATGGCGTGCTCGCGGCTCCTGAGGCCTCGGTCTACGTCGTCCACGATGCCGCTCGGCCGGTCGTGACTCCTGAGCTCGTTCAGCGCTGCGTTGCCGCTCTGGAACCGGGGGTCGATGGCGCTGTTGCTGCCGCTCGGATGACCGACACGGTCAAGGAGGCGGCTTCGGATGGCCGGGTGCTGCGTACGCTCGATCGGTCGGCGATGTGGCGGATCCAGACGCCGCAGGTCTTCCGCGGGGAGATTCTTCGGCGCGCCCTGGAGCGCGACCCGGCGGCGCTCGCCGCGGCCACCGATGACGCCTCCTTGGTCGAGGAGATCGGTGGGACGGTGCGGGTCGTCGAGGCGCCGCCCGAGAACATCAAGGTCACGAGCAAGTCGGACCTCCTCGTGGCGGAGGCGCTGCTGGCTGGCTGATGCTGACGGACTACCACGTACACCTTCGCCCGGACGAGGACGGCACGACCCCCCAGCGCTACTTCACCCGCGCCAATGCCGAGTCGTACCGCGGGGCGGCGACGGAGCGCGGGATCGGCGAGTTGGGGGTGGCCGAGCACGTGCACCGCTTCATCCAGGCGCTCGAGGTCTGGCAGCACCCCTGGTACCGCCACTGGGCACACGACGACCTCGATGCGTACTGCGCCTTCGTGCGCGAGGAGACCGACCTCAGACTCGGGATCGAAGCCGATTTCCTGCCGGGTCGGGAGGAGCAGATCGCCGAGCTGCTCGAGGGGCGCGACTGGGACTACGTGCTGGGCTCGATCCACTTCCTGGGCGACGAGGCCCTGGACTTGCGCGAGGGGCCGTGGCGCGAATTCGACATCTGGCGCTCGACCGACCCCGAGCAGGTATGGGAGCGCTATTTCGAGACGCTGGGCGAGGCGGCGCGAAGCGGCCTGTTCGACGCCCTCTCACACCCGGACCTGGTGAAGGTCTGGGGCGAGGGGGTGCCCACGGACCCGCGTCGCTTCTATGAGCGGGCCATGGAGGGGATTGCGGCGTCCGACGTGGCGATCGAGGTCTCGACGGCGGGCCTGCGCAAGCCGGTCGGCGAGATCTATCCGGCCCGCGAACTGTTGGAGCTGTGCCTGGAGGTCGGGCGTCCGGTGACGCTGTCGAGTGACGCCCATCTTCCCGACCAGCTCGGCTGGGAGTATGAGCGGGCGGTGGAGTGGCTGCACGACGTGGGCGTGGAGGAGATCGCGGTCTTCGATCATCGGCGGCGGCGCCTGGAACAGCTCGGATGAGCGCGCGGGCCGGGATCGGCTGGGACGCGCATCGCCTCGAGGAGGGCCGGCGCCTCGTCATCGGCGGAGTGGAGGTCCCCGGCGCCGAGCGGGGCCTCGCCGGCCACTCCGATGCCGACGTGCTGGCTCACGCCCTGATCGACGCCCTGCTCGGGGCGGCCGGGCTGGGGGACATCGGCCAGCACTACCCCGACACGGACGAGCGCTGGCGAGACGCCGACAGCGTGGGGCTGCTGCGCGAGGTGGCGGGCTTCCTCGGCGAGCACGGCTGGACGGTGCGCCACATGGACGCGACGGTCCTCTGCGAGGCGCCGCGCCTCGGCCCGTACCGCGACGAGATGCGGGCACGCCTCGCGGATGCGGTGGGCCTCGTGCCGCTGGAGGTCAACCTGAAGTTCTCGACCGGGGCGCGGATGGGCTTCGTGGGCCGCGGCGAGGGGCTGGCGGCGCTCGCCGTGGCGACGGTCGAGAGGGACGACTGATGGACGAGGCTCAACTCGCGTTCGCCGGGGTGGCCACGCAGGCCGAGCTGATCCGTGCGGGAGAGGTCTCCTCCCGAGAGCTGGTCGAGCTGTACCTGAAGCGAATCGACCGTCTGGACCCCGAGCTGAACGCCTTCCGGATCGTCATGGCCGAGCGGGCCTTGGCGGACGCGGAGCAGGCGGACGCCCGCCGCGGCGCTGGCAACGAGCGCCCACTGCTGGGCGTGCCGATCGCCGTGAAGGACACCCAGGACGTGGCCGGCGAGCTCACGACCCACGGCTGCGCGGCGCACGATGGACCGGCGCGGAAGGACTGCGAGCTGGTGCGGCGGCTGCGGGCGGCCGGCGCGGTGATCGTCGGCAAGACGAACACACCGGAGCTCGCGATCATGGGAACCACGGAGGGACCGAGCTTCGGCGTGACTCGCAATCCGTGGAACGCCGACCGCACCCCCGGCGGCTCGAGCGGCGGAAGCGCCGCGGCGGTGGCTGCCGGGCTGGTCGCCGCCGCGACCGCGTCGGACGGCGCGGGCTCGATCCGCATCCCCGCCGCCAACTGCCGGGTGTTCGGGTTGAAGCCTCAGCGCGGGCGGATCAGCCTGATGCCCGACAGCAAGCACTGGAACGGGTTGACCGTCCTCGGCTTCGAGACGCGCGGGGTGCGCGACACGGCCCTGCTGCTGGACGTGGCGGCCGGCGCCGCGCCGGGCGACGCACACACCCCACCCCCGCCGTCGCGGACGTACGCCGAGTCGGCGTCCAGCCCTCCGGGCCGGCTGCGCATCGCGGTGTCGAGGCGCGGGGCGTTTCCCGCGCTGCTCGATTCCCGGGTGAGGCGCATGCTCGACGAGACCGCCGAGCTGCTGCGCTCGATCGGCCACACGGTCGAGCGGAAGGAGCCCGCATACGGAACCCTCGGAAACGCGTCCATCGTGCGCTTTCTGCGCGGCATCAGCGACCAGGCGAAGACGCTTCCACGCCCGGAGCGGCTCCAACGCCGCACGCGGGGGATCGTCCGCATGGGCTCGCTGCTGTCCGACTCCGCGCTCCATTGGGCGCTCGGGCGGGAGGCAGCCGACGCCGCCCGGCTCGGGAAGGTCTTTGAACGGCACGACGTGCTGCTGACACCGGTCGCGACCAGGCCCCCGGTGGACGCCACCCAGTGGGAGGGACTCGGCGCCCTCCGGACCGTGCTCGGGATGAGCCGCGTCTATCCCTACTGTGTCCAGTGGAACCACACCGGTCAGCCGGCCGCCTCGGTCCCCGCAACCATCAGCGACGACGGCCTGCCGATCGGAGCGCAGCTGGTCGGCCGCGCGAACGACGAGTCCACCCTCCTCTCGCTCGCCGCGCAGATCGAGGCTGAGCGTCCCTGGGACGGCCGCCGGCCGCCGGTGTCCTAGCGTGCGGACGATTCGCATCCACGACACGCTCACGGGCGCGCCCAAGGCGCTCCTGCCCCGCGACCCGGCCAGGGTGCGGATCTACGCCTGCGGGCCCACCGTCTACGGCCGGATCCACGTGGGCAACGCCCGCCCCTTCGTGGTCTTCGCGCTTCTCAAGCGCTTCCTCGAGCACGAGGGGTACCGAGTCACGCTCGTCGAGAACATCACCGACGTGAACGACAAGATCTACGACGCGGCACGTGAGGAGGGGATCCCGAGCGAGCAGCTGGCCCGTGAGATGACCACGAGCTACATCACGGACACGGACCGGCTCGGGGTCGGGCGGCCCGACGCGGAGCCCAAGGCGAGCGAGACGATCGGGCCCATCGTGGAGCTGATCCGGGCGCTGATCGACTCGGGACATGCCTACACGGCCGGCGGCGACGTCTACTTCCGCGTGTCCAGCTTCAAAGGCTACGGCAAGCTCTCGAACCGCCCGCTCGAGGAAATGCAGCAGGGTGAGGGCGACGACGCCGCGGAGCTCAAGGAGAGCCCCCAGGACTTCGCGCTCTGGAAGGCGACCAAGGAGGGCGAGGACACCTCTTGGCCGAGTCCCTGGGGCGCAGGGCGCCCGGGCTGGCACATCGAGTGCTCTGCGATGGCGGAGGAGATCCTGGGCGTGGACTTCGAGGTGCACGGCGGCGGCTCCGACCTCGTCTTCCCTCACCACGAGAACGAGATCGCTCAGACCGAGGCGGCGCGTGGCAAGCCGCTGGCGCGAATCTGGATGCACAACGGGATGGTCCAGCTGGGCGCCGAGAAGATGGCCAAGTCAGTGGGCAACATCCGGCTGCTGCAAGCGGCCCTCGACCAGTTCGGCCGCGATGCGCTGGTCATGTACTTCGTCGGCGGCCACTACAGGCAGCCGCTGGTGTTCTCCGAGGAAGCGCTGCAGGACGCGACCGCGGCGGTGGAGCGCATCCGGAACTTCAGGCTTCGGCTGGACCGCGAGGCTCCGGCGCCGGAGGGGCTGGACGAGTACGCGGAGCGTTTCTTCGACGCTCTCGCCGACGACTTCAACACACCCGCCGCGCGCGCGGTTCTGTTCGACTGGATCCAGGAGGGCAACCGCCGCATGGATGCCGGCGAGCGACTGGGCCCCGGGCGGCTCCCCGAGCTGCTCCACGCTCTGGGGCTGGAGGGCCTGATGGAGGAGGAGGCCGGGCCGGGAGAGGAGGCGGAGCGGCTCGCAGCCGAGCGCGAGGAGGCGCGGAACGCTGGCGACTTCGATCGCGCCGATCAACTCCGCGACCGGCTCGCCGCGATGGGATTTGAGGTGCGCGATACGCCGGAGGGCCCGCAGCTCGTGCGAGACGATTGATCGTCTACGGCCGCAACCCGGTGCGGGAGGCGCTGCGAGGACGGCGGGCGGTGCGCCGGGTCTGGGCAGCGGCGGAGCTTCGGTGGCTCTCCGGCTCGGACGTGCAGCGTGCCCACGCGGCGGAGCTCGAACGCCTCTGCGGCTCGCCAGAGCACCAGGGAGTCTGTGCCGAGACCGGGCCCTACCCGTACTCCGACCCCGGCGAGCTGCTAGCCGCGGACGACGCCCTCGTCGTGTGCCTCGACGGAGTTCAGGACCCGCACAACCTGGGGGCGGTCTGTCGGGTGGCAGAGGTAGCAGGCGCGGCCGGCGTGGTGATACCCGATCGACGCGCCGCCGAGGTGACGCCCGCGGCATGCAAGGCGTCGGCCGGGGCCGTCGAGCACCTTGCCGTGGCCCGTGTGAGGAACGTGGCGGACTGGCTCGGCGTGGCAAAGGAGGCCGGCGCGTGGGTCTACGGCGCCGCCGCCGGCGCCGAGACCCCATACGATCGCCCTGACTACTCCGGCAGGGTGGTGCTCGTCCTCGGAGCGGAGGGACGCGGCCTGCGGCGGCGGGTGGCGGGCGCCTGCGACGAGCTGATCTCCCTCCCCCGGCGCGGGATGATCGACTCCCTGAACGTCGCAACCGCCGCCTCGGCGCTCCTGTACGGGATCTTGCACTCGCGCGCGAGGCCTTGACAGGGCTCCATAACTACCGCATACTCGCCGCCGGAGAGATCAGGCTGAGGTCGAGCCTTAGAGCGAGGCTTCAGGGAACCTGGCGCCAGGGGAGGTAGCGCGCCACCGAGCTTCGAGGGCCCTCGGGTCCGGAAGGAGCGATCGATGGCTACTTCCACCTCCAGTGGCGCGGCCGCCGGCCGGAGGGCCCCGGCGGGGGCCGACTCCAAGCCGTCGCGAAAGCCTGCAGCTGAGGTTGAGATCGATGATCACTACCTGATCGCCCTGGCCAAGCAGGGCAAACCGGAGGCCTACGACGTGATCGTGCGTCGCTACCACGGGTTCGTCCGGCTCAAGGCCTCCTCGTACTTCCTGATCGGGGGCGACCCCGACGACTTGATCCAGGAGGGTCTCGTCGGCCTCTACAAGGCGGTACGCGACTACCGCGCCGACCGCGAGTCGAGCTTCCGCAACTTCGCGGAGCTCTGCATCACGCGCCAGATCATCACCGCGGTGAAGACGTCCACCCGCAACAAGCACACCCCTCTCAACGAGTACGTCTCCTTCTCGCAGACGCCGGCCAGCAGCGGGGGCGACGGCGACCCCACCCTCGACGAGCTGCTGCCGGGTCCCACCGCCCACGACCCCGTGAACCAGGTGATCTCCAGCGAGGAGCTTCACAGCCTCGTGACGTGCCTGTCGAGCGTGCTCTCGGAGCTCGAGAGCGCGGTGCTGTCGCTGTACCTCGACGGCCTCTCCTACGAGGCGATCGGGGAGCAGCTGGACTGCGACACGAAGACCGTCGACAACGCCCTCCAGCGGGTGAAGCGCAAGGTCGGGGCCCACCTCGCCTCCCGGGCGGTGCCCCTGTAGCCCGGCTTCGGAAGCCGTTGGCGCCGCGGCAGAGCGGCCCGACCTGAAAAGAGCCGGAGGTCGGACTCGAACCGACGCACTCCGCTTTACAAGAGCGGCGCTCTACCAGCTGAGCTACTCCGGCAGTAGAGGCGAGTCTACGTAAGCGACGGAAGGCCTCACGCGGCCCCGACCGCTGCCTGCTCGATGTCTCCGTGGCCGTTCGAGGAGACGGGGACCTCGAGCGGCTCGTAGGCGTCGGCGGGGTTCAGGCGGCGCTCGAGCTCGCCCAGGAGGGCGCCGAAGAGCACGTGCCTCCAGGTGGCCTGGGCGAACGCACGCCGGTTGCCACCGATCTGCGTCAGCTCGCCCCGCGCCGGGTGATACCGGTCGACCAGCCGGCCGAGGGGCCACAGCGCAAGATGCTCAGCCATTGCCGCAGCGACTGCGCGGGCCACCGGTGGCCCCGGGATGAAGGGCCTCAGCTGCGAGTACGTCGCCCCGAAGAAGGCCCCGTACTGCACGTGGATCGCCAGGCCTGCAAGCGGCCAGGAGGAATCCCGGGCGACCAGCTTGCCGAGGATCTCGAGGTCGTCGTAGCCCGAGCGGAAGAGCCGCTTGTCGAGCGGCTGTTGCGCCGCCCATACGGCCGCTGCCACGGCTCCGGCGAGCGCCCCGTTGACGGTTCGCTGCCACTCCACCCCGCGCAGGGTACCGCGCGCGCGTAACGGTCCCGCGTGACCCGGGTAGCAGAACCGGATGCCGAAGGAGGGAAATGGATCGGACCCGCTGGCGCGCTGCCACGAGCGCACGCGGCGGCGCGGCGTGAACACGGCCGTCTACTGGATTGTGCGGGCGGTCCTGCAGCCGGCGATCATGCTCTGGTTCAGGCTCTCCCGGACGGGCCACCGGAACATCCCCGACGGGCCCGTGATCCTCGCCGCGAACCACCGCAGCTTCCTCGATCCCTTCGTGATCGGCTGCTGCCTGAGACGCCCGAGCTACTTCGTCGCGAAGAAGGAGCTCTTCGAGAACCGGCTTCAGGGCTGGCTCCTCAATTGCCTCGGCGCCTTCCCGCTGCGCCGAGGCGAGTCCGACGAGGACTTCGTGCGCACCACGCTCGAGCTGCTCGAGCGTGGGGAGGCCGTCGTGATCTTCCCGGAGGGCACCCGCATCCGCTCGGGCTCCCTCGCCAAGCCCAAGCGCGGCGTCGGGCGCCTTGCGCTGGAGAGCGGCGCGCCCGTGGTGCCCGTCGCGGTCACAGGGACGGAGCACGCCCGGAGCCGGGGACTACGAATCCGGCCGGTGAAGGTCAACCTTCGCTTCGGCCGGCCGCTCACCTTTCCGCGCGTGGAGGGCCCCTCCCCGGCGCTCGCCCGCGAGGTGACCGAGCGGATCTGGCCCTGTGTCGAGCTCCAGTGGGAGTGGCTGGGCGGCCTGCCCCCGCTGCGAACGGCAGCCGTCATCGGCGCCGGCTCGATGGGCACGGCACTCGCCGTCCTGCTGGCGCGGGCGGGGCTCGAGGTGCAGCTGGGATGCCGCTCGCTCGCTCAGGCCAAGCGGGTCGCGGCTGCGCGCGAGGAGGAGCGCTACCTGCGGGGCATCCGGCTCGGCCGCACGATCCGCGTCTGCACGATCCCCGACATCGAACTGGCGGCGGTGGACCTCGTGGCGCTCGCGGTTCCCTGCGCGGCACTGCCCGCCGCGGTCGGCCAGATCGGCGCGGGAGTGGGCGAGCGGAGCGCCGTGCTCGTCGTGTCCAAGGGCCTCGTTCCTCCCCTCGGCACCACCCCGTCCGCGTGGGTCTCGGAGCGGGTGCGGGCCCGCGCCGTCGCGTGGTTGGGCGGGCCGGCTCATGCCCACGAAGCGGTGATCGACGGGGCGTCCGTGGTGCTCGCGACTCTGGATTCCGACCTGCGCCGCCAGCTCGCCGAGGTCCTCCACCACGGAGGCTTGCGCGTCGACGCAACCGACGACATGCTGGGTGCCGAGCTGGCGGCCTGCGCCAAGAACGCGGCCGCGCTGGCGTCCGCCGCCGCGGCCTCTCGCGGGGCGAACCTGGCCGGGACCGCGGCAGGACATGTCTTCCATGAGATCCATCGCCTGGCGCTCGCGGGCGGCGCGCGCAGCGAGACCTTCGCCGGCCTGGCGGGTGCCGGCGACCTCGTGGCGACGGCGCTGGCGGAGGGCAGCCGCAACCGCCGCGCCGGCGAGCTCCTCGGCTCGGGTGTCCCGCCGGCGCATCTCGAGGGCATCCTGGGGCAGACCGCGGAATCGCTCGCCACGGTGCCGCTGCTGGATCTCGCGCTCGAGCGCCAGGGGATCGACGCTCCTGTGACGGGCGGCCTGCGAGAAGTGCTCGAGGGTCGCGTCTCGCCCGATGCGTGGCTCGAACGCGTCCGCTCCGGAGCTCCAGCCGGCGCCGGCCGGCGGGCGGCCTGAAGATGATCGGCCCCGAACCCCGGCGCGCCCGGGGCGCGCAGGCTCGAGTTCGGGCATTCGACCGGGAGTAGGCTCCCCAATGCGTGGACGGCCCTACCGACAAGCAGCGGCTCGACCGCGACTTCACAGAGCTTTATCGCAGTCATCTGCGAGACGTGTACAGCTATGCGTATTACCGGATCGGGAACCACCACGACGCCGAGGACCTCACCGAGCAGACCTTCCTACAGGCCTACCGGCACTTCGAGCGCGCGCAGCGGGAGTCGGACGGGAGGCCGCTGCGGCCATGGTTGATCCGCATCGCGCACAACCTCGCGGCGAACTACTACCGGGACCGCTCGCGCCGTCCTCAGACCCAGCTGGAGGACGCGGCGGTGATATCCGCGCCGCACCTCACGGAAAAGCTGGTGGAGGGGCGTGAGGAGGTGCATGAGGTCCTGGAGGGGGTGTCGAAGCTGCCGGACGACCGCCGCGAGGCGTTGATCATGCGCTTCGCGCTAGACATGGACAACCGCGAGATCGCCCGGGCCCTCGGCCGCTCCGAGGGCGCCACCAAGGTGTTGATACACCGCGCGATCAGGCAACTGGAGGAATCCTTGAAGGAGAGCGCAACCGATGGGTGAGGTGGACGTCGAGAGACTGCTCCGGTCGGCCCTCGTGCCCGTGGAGCCATCGGGGGCGCTCAGCGACCGCCTCGAGGAACGGCTGGCGGAGCTCACCGCCACCGCGGCCGAGGAGCTCGCGGACTGGGAGCTGTCCTCGATGCGTGATCCGCGCAACTGGATGCGGCCCGTGGCAGCCGTCACGGTGGGCGGTGCCGCGGCGGCCGCGCTCGTCGTGGTACGCGCGCGCCAGCAGCACCGCAAGCGGGAATCCACCGCGCTGCGGGCGCTGGAGAAGAGCGTCCGCGGTGTGAAGGCGGACGTCCAGAAGCGGCTCGGTCGCTAGGCCGCCTCCGGGGGGGCCGCCACCGTCGTAGGCGGCTGGACGGCCGGCGTGGCGAACCCCGCGCCCAGGCCCGCGATTCCGATCAGCAGGTGCAGGAAGTTGTCCGCGGTGTTCACCGGGATGATGCTGAGCAGAGTGCTGCCGTCGCCGGCAATGAAGCCCCAGATCGCGATCGCCACGTACACGGCGCCCAGGCCGATGGCGTAGGCGCGGGCGCTCCCGTACGAGGCGAAAACGGCCAGGCCGATCAGGCCGGTGGCGATGTGCACCACGTTGTGCCAGCCGTTGACGTCGAGGATGCCGAGCACGCCGTCGACCTTGCCGGGCTCGCCGAAGTCGGACGAGTAGAAGAATCCGATGACGCCGGCGCCGACCAGCGTGACGCCGAAGAGCAGGGCATAGACCTGGGCGGGAGAGCGACCTTGCATGGCTTACCTCCTGGAGAGGGGGACGAGCTGCTCCTTGGTTCGTCGATGCGCCCCTCGCGGATCACGTGATCCAATCCGGCCGGGCGTGCGAATTCAAGCTTGCAGCCCGTAAGCGCGTGAACCCGGCGACCGACATCCGTCACCTCGCGGACGAGGAGGTAATGCAACTCGTCCAGCAGGGCGACCCGCGGGCGTTCGAGCTCCTGTACGACCGGCACGGCGGCGCGGCGTTCTCGCTTGCATACCGGATGACCGGTAATCGCACCGCGGCGGAGGACGTCTCGCAAGACGCCTTCCTGTCGATTTGGCGCAGCCGTCTGCGCTATCAGCCGGAGCGCGGCAGCGTTCGAACCTGGGTGCTCGGGATCGTTCATAACCGCGCCATCGACGCCCTCCGTCGCAGCCTGGTGCACGAGCGGCGGCGAAGCACGGTCGAGGGCATCGCGGAGAGGCAGGAGGCGCCGGAGCTCACCGATGTCGAGGTCGCCCGGCGCGAGGAGGCGCGCCACGTGCAAAGCGCCCTGGACTCCCTGCCTGAGGACCAGCGCCGAACGATCGAGCTCGCGTACTTCGCGGGCTTCAGCCACAGCCAGATCGCCGACATGCTCGACACCCCGATTGGCACGGTGAAGGGCAGGATGCGACTCGGCCTCGAAAAGCTGCGACGGCATCTGGCGGAGGGCTTCGCATGACCGGCGAGCACGAGCGTCACGACGACAGCGCAGCCGCATACCTGCTCGACGCTCTGCCCGATCTCGAGCGTCAGGCATTCGAGAGCCACCTGGAGCACTGCGGGAGCTGCCGCGAAGAGGTGGAGCGGCTGCGGCCTGCCGCCGAGGCCCTGCCGCGGTCCGTTACCCCGCTGGTGCCTCCAGCCCGGCTGAAGCTGGCGCTCATGGAGGTCGTGGAGCGGGAGGCGCGCCAGCGTGGGGCGCCGGCTCGTCGTTCGCTGGGCGAGCGGCTGCGTGACCTCGTGCCGAGGCCCGGGGGCAGGGGGCCCGCCGTCGCCTGGCTGACCGCTGCATTGCTGGTCGCCCTGGGCATCGCCGGAGGGTTCGGAGCTGGCCGGATCACGGGCGGAAACGACACGCGCACCGTGCAGGGGCAGGTGGACGCCGCGCGAGCACCACAGGCGAGCGCCAGCCTGCGTGTGTACGGAGACGGCGCAGACGGGGCGCTGCTACGCGCCCACGGACTGCCCTCTCTCCCACCCGGCCGCGTGTACCAGGCCTGGGTGCAGCGAGGCCGTGAGATCGTCCCTCAGTCGACTTTCGACGTAAGCAAGGACGGTGGCGCGGCCACCGCGGTCGTCGAGGACCTCCGCGACGCTGACGCCGTGATGGTCACCAGCGAGCCCCGCGGCGGCTCCAAGGCGCCGACCGAGCGCCCACTCGTGCGCGCACGCTTGTAGCGGAGACCTCCAGCTACCGTTGACGTCGATGGAGGTCTGCTACCGGCACCCCGACCGGCAGACCGGAGTGGCCTGCTCGAACTGTGGCCGCCCGATCTGCCCGGACTGCATGACGTCGACCCCGGTCGGCATGCGCTGCCCCGAGTGCGCGAGGCAGCGAACCCGGGTAGCGCGCGGGGCCGGTGCCCTGACCGAGGAGCCGATGCTCACCTACGTCCTGATCGGGATCAACGTGGTGGTGGCGCTGGGTGGCTTCCTCGGCGGGGCGAGCACCACGGGCGGAGGCGGGGTGGGCAGCAGCGCCCTGCTCGACGACGGCTCGGTGTCGCGAGCGGCCATTGCCGACGGCGAGTACTGGCGTCTGCTGACGGCGGGGTTCCTCCACGCCGGGATTTTCCACCTGCTGTTCAACATGTTCGCCCTGTACGTGCTCGGCAGCCTGCTGGAGCCCGCTGTCGGGCGCTTCCGCTTCGGGCTGATCTACCTGGTCTCGCTCCTCGCGGGCTCGTTCGGAGCGCTGCTGCTCTCGCCCGACTCGCCCACGGTGGGCGCCTCCGGCGCCATCTTCGGGCTCATGGGCGCGGCCGTGATCGTCATGCGCAACCGGGGACTGAGCGCGATGGAGAGCGGGCTCGGCTTCTGGATCGTGCTCAACCTCGTGATCACGTTCACGGTCCCGAACATCTCGATCGGAGGCCACGTGGGAGGGCTCATAGGCGGCGGCGTGGCGGCGCTCCTCCTCTTCAACCTGGGGGATCGGGTGCGGGTTCCCCCGGTGGTGCCGACCCTGTTGGTCGCCGCGCTCGGGGTGGCGGCCGTGGCCGGCGCGATCGCGGTCTCCTCCACGCCCGGCTGAGCTCCGCCGCTGCCTTCGGCGAGGAACGGGACGCAGCGGGAGGTCAGGCCCTGGCGCCCTCGACGTGCCCCTTCAGGTCTTCCAGAACCCCGCCCATCACCTGACCGGTGAGCACGTCGGATACACGTGCGGGCAGCCAGACACCCGCGTCGATGCGGAGCGAGTAGGTGGCGAGCGTGGTGCCGTCGCCCGTGTCCTCGAGCACGAGCTCGCCGTCCACGTCCCGGACGTCGCCGTCGACGTAGCGCCAGGCCACGAGGTGTGGCTCCTCGTAGCTGTAGTCGAGCGTGTAGCGGATCGTCCTCAGCTTCGCGTCGATCTCGAACTCCACCCGCTCGCCCCGGTCACTGCGGTCCCGCGTGAGCACGGAGCACGAGCGCACGGCACGCTGCCAGTCCGGGAAGGTCTCGTAGTCAACCGCGGCCTCGAAGCACTGTTGAGGGGTGGCCTCGATGATGATCTGCCGCTCGGCTCGCCTTGTTGCCATCAACCGACGGGTGCCGGGCGCTCCAGGTCCAGCTCGATGGAGCGGCGGGTCGGCGGCGCGGGGACGAGGTCGGGATGCAGGAGGTGGCCGATCAGCTCGACGCCGTCGACCAGTCTGGGGCCGGGCCTGGAGAAGTACGCGGCCGCGTCTACGGCCACGACCCGCGCCCCCAGCGCCGCAAGACGCTCTCGCTTGTCCATCGTCTCCTTCGCGGCGCGCTCGACGTAGTAACCGCAGGGCATCGACAGCACGACCTGCGGCCGGGCCTGCTCGACCTCCGACCACTCGGCTACCCGCGAGCGCTCACCCGGCATACCAAGCACGTCCTCGCCGCCGGCCAGCTCCACCATCTGCGGCACCCAGTGCCCTCCCACGTAAACGGGGTCGAGCCACTCCAGCGCGGCCACGCGCGGCCGCGGCGCGCCGGCGACGGCGTCCCCGGCGGCGTCCAGTCGCCGCGCCGCTTCCCTGACCAGGGCCTCACCGGCGGCTGGCGCGCCAGCGGCCTCCGCCAGACGCGACACGTCGGCCATCACCTCGCCGAGGGTCGATGGGTCGAGGGAGATCACACGCGGCGCGGTGGGCAGCTCCTCGGCGATCGCCCTCACGTCGTCGAAGGACACGGCACAGACCTCGCAGACCGCCTGCGTGACGATCAGGTCGACGCCGAGCTCTCGCAGCACGTCGGTGTCGAGCTCGTAGAGTGCCTCGCCCCGCGAGGTGAGCTTCCGGACCGCGCGGTCGATCTCCGCGGCCGAGAGGCCTTCGGGAACCACGCTCCTGGTCAGATGGGGCAGTCGCTCGACCCCTGGCGGATAATCACACTCGTGGGTCACCGCCACCACGCTGTCGCCGAGACCGAGCGCAAACAGTGCCTCGGTCGACGACGGAACGAGAGACGCGATCCTCACAGGAGGAAACGATGCCACTTCTGAGCGACGACGAGATCGGGCAGCGGCTCGAGGCCCTCGACGGATGGAAGCGTGAGGGCGATGCGATCGTCAAGGACTTCAAGCTCTCGGACTTCAAGGGCTCTGTCGACTTCGTGAACGCGATCACCCCGGTGGCCGAGGAGATGAACCACCATCCCGACCTGAAGATCTCCTGGAACACCGTGAGCGTCTCGATCAGCAGCCACTCCGAGGGCGGGCTGACGGAAAACGACTTCGAGCTTGCCGGCAAGATCGACGCTGTGGGCGGCGCTTAGCGCTGCCGCGCTGCTGGCGGCCCTCGCGCCGCCCGCGGCCCACGCGAAGCGGGTCCGCGTTTTCGCGATGGGCCCGAAGCTGAACGTCTCCTGGCTGGAGAGCCGCCAGACCTACCGGGACAAGCTCTTCGCGCTGTTCGACCGTAGGCGGCGCGGCGCGGGCAAGCCGCTGATCCAGCGCGGCGCCGACGACGCGGCCTCCCACCTGCTCGGTCCTGCGGGCCGGAGGCGGCCGGCCAGGACGGCCCGCGACCTGGTCGTCTGGCCGGAGTCCGTAGGACTGTTCGCCGCGCTGACCGGTGAGCGCGCTCGCGCCGCCCGGGCCGCCGGCTCGCTCGAGGGCGCCATCGCCTCGATCCTGGTCGCGTACGGAGCGCAGAACGCCTACTACAGCGGCCGCTATCCGCGGCTCGCCTCGCGGTTCCCGCCGACCCGGCTCCTGCTCCTCTCGCTCACCGACACCTTCGGCCGCGCGGTGCTGGAGCCGATGGCGGAGATGGCCGACCGGTACGACGTCTACCTCGAGGTCGGTGTCGACCTGGCGCAGGACTGGCACGTCGTATGCGTCGACAAGGAGAGCTTCCATCGCCGGCGGTTGCGCTGCGACGAGCAGAACCCCTCGAAGGTGGTGGCGCTGCGCGATCCGGCGGAGCCCACGCGCGACTACGCCTACGAGGCGACCACGGACAAGCCGTCGGTCATGGCGCTGCTGTTCGACCCCGACGGGCGGCTCGTCGCCAAGCGAATCAAGTCGTACATCGTCCCCATCGAGACAGGGCCCGCCGAGGGGCAAGTGGGGCTCGATCTGGTGCCCGGGTCCGCCAGCGAGCGGCGCTCGGACGTGCGGCCGGTCAGGACGCCGGTGGGGAGGCTCGGCTTCACGGTGTCGAAGCCCGCCTGGATGCCCGACGTCGTGCAGAAGCTCGACCAGCAGCACGTCGACTTGCTGGTGCAGCCCGAGTTCTTCGCCGACGACCTCGTGCGCCCGGACGGGACGATGTGGGCCCCCGACACGCTGCTGGCCTCGGGCTACAACAACCTGCTGCGGCACCCGTCGTTCCAGACGATGGTCCTGCCCGAGCTCGTCGGGGGCGTGTTCGACTCCTCCGCCGACGCGCAGCAGCAGATCGCCGTCAAGCCGCGTCGTCGCGGTGTCCGCGGCGGCTTCCTGGTCGGCCAGCCGCCACATCCGGGGCTCTTGCAGGTCATGCCCTGGGTCGTGAAGGACCCGGCGTGGGCGGGCGAGCCGTTCCCGGAGCGACGCCGCCGGCTGGCCGAGGCCGGACGCAGCTGGCACCCGGCTCGGGGGTGAGGTGCCCGGACCCCGCCGCGCCTGGGCCCTGCGAGGACGGCCACGTCGAGGGCGTCCTCTGGCGAGACGTGACGGTGAGGCGGCGACCCCGCTACCGGAGGTTCAGGGGCCGCCGGGGCAGGACCCGGTTCAGCCGCGCGAGCCCGGTCCACCGCTCGCGCCGAGTGCAGCGCAACGCGGCGCTGGCGATGCGCGGCCGGCACGGCGTGCTCGCCTTCGAGGAGCGACGGCGGGGCCGCGATCAGGTGCTCCTGGTTCGCACTCCCGACGGGGGCCGAACCTGGTCCCGGCCGGTACGGCCGACACGCAGGCGGCGCGAAGCTGCCGACGAGTGGTGGCCCGCCGTCGCGTACAACGCCCGCCGGCGCGTCACGGTGGCCTGGGTCGACCACAGGAGCGGGCGCGAGCGCGTCTACCTCTCACGCTCCACGGACGGCGGCCGCAGGTTCGGGCGGCCCCGACCGATCGACCCGTCGGCTCCAGCCGTCGCCGCGCAGTGGAAGCCCGCGCTCGGCGCGGGGCGCGGCCAGACGGTGCACGCCGCGTGGGTCGAGGAGCGCACGCGCCACCGGGACGGCGGGCTGCCGGAGGCCGGGCTCTGGTACTCACGCCTCGCCGCCGGGGCGCCCGAGCCCGCCCGCCGCCTCGACGGCGGCACGCCCGCGCGGCTTGCGACGAAGCTGGACAACTCCTGGGCCCCGAGCGTGGCTGCGCGCGGCAACGGCGTGCTCGTCACCTGGATCGATTTCCTCCGCTACGACTGGGACGTACTCTCGCGACTCTCGCGCGACGGCGGGCACAACTTCGGCCCCCAGACAGACGTAAGCGACGCACCGGCGACGAAGGAGGCGCTCGACGACACGCCTCGGGCTACGTTCGCCGGTCGCACACCGCTTGTGGCCTGGACCGACTGGCGCAAGCGGGACTCGGCGAGTCGCGTGCCCCACCAGCAGTACGACACGTACCTCGCGACCCCGGGAGGTCCGAACCGCCGCGTGGACCACTACGGGCCGCGTCAGCTGTCGACCTTCTCACCCGCCATCTGCGGCCTCCGGAACGGCGACGCGCTGGTGGCCCTTCAGGACGCCGGCAGTGGCCAGAACGACGTCAGAGTCGTGCGGATGGGCCGCGGTGTCCGGCGCCGGCGAACGCGTCGGGTAGACGACGCCGGCACGCGCGGCGGGAACGCCTGGCGGCCTCAGGTCTCGTGTACGCGTAGGCGCGTAGTCGCGGCGTGGGAGGACGAGCGGGACGGCCCCGCGCAGATCTACACCGCGCGCGCTCCCCTCCGGCGAATTCGCTGACGCCCCCCCGACCCTTTGCTACGTTGTCCGCGTTCGCCGATGAGCGACGACGATCCTCCGCGAAGTAGCCCCCGACAGGACGGCCGCAGGGCTCTTACCACGGAGCGCTGAAGGTGACTGAGCTCCTCCTGGTCTTGGGCGTCTTGCTGTTGGTCGGGATGAACGCCTTCTTCGTCGCCGCCGAGTTCGGGCTCGTCCGCGCGCGGCAGACGCGACTCGAGCAGGAGCGGGACGAAGGCAAGAGCGGCGCCGAGATGGCGCTCGGGGAGATCAAGCGGATCGACGAGTACCTCTCCGCCTGCCAGCTCGGGATCACGATGGCGTCGATCGGGATCGGCTTCCTGGGCGAGGTCGCGCTGGCCAACCTGCTCGAGGATCCGCTCGGCGACGTGGCGAGCCATGGCGTGGCCACCGCGATCGCCGTGGCCATCGCCTATTTCCTCACCACCAGCCTCCACATCACGCTGGGCGAGCAGGTGCCCAAGATCTACTCGATCATCCACGCGGAGGGCACCGCCCGCCGGGTGGCCCGGCCTCTCCACTGGTTCAGGGTCGTCTTCAACCCACTGATCTCCGCGCTCAACTCGGCGTCGAACGCCGTACTGCGCCTGCTCAGGGTGGACGCACGGGCCGAGTTCCACGAGGTCACGACCTCCGACGATCTCAAACTGCTGATCGCCAGCAGCCAAAGTGGGGGGAGCCTCGATCCCGGCGAAGGCCAGATGCTCCAGGGCGTCTTCCATCTGCACGAGCAGCAGGCGCGGCAGGTGATGACACCCATTCCGGCGGTCGTGACGGTCGTCGTCGCCGAGACGGCGGAGGCCGCGCTGCGGCGCTGCGTCGACTCCGGCCACACCCGTCTCGTCGTGACGGAGGACGGCAACACCGATCGGATCAGGGGGGTCGTCCACATCGGCTCACTGGCCCGCCGGTTGATGAACGAGGGGCCCGACGCCTCCATCGAGCCGATCGTCAAGGACGCTCTGATCGTCCCCGAGACGAAGCCGCTCGACGACCTGCTTGCGGACCTCCAGCGCGAGCGCGCGTCGATGGCCGTGGTCGTGGACGAATACGGCCGCACGTCCGGGATCGTCACCGTGGAGGACATCATCGAAGAGGTCGTGGGGGAGATCGCGGACGAGACCGATCCGGCCGTGGCAGGGGTGCGGAGGTTGGCCAACGGGGACTGGTGGGTGCGGGGACACGTCCCCATCACGGACCTCGCCGACTACGGCCTGGATCTGCCGGTCGACAGCGAGGCCTACAACTCCGTCGGCGGTTTCGTCTTCGGCGCGCTCGGCCGCCTGCCCAAGCGCGGGGACCTGGTGCACGCGAATGGGTATTCCCTGCGCGTCGAGTCGGTGCGCGAGAATCGCGTCGAGGCGGTGCGGATCCGGGAGCACGACGGACGAGGCGGGGACCGCGAGATGCCTGGCGCGCCGCGCCCCGTGGAGGAGGCGGCCTCCAGGCCCGGCGGCGGGGCGCCCGACGAGAGCGAGCCGCGCGACGCCTCCCAGGGCGCCTGAGCGCGATCCGTCCGCCCGGGGGACTACGTTCGGTCGGCAAGTTCCTTCTTCATTCGAGCGAGGAGACCTTGCCCGATGTGGTCCGTCAAGTTGAGCGATTCGCAGCGTGACGCGCTGCGGGCGCTGATCAAGGCTCAGGGCGAGCCCAGCAGCTCGCTCAAGGGCTCGCTCGAGGCGCTCGACTACGCTCGCTGGGACGACCTCCCGGACGCCTCGCTTCCCTGGGACCGGGTCGCCGACCTAGCCCGTGCGCAGGACATCGGGGAGGCGGACGTCGTCTGGGACCTTGCCGCCGGCATGCCCGCGGGCGCCCGACGGCGGGAGCGCACCGGCAAGGCGTCGGCGTCCCGCCGCGCTGCCGGGCCACGGCGCTAGGCGGCTCGCGCACACGGAAGCGCGGCCGGGTCGCGGGCCTAGGCGTACTCGTAGAAGCCCGCGCCGGTCTTTCTCCCCAGCCGCCCCTCGGCCTCCAGCCGGTGGATCGTCTCGGGCACTTCGACACCGAGCGCCTCGCCGATCGCCGAGGCCACGTCGAGGCCCACGAAGTCGAGGAGCTGCAGCGGGCCCATCGGGTGATTCGCGCCCAGCTTCATGCAGCTGTCGATCGCCTCGGGAGTCAGCCCGCCCCGCTCGAGCAGCCGCACCGCATCGAAGAGATAGGGGAAGAGCAGCCGGTTGACGACGAAACCGGCCACGTCCGGAACCTCGACCGGCGTCTTTCCGAACCATTCGCAGAGCGACCGAAAGCGCCCGCGTATCTCGTCGCTGGCCTCCTCGGGGAAGGACAGCTCGACGAGCTCCATCTTCTCCACGGGATTGAAGACGTGCAGCCCGGCGAAGCGCTCGGGCCGGCCGCTCGCTCGGGCGAGCTCGCCGACCGACAGCGAGGACGTGGTGGTTGAGAGCAGCGTCCCCTCGGGCAGCGTCCGACCGAGGCGCTGGTGCATGTCGATCTTCACCCCCGGATGCTCGACGACCGCCTCGATCACCACGTCGCAGTCCGCCAGCGCCCGAAGCTCCCGCACCACCTCGGCCATGCCCCCGAGCTTGCCGTCTGCGCGGCGCGCCGAATCGGCGCTGCGCGCCCACACCAGTACGTCGTGCTCGGCGCCCGCAAGGCGGGCCAGCCCGCATCCGATGGCGCCGCTGCCAACGACGCCTAGCCGCTCAAGAGGCTTTGGTTGACTCACCAGTCAATCGAGTACCCTAATCGTCCGAAACGACTTCGGAGGCTCGAAACAGCATGCGAAACGGAACCGGCCGCGAGGTGGTCATCGTCGAGGCAGTCAGGACGCCGATCGGACGGGGGCATCCCGAGAAGGGGTACTACAAGGACACTCACCCCAACGAGCTCCTCGGCAGGTGCTTCACGGAGGTCATCGAGCGCGCCGGCATCGACGCGTCCCAGGTCGAGGACGTCATCAGCGGCTGCGTCCAGCAGTACGGCGAGCAGATGTTCAACGTCGGCCGCAACGCCTGGCTCCAGGCCGGGCTGCCGGTCGAGACGCCGGCCACTACCGTCGACCGCCAGTGCGGGTCGGCGCAGCAGGCCGTCAACTTCGGCGCCTCCCTCGTCGCCAGCGGCGCGCACGACGTGGTGATCGGCTCAGGCGTCGAGCACATGGGCCACATCCCGATGGGCGTCGGCTTCAAGTGGACCGACGAGGTCGGCTCGCCCTGGCCGCCCGCCCTGATGGAGAAGTACAACCTCGTTCCGCAGGGGATCTCCGCCGAGATGATCGCGGACAAGTGGGAGATCCCGCGCTCCGAGCTCGACGAGATCGGGCTTCGCTCCCACCAGCTCGCCCACCAGGCCACCGAAGAGGGGCGCTTCGAGCGCGAGATCCTGCCGTTCTCGGTCAACGGCGACACC
>JBKPHP010000224.1:0-9342 GCA_046729895.1 Actinomycetota bacterium
AGAGGTATCGAGCCCGAGACTCCCACCAGGGCCACAGCCAGGGCGGTCAGGAAGAAGCCGACCAGCGCGGGCTCGCCCTTGTTGGGCCGCCGCGCGAGCCGCAGGAGCAGGATCGAGCCGAGCAGGGAGCCGAGCCCGATCGCGGCAGTCAAGGCGCCGAGCGTGCCGGGTCCGGCGTCTAGCTGGTAGCGGACGATGCCCGGGAGCATGAACGCCACCGGAGGGGTGCCGAACAGGCCGGCCAGGAGTGTGAGCGCCATGAGTGAGGCCACGCTGCGGCGCGCGAGCACGTAGTGCAGGCCCTCCGCCATCGCACCCCGCAAGCGCTCGGAGGCATCCGCCGCGGCCGCCCGCGACCCGGGGAGCAACGCGACGGCCACCAGCACCCCGAGAAAGCTCGCGGCGTTCACGGCGAACACCCAGGTGGGCCCGCCGTGGGCGAGGAGGACGCCGGCGATGGCGGGGCCCAGGAAGCGCGCCAGCTGCAGGGAAAGGCTGTTGATCGCCACGGCGCTCTCCAGGTCGCGCTTCGGAACAGTGGACCCGAGCATGCCCTGGAAGGCGGGGAAGCTGAGCGTCCCGAGGCTGCCCCCGACCACGGCGATTGAGCCCATCAACGGCACGGTCAGCGAGTCCGTCTGCCACAGCACCGCCAGCACGACGGCCACGGCCATGTTCGCCCCCTGGAAGATCAGGATGAGCCTGCGGCGGTCGTAGCGGTCGGCCAGCGCTCCGGCCGGCAGGCCGAAGACTAGGTTGGGAATCGTGTTGAGGAACCCGATCAGGCCCAGCGTTCCTGCGGACCCGCCGAGGAGGAGCACGATGTAGCCAAAGGCAGCGGCCTCCACCCAGTTGCCGGTGAGCGAGAAGAGCACGCCGGCCGAGTAGCGGCGAAAGCGCTCGTGCCGGAGCGCCGAGAGCGCGGTCTGCGCTGCGGGGGCGGGCTCGGAAGGCGGAGCCGGCGGACGGGGAAGCTCGACGACTCGGGAGCCATCCTGCAGGGCGGCCATTCCGCCGCGGACGGCGTACGCCTCGAAGCCATGGTCCCTCAGCCAATGCGCCACCCGAACGCTGGTCGCCTCGCCGAGGCAGGTGCAGGCGAGCACGACCGGCGCGTCGGGCGGCAGATCGTCCAGGCGGTGGGGGATCTCGTCCGGCGGGATGCGCAGCGCGCCTGGGATGGCGGCCTCTGACTCGTCGATGCGGCGTACGTCGACCAGCACGGCACCGTCGGCGGCCAGCTCACGCGCCTCGTCGGGCTCGATCCGGGTGGGGGAGCGGCTCAGCGCCGAGGGGACGTGGAAGTGGCGGCTTGGGGTCGTTGCCACCCCTTCGAGGATAGGAGCCTCCTCAGAGAAACAACTGGTCCCTCTGCGGTCGCAGTAGAGCCGCGGCGCCGGGCCCGTCCTCGCGCGTGACGAACCGCTCCAGGCCGCGCACGAGAACGGCCGGTTCGCTCGAGTCCTTGGCACGGACGAGGTCCGCGGCCGCGGCGACGGCGTCGGCTACTGCGATCGTGGTCACTCGCAGCTCGCGGCCCGCGGCGTCCCGCCTGCCCGTCCAGTCGTCGAGCGCGACGAGGCCGGCCGCGCCGATCGCGACGTCTACCTCGCCGAGCCGCCACGGCCGCCCGAACGAATCGGACACCACGACGGCCGGCCGCACGCCGCGCGCCTCCGCGATGCCCGACCTCAGGCGCCGTGCGGAGCCGTCCGGGTCCTTTGGCAGCAGCACGAGCTCCCCCGCGGACGGCGCATTGGACTGGTCGACCCCGGCGTTGGCGCACACGAAGCCGTGATGCGTGCGGCAGATCAGGACGCCGCGCTCGGCGCGGAGGAGCTCGGTGGTCTCGTCGAGCACCGCTTGGACCAACCGGGCATCCTTGTCGTGCTCCGCGGCGAGGGCCCGTGCTTGCTCACCGGGTTCGATCTCGTCCAGCGCCCGCAGTCGGCCCTCCGACTTGGACACCGCCTTGTGGGCGATGACGAGCACGTCGCCGTCCAGGAGGTCGCGCGGGGCGGCGCGGGCGAGCAGTGCCGGCAGGTCGTCGCCCGGCGACAGCTGCGGCAGCCCGGAAAGGGCGCTCAGGCGGATGCCGCGACCCTGGCCCGGATGCCCAAGCGCCCCAGCTGGGCCAGGGCGCCGCGCGTCATCGGCGCGCGTCCGCGCTGCTTCTCGAGCAGCGCGGAGAGTTCGGCCAGGTCGTCCGGGATGTCCACGTCGAGCGCCAGCGACGCCGGCGTCACCACGTCATGGGGGACGCCTGCGGCCCGGGCGGCGGCGAGGTGCCGCTCGAGGCTGCCAGGTCCGAAGCTCGGCTCGACCACACCCGGCGGGGCGAGCAACAGCGCGTTCGTTCCCGCCCCGTGGCGGTCGGGCACGATCAGTGCCCCGAGGCCGCGCATCGCGGCGTCTGCCAGGAGCCTCTCCACATCGCGCGGATTCAGCAGCGGCGTGTCGCCTGGCACGAGCAGCGCACGCTCGAAGCCGGCGGCCACTGCGTGTCGAATGCCGATCATCGCGGCCGGCGACTGGCCTGCCTGAGCCTCGTCGCGGAGCACCTGCACGCGATGGCTCAAGGCCGTCGACTCCGCGATCCGATCGCGCGTGACCACCACGATCGCGTCGAGCCCGCGCACGCGACGCAGGGAGCTCAGCACGTCGGTGAACATGGCCTGGGCGAGGGCTTGGCGGGCGCCCGCGCGCAACAGCTGGGCGAGGCGCTGCTTGGCGGCGTCGAAGGTCTTGACGGGGAGGATGGCGATGGTGCGCACGAGGACCGAAGGCGACTCTAGCGCGGCCCTCGTGGTTCAGCCGGGCAGACCCGCCGCGAAGTCCAGGGTGCTCTCGGCCAACCGTCGCCGCGCGGCCGGATCGCCCATCAGCGTGTCCATCACGAGCACCGGAATCCCCGCCGCGTCCTCGCTGGCGACCACCCCGTCGATCAGCCCCTCGTAGACCCTGGCCACGCCATCCGCGCGGAGCGCTATTCCCGCCTGCTCGCAGAACGCCTCCGTCGGTCCCTTCACCGCGCGGCCTTCCACGAAGGGGCTGACCGCCACTACAGGCGCCGCTGCGCCGGCCACGGCCTCGCGCATGCCCGGCAGCGCCAGGATCGGCCCGATCGAGATCACCGGGTTGGACGGGCCGATCACGATCGTTTCGGCCTCCGCGAGCACCGCAAGGACCTCTTGCGTCGGGCGGGCCTGCGCCAAACCGCGCAGCTCGACCCCCTCGACCGGCCCCTCTGCGCCCTCGACGATCATGAACTCCTGGAAGGGGCGCCAGGCGCCCCGGGCGCGCACGTACGTCTGCACAGCCTCGTCGCACATGGGAAGCACCCGCGCCTCCACCCCCATGGCGTCGACCACGGCGGCATGGGCCTCTGTCAGCCGGCGGCCGGCGCGCATGAGCTCGGTTCGTATCAGGCACAGCGCCAGGTCACGGTCACCGAGCCTGAACCACGTAGGGCGGCCGGCCCGCTCGAGAGCGGCCATCACTTGCCAGGTGTCGCCCCGGATCCCGAAGCCGCGCTCGTCGATCGCGTCGGCGAGCCAGTAGGTGATCAGGTCGGGGTCGGGGGACACATGGACGCCGTGGATCTCCACGTCGTCTCCCGTGTTCGCGATCACCGCGAGGTCGTCGGCGACCTCCAGCAGCCCCCGAGCGAGCTTCGCCCCGCCCGTGCCGCCCGAGAGCAGCGCTACCAGAGGACCTCCGGCAGACCCGTGAGCTTCACGCCCGCGTGAGTCCTGTGGCGCCTGTTCACCGAGATCAGGAGCGGCGTGAGCGACTCGATGAATCGCGCCGACTCGAGTCCCCCGCAGTCGACCGGCCGCAGCCCCTTTACGCGAGCGATGAGCTCGGCGGCCTGGCGCTTCGCGTCCTTCGAGTCGCCGGCTACGAGCACGTCCTCGTCCAACTGGTGGTCGAGCGCCCCGAGCATGGGCGCGCTCACCGTGTGAAGAGCGCTCACCACCGCGACGCCGTCCGGCACCATCTCCTGGGCCTGCTGGGCGGCTGATCCCTGCGGCACCCCGAGTAGCCGCGTGGCCCTGCCGGAGACTGCCGCCGCCAGCGGCGAGGTCGCATCCACCAGGACCTGGCCCTCGCGCAGCGCGCCCTTCAGATTCGTCAAATTCTCCGACTGGGCCCGGAAGGGAACGCAGAGGAAGACGATCGGCCCCTGCCGCGCCGCCTCGGGGTTCTCGAGCCCGTCGGCCCGGGCGTCTGCCACCTGTTCGCGCAGCCTCCTGGCGGCCTCGTCGGCGCGCCCGGCGTCGCGCGAGCCGATCACGACCGGCGTCCCCTCCCGCGCGAGCCGCAGGGCCAGCCCGAAGCCGAGCGCGCCGGTGCCGCCGATGATCGGGACCGAGTCCACGGACGGCGAGAGAGTACCCAGTGCGGGCTTCCATCTCGCACTGGTGATGGCAGAGTCCGCCCTGCAGGCGGCCGTGACCGAGGGCCGGCATTCGCCGGCCCTCTAACCTGCGCGCTCCATGAGGCTCGAGGGACGTACCGCTCTCGTCACCGGCGGGGCGAGCGGCATTGGCGCGGCCACCTGCCGCCGGCTCGCAGCGGAGGGCGCGCGGGTTGCCGTCACCGACGTCAACCTCGAGCCGGCCGGCGAGCTGGCCGACGAGATCGATGGCGACGCGTACGAGCTCGACGTGCGCTCCACCGAGTCGATCCGCCGGGCCGTCGAGGCCATCGGCTCCGTCGACGTGCTCGTCAACAACGCCGGCTACGACGAGTTCGGCTTCTTCACGCAGACCGACGAGGCGCTCTGGGACCGGGTGCTGGCGGTCAACCTTCGAGGCGTGCTCGCCGTGACGCATGCCGTGCTGCCGGGGATGCAGGACCGGCGCCGGGGCCGGATCGTCAACGTGGCCTCGGAGGCGGGTCGGGTGGGATCGCACGGGTCGAGCGCTTACTCGGCGGCCAAGGGCGGCGTGATCGGCTTCACCAAGGCGATCGCCCGGGAGAGCGCACGCTTCGGCATCACCTGCAACGCGGTTGCGCCCGGCCCGATAGAGACCCCCCTGCTCATGTCCGCGCCGGAGCAGCTCGGCGAGCTGGGGCAGAAGATCGTGAAGACGATGGTCGGCTCCACGGCGCTGCGCCGTCTCGGGCAGCCGGAGGAGATCGCTGCCGCGATCGCCTTCCTGGCCTCCGACGACGCCTCCTACGTGACCGGGCAGGCCCTCGGCGTCTCGGGCGGGCTCGCAATGATCTGACGCGCGCGGTGATTGGTTTCCCGCTTGCCACCTCGGACGCGTACGGAAATATCCTTTCGCTCACCGAGAGCCAGTGACAGAGCCGGTGAATATCCGCGAGGTCGGACCCCGGGACGGCTTCCAGAACGAGCCCGAGGTGATCCCCACCGACGACAAGGTCCGCCTGATCGAGATGCTCGCGCGCACCGGGCTTCGCCGCCTCGAGGTGACGAGCTTCGTGCGGCCGGACGTGATCCCTCAGCTGGCCGACCGCGCCGAGGTGGTCAGCCGCGCGCGGATCCCCGAGGAGGTCTCGGTCTCGGTCCTGGTTCCGAACGAGAAGGGCCTCGCCAGCGCGCTCGAGTTCAGGGACCGCTTCCAGGAGATCAACGTCTTCCTCTCCGCCAGCGAGACCCACAACCGCAAGAACGTGAATCGCTCGATCGCGGAGTCGCTCTCGGGCCTCGAAAGAGTGCTCGCGCGCGCGCGCGAGGCGGGCCTGCGCTGCGAGGGGGTGATCGCCGTGTCGTTCGGGTGTCCCTACGAGGGCGAAGTGCCCTCCGAGCGGGTGCTTTCGATCGCGCGCCGTCTCGTCGACGCCGGCTGCCAGGAGATCGCCTTCGGTGACACCACGGGCATGGCCAACCCGCTCCAGGTGCGCCGCTTCTTCGAGCGTGCCGATCTCGCCGCCGAGCTGACCGCCCACTTCCACAACACCCGCGGCCAGGGGCTCGCGAACGTGCTCGCCGCGCTCGAGGCGGGGGTGCAGTCGTTCGAGTCGTCGTTCGGGGAGCTCGGCGGCTGCCCGGTGCCAAGGGGGGCCACCGGCAACATCGCCAGCGAGGACCTCGTCTCGATGCTCCACGAGATGGGATTCGAGACGGGGATCGACTTGGAGCGGCTGGTGGCGTGCGCGCGCGAGGCGCAGCGGGTTCTCGGGCGCCCCCTGGGGAGCCACGTCCTGACGGCCGGGCCGGTCGACTGGCAGCGCGGCTGAAGGGCGGGAAGACTGTCGATTCCCGAAAAAGGGTGTTAAGTCGCCCCAGTTCGGGTAGTTATAAAGCGGATACGATCGGGGCCGGTTCGGCAGTCCTGGGTTCCCCCGACCCGCCCCGATTCAGCGACGGGCCCGGATTTACGGCATCCGGGCCCGTTCACTTTTCCGGTGCTTGCTCGAGCGACAGGGCGAGCACCACGCGCTGTCTGGCGACCGGCGAACGCCCTGCCTGGCCCGGCGAGCTGCCCGTTTAGTGCCCCGCGAACTCCGGATCGCGCTTTTCGAAGAAGGCGCGAGTCCCCTCCGCGAAGTCGTCGGTCGCGGCCAGCGTCTCCTGGGCCGCCACCTCCTGCTCCAGGGTGACCGCCAGCGCGGGCCTGGCGGAGGAGTCCATGATGCGCTTGGCCAGGCCGACCGCCATCGGCGCGCAGGCCAGCAGCTCGCTTGCCAGGGTGGCGGTCGCCGCGTGGAGCTCGTCGGCCGGCGCCATGCGGTTCGCGAAGCCGATGCGGTGCGCCTCCCGACCGTCGACGATCTTGCCGGTCATGATCAGCTCCTTGGCGTTGCCGAGCCCGACTATCGCGGGCAGCCGCGAGCAACCTCCGAGGTCCGGGAGGAGCCCGACGCGTACCTCCAGGATCCCGGCGACGGCTTCCTCGGCCATGGTGCGGAAGTCGCAGGCGGCGGCCAGCTCGAAGGCGCCGCCGAGCGCCGCGCCGTGGATCTGGCAGATCGTGGGCTTGGGCATTTCCTCGAGCAGGTTCCACCACTGCACGATCCGGCGCCTGAAGCCGCGCAGGCCGTCTGGCTTCTGCGACAGCGCCCGCAGGTCGTTCAGGTCCATACCCGAAGAGAACATGGGGCCGTCCCCCCGAAGCACTACGACGCGCACGGCTTCGTCGCTCGCCGCCTCCTCGATCGCTGCGCCCAAGGCTTGGATCAGATCTCCGTTCAGCGCGTTCCGCTTCTCGGCGCGCTGCAACACGACGTGGCGGACACCGCCGCGGTCCTCGACTCCGACCAGTGACATATAGGCTCCCCGCGCTCGAAGACTGAGACTGGAGGAGGCTAGTGGAGATAAAGAAGGTGGGCGTGCTCGGCTGCGGCCTGATGGGCCACGGCATCACCCAGGTGTCGGCGCAGGCGGGCTACGACGTGGTGGTGCGCGAGGTCAGCGAGGAGAAGCTCGACAAGGGGCTCGGCAGGATCGAGAAGCAGCTCGCAAAGGCCGTCGAGAGAGGCAAGGCCGAGCAGGCCGACGCCGACGCGGTGCGCTCGCGCATCCAAGGCACGCTCCATTACGGCGATCTCGCCGGCTGCGACCTCGTGATCGAGGCGATCACCGAGGACCTCGGCGCCAAGCTGGAGATGTGGCGCGAGCTGAACGAGGTCCTGAACGAAAACGCGATCTGCGCCACCAACACGTCCTCGCTTCCGGTGGTCGACCAGGCCGTCGCCACCGAGCACCCGGATCGCTTCCTCGGCCTCCATTTCTTCAACCCGGCGCAGGTCATGAAGCTGGTCGAGGTCGTGCGCTCCGTGACCACCTCGGACGAGGCCTTCGAGACCGGCAAGCAGTTCGCGGAAAGCCTGGGCAAGCTGGGCATACCGACCAAGGACAAGGCCGGCTTCATCGTCAACCGGCTGCTCGTTCCCTACATGCTCGACGCGATACGCGCCTACGAGGAGGGCGTCGGCTCGATCTCCGAGATCGATGAGGCGATGAAGGCCGGCGCGGGACATCCGATGGGCCCGCTGACCCTCGCCGACTTCGTCGGGCTTGACACGATGGGCGCAATCTGCGAGGTCATGTTCGACGAGTTCCGCGAGCGCCGGTTCGCGAAGCCGCCCACGCTGCGGAAGATGCTGTCCGCGGGCTGGTACGGCCGCAAGACGGGCAAGGGCTTCTACGACTACTCGGGCGAGGAGCCGGTGGAGAACGCCGGGCTCAAGGCCTGAGCGACGCGACTCCGAAGGGCCGCGCGGCGACGGCGATAATCCGGGATCGATGTCCGACCTGAAGCAGGCGCTCGAGCAGGCGCGAGCCGGGGGGCCGGCGCGACACCACGAGAAGTCCGAGCAGCAGGGCAAGCTGCCAGTGCGCGAGCGCGTGGCCCGACTCGTGGACCCCGGCTCGTTCACCGAGGACGCGCTGCTCGCCAACTGGGAACAGGAGGGCTTCGGCGCCGACGGGGTCGTCACGGGCATGGCCGCGGTCGCGGGCCGCGCGGTCGCCCTAATGGCGAACGACCCGACCGTGAAGGCCGGCTCGTGGGGACCGAAGACGGTGGAGAAGATCATCCGGATCCAGGAGCAGGCGCTGGAGCACCGCGTGCCGATGATCTACCTGGTCGACTCCGCCGGCGCGCGGATAACGGATCAGGTGCACATGTTCCCCGGTCGCCGTCACGCCGGGCGGATCTTCTTCACCGAGGTCCAGCTCTCCGGCGTGGTCCCCCAGGTCTGCTTGCTGTTCGGGCCGTCCGCCGCCGGCGGCGCGTACATCCCCGCGTTCTGCGACATCGTGATCATGCGCGACGGCAACGCTTCGATGTACCTCGGCTCGCCGCGCATGGCAGAGATGGTGATCGGCGAGAAGGTCAGCCTCGA
Organism: Actinomycetota bacterium; assembly: GCA_046729895.1. Lineage (GTDB taxonomy): Bacteria > Actinomycetota > Thermoleophilia > Solirubrobacterales > Thermoleophilaceae > DASXBA01. Next base: position 8,824 of record JBKPHP010000224.1, read on the forward strand.
GGAGATGGGCGGCGCCCGCATGCACACCGGGGTGTCGGGGGTGGGCCATTTCCTCGTGAGGTCGGACGAAGAAGGGATCGACGTTGCCAAGCGCTACCTCTCCTACTTCCCGCAGAGCTGGCACGACGAGCCCCCGGCGGCGCCGCCCCAGGAGCCGAGCAGCGACATCTCCATCCGCGACCTCGTTCCCGACGACGAGAACAAGCCCTTCGACATGTACGAGCTGATCGACGCGCTCGTCGACGGCGAGTCGTTCCTCGAGGTCCAGCGACGCTGGGCGAAGGAGCTCATCGTCGGCTATGCGCGCCTCGAGGGCCGGGCCATCGGGATCGTCGCCAACCAGCCGAAGCAGCGCGGCGGCGTCCTGTTCGTCGACTCCTCGGACAAGGCGGCGCGCTTCATCTGGACCTGCAACGCCTTCAACGTGCCGCTCCTGTTCCTGGCCGACGTCCCCGGGTTCATGATCGGGACCCAGGTCGAGCGCGAGGGAATCATCAGGGCGGGCGCGAAGATGATCTC
>JBKPHP010000225.1:0-8376 GCA_046729895.1 Actinomycetota bacterium
CGGGAGCAGGCGAAGGCCGCCCGGGCCCGCGACGGCGCGCGCCGCATGGACGCTTTGCGTGGCCATGGCGACGCGAGGCGTCCACTCCTGCCGTCCTGGCCTTGGCGATCGCCGCGAGGACCCTAGGCCACTTCGAGCAGCGGGCGCGAATGCGATAGCGACTCCTTTGTTGCGGCTCTGCTTGTCGCCGGTGGCGAGCGGTCTGGCACCACCGGCGTCGGTGGGTATAAGTCGAGGTGTGACGATCAGCAGGGCTGTGCCCAACATTCGCTCCGAGCGGCCCGCCGAGACGCGCGACTTCTTCGTCGAGCTGTTCGGGTTCGAGGTGGCCATGGACCTGGGCTGGGTTATGACTGTGGCGTCGCCGGACAACCCGTCCGTGCAGATCACGATCGTAGGTCGTGACGACATGGCCGCACCCGGGATCACCGTCGAGGTGGCGGATGTCGATGCGATCCACGCCGCAGCGCTCGACCGGGGCTTCGAGATCGCTTATCCGCTGCGCGACGAGGAGTGGGGGGTGCGGCGCTTCATGCTGCGCGACCCGAGCGGGACGGTCGTCAACGTCCTATCTCACATCAGGCCGGAGGGACACGACACAGCGCCGGCGCCGCGGTGAACCGACCCTCCTTCGCCTGTCTCCACGCGGTGGCCAGAACTCAGATACGGCACTCCCAGGAGGCCGCGATCCCCTGGGGGCAATCGTGCCAGCTGGTCCCAGGCGGAGGACTCCGCGAGCCAACCCCTCGGCCAGCAGCTCGTCAGCTGGGGATGCGTTGCGGCCCCACGGCCCGAGGGAAGATACTGCGAGCGATGTCACAGGAGTACCTGCTCGCCAACCAGCCCTCGGAGTTGGAGCGCCTGCGGCTGCAGTCGCTCGTGTGGGAGCCCACAGGGCGGCAGCTCCTCACGCAGGTAGATTGCGGAACCGGCGGACGCGCCCAGGACCTCGGCTGCGGCGCCAAGGGCTGGCATCGGATCCTCAGCGAGTGGGTCGGATCCTCCGGCCAGATCGTGGGCACTGACATAGACGAGAGCCTGCTCGAGGCCGCTCGTTCATTTCTGGAGGCAGAAGGAATCTCCAACGTAGAGCTCGTCGTCGATGATCTGTTCGAGAGCAAGCTGGAGCCGCAATCTTTCGATCTCGTCCATGCCCGCTACCAGATCGCTCCGCTCGGACGCGGCCGGGAGCAGGTGGCCTCGCACCGGCGGTTGGTAAGGCCCGGTGGGTCCCTGGTTCTCGAGGAGTGGGATCTCGGCTCGTGGCATTTCAATCCCGCCGCCCCCGCGGCCGAGCGACTGATCCGATTGCTCTCCGAGATCTTTTCCGTCCTGGGCGGCGAGGCTGGCCGCGGACTTCCCGAACTGCTCCGCGAAATCGGTGTCGAGGAGCCAGAGATCGACGCACATGTGATCGCGCTCAAACCAGGCCACCCCTATTTGCGTCTCCCGCTTCAGTTCAGCGTGGCGCTCGAGTCGCGGCTGCTTGAGAGGCTGAGCGAGGACGAGCTTGCCTCGCTACGCCGCGAAGTCGAGAGCGAGTTCGCCGAGCAGGGCAGATGGGGCACTACGTTCACCCTGATCCAGAGTTGGGGCAGGCTTGAAGGCTAAGAGGTAGCGGCGCCTAGGGAGGCGCGATCCAGGAGGAGGCGCTCGCCGCTCGCCTCGAGCGAGCGATCTCGGCGGTCATCGACGAGCCTCTGTCGACCAAACGCTGAGCTCCTATGTCCTATGTCAGCCGTACCAGATGGCGTCGAAAGCGCGCTGATCGAGCGGAAGCAGCCAGCAGGCTGCGATCTGCCGATCGCTGACGTCGTACAGACCCACAGTGGTCCAGCGATGGTCGACGCCGCGAATCGTGGCGAGCCCTTCGGTGAGCGCGGCGAATCGGTCGCCGTCGCCGACCAGAACGTCCAGTCGCTTCATCTGAAACGTGTGGTCGGCGAGATCTCGTCGTCGTCGGAAGTAGCCGAACACCTCCTCGAGACCACGATAGGTCCCCGCGATGCGATTGTCACCGGGGACGGTCCACGCGATGTTCGGAGCCAGGAGTTGCTCGAGCGCGGCCTCGGAGCCACCTGCGTAGAACTCGTTCTGCGCAGCGTGCAGTCGGTCGAGAAGACGGATGGCAGCGTTCCGGTTCACCCTTGGCGCTGGCGCCGGTCGGAACCACTGGCCCGTCCAAGGACATACCGCACGACCTGTTGATGTAGCGGGATGACCCCCGCCCAGACTGCGCGGGCCACGCGGTTCTCTTGTCGTACGAAGGTCGCGAAGAGCAGCGTCTGGCGCTGGCGCTTGAACAGCAGCTCGGCCGGGAGTCCCACCCGGGAGCCGGCAGCAAGAAGCGCGAAGTCCGGGGTGCTGCGCCGCACCTCCCAGCCGAGCACGGGTCGGTCGGACCGAGTCGAACCGATCTGCAGGCCCAGCGCGGACCACCCCCAGGCGAGCGCGCTTCGCACCACGGCCGGCGCGTCCTCCAGGATCGCGCGGGCCCATTCTTCGGCGGTGCGGCCATGGGTCGGGCCGGGTTCGACGAGAAACGCATCCTCGTAGTCGACGCGGGTGAGCGTGCTGAGCCTTCGCGCGGCCGGTGGTACCGCGACCTGGCGTACCCCGCCCGACGGAAACGGAATGCGCCGGAGACACTCGATGACGGCGTCCCGGCTCATCGTCGGCACTATGCCGGCGGTGAGCGACCAACTAGGCATGCGCCGGTGTCCGCTCGCCGGTTTCCGCTCGTAGCTCCCGCTCGATCCCTCGCAGCATCGCGGGGTACACGATCAGCCGGCGAAATGGCCTGATCGCGGCCATGTAACCGGTTCCGCGCAGTCCGTTTGGTTTCACCAAGACAGCCATCTGGGCGCGACAGACGCCGGCCGCAGCTCGGATCCGGCCGATGTGCATGACGCCGTGCATCGTCGCGTTGGCGATCTCCGCGGCGAATTCGTCCTCGATCAGGTACAGGGACGTGAAAGGGAGCACCTCGAAGGTCGGGCCGGATGGGGCGTCGCGCAAGTCCAGCGGCAACCGGTCGCGGAGTGTCGGCACCCTGGAGCCGAGGCCGACGTCCGGACGGTCCCAACCGAGCAGTTCCCCGATCCGCCACCGAATCGCAAAGAGCGTGCGGATGGCGCTGGAGGGACTTTGCGAAGGGTCGGCCGAGGCGAGGCCCTGTACCAGCCGAGGGAAGTCGTGCGGGCCGCCCGTCCCCGGCAGCTGCCAAACGTCCTCGAGACGGAAGTCTCGTGTGACCTCGTGGATGCGCCAGGGCCGCGAGGTGTGCGCGCTGGTCGGCAGCCTCATCGTCGGTGTCAGTCGCACTTCGGGGTCGCGTCGTGGTCAAGCCCGAGCACGCCGGCGGCCGCGCGCGCCGTCAGCTCCTCATCGTGTGGAGCCTGTCCGGAGAGTTCGATGACCGTGCCTTCCATCGCGCCGATGAAGGCGAGCGCGACCGCTCTGGCCGGGGGACCGGCCGGGATCATTCCCACTCTGCGGCCCGCGTTGATCAGGCGCGTGCAGCGCTTCACGAGACTTTCGGAAACCTGCTCGAGACGCCGTCCGACAGGGTGATCCTGACCGCTGAACTCGAGCCTCAGCGCGATTGCCACCCGGGCGACGTCCCGCCGGCAATAGACGGCGTGACCACGGGCCAGCAGGATCAGGGCGGCGACTGGATCGGGCTCTTGCTCGACGCGCCCCCCCACCTCCTCTCTCCAGGTCGCGTCGACCCAGTCGATGACCGCCAGGGCAAGGTCCTCCTTGTCCTTGAACTGGTGGTAGAGCGCGCCGCGCGTGTAGCCGGCCTCGCTTGCCACCCGCTCCAGGATGAGGTTGCCGTAGCCATAACGGGAGAGCCCCCGTGCGGCGGACTCGAGCAAAGCGCTACGCGTGCGCGCGCTTCGGTCCGCCTGCGTCGGGCGGTACGCGCGGGCGGCTTCGGCAGTCATCGGCGAATCGCCGACCTGAGGGCTCGTACATGCATGCATGTATGTTATCATCCTGCGCGGCTGAAGGAGTCGAAGCCACGGCCGAACGACAAACTCACAGCTGGAGGTCCAGTCGTGCCGATGATCGAACTGACAACCACCAAGGGCGCGTTGGACGACGCCGCCAAGCAGCGGCTTGCCGGCGAGCTGTCGACGATCGCTCTCGAGGTTGAGGCTGCGCCCCTGGCCCGCTTCGGCGATACCCCGCACATGCAGGCCCTTGCGTGGTGCTTCGTCAACGAGCAGGACGTGTTCGTCGGCGGCCGGCGCACCGCGAAGCCGATTTACCGCGTGACCGTCACGATCCCCGAGGGTGCGCCGGGCGTATTCGGCCCACTTGCAAAGCGGGGTCGCGAGACGCTTGTCAAGCGCGTGACTGCGGCAGTTCTGGCCGCGGAGGGCAGCGAGAACACAATGGTCGAGGCCCACCGCGTATGGGTCCACCTGCGCCAGATCACCGACGGCCACTGGGCAGGCTTCGGCGAAGTCGTCACCTTGCCCGAGCTTGCGGCCTACGGGCTGAACACCGACGAGCCGGAAAGCAAGATCGAGCGCATGCGCCAGGCAGCGATGGAGTCCGTGGGCGCCGTCAGCGCCGCATAGGCCCAGTCGTTGGGCCAATCGACCTCAGGGTGCATCATCGTCGACGAGGAGGGCGAAATGGACAACCGTGCTGAGCAGGAGCTCCGTGAGCTCGTTGCGGAGCGGGCCGCGGCCGTCCGGGCGAAGGACCCGGCCCCGCTCGCCGAGCGACAGCATCCCGACCTCATCTTGTTCAACGCGGTGCCGCCGCTGCTGTTGCGCGGCAGCGCCGCGGTCGCCGATCAGACGCAGGCGTGGTTCGACTCCTACGCGAGCGACATCGGCTACGAGGTCAGCGAGCTGCACGTGACCGCCGATGGTGAGCTCGGCTTCTGCTCGTTCCTGTACCACGTCAGCGGCACGCTGGCCGCCGGTGGCGAGGTCGACATGTGGGTCCGCGCCACGCTCTGCTGCCGCCGGACCGACGGGCGCTGGCTCATCACGCACGACCACGAGTCCGTGCCCTTCGAGCCGGCCAGCGGGCAGGCGCTCATCGGCCTCCGACCCTGACACTCAGTCCGGCTCGGCCGGCAAGCGAGAACACGGCGAGCCGCTCGCGGAGATGGCCGTGACGCCGCCGCGGGCCAGCCGTCGGGGCTGACGACCAAGAGGAGTACCGCGCGCTCGACGGCGAGCGCGTTGCGTGGTGGCGCCGTCCGTGAGGTATCGCACAGAGCTTTTTTCCGATCACGAGGAAGGACCGGGGTTCGCGGGCGTCTTAGCCCGTAGAAGCACGCGATCGCACTTCGGCAGTCGATAACTCCAATCCGGAGGTACTCCTCAAATGAACACCACCTCACGGCCCAAGTGGCCATTCCATCTCAGTGCAACGGTCGTCGGCCTCGTGCTCGTGGCGCTCGTTGTTCCAGCCGGTTCGAGCGCGAGCGACCACAAGGTTCAAGGTGTACGTGCTGACGTCGAGCGGGGCGCGCTCGAGGTCCAGGGCAACAATCGGGCCAATGCGGTCGCGCTTCGGCTGAAGGCCGGCGACCCGACCCGGGTCCAGGTCGATGTCGGCGACGACGGCTCGGCCGACTTCTCGTTCGCGCGCAGCGACCTGTCCGCGATCAAGGTGAGGATGGGTGGCGGCCGCGATTCCGTTCGCATCGACGACACGAACGGCGCGTTCACCGACTCCATCCCGACGACGATCGCCGGTGGCGGCGGTGACGACTCGCTCAACGGCGGGCTCGGAGCCGAGACGTTCAGGGGCGGCAAGGGCAAGGACACCGTCCTCGGCGGCAAGGGCAACGACATCGCCTATCTCGGTCGCGGGAACGACACCTTCCGCTGGGATCCGGGCGACGGCAGCGACGTGATCGAGGGCCAGCGCGGCCGCGACACGATGCTGTTCAACGGGGCCGCGGCGAACGAGACCGTGACGATGACGGCGAACGGAAGGCGGCTCACGTTCTTCCGCAGCCCCGGCAACGTCACGATGGACACCCGGGGCGTCGAGACCGTCGACTTCAACGCCCTCGGCGGGACCGACAGCATCACCGTCAACGACCTCACGGGCACCGACGTGAGGAAGACCAACCTCGACCTCGCCGGGGCGCGCAGCGGCAGCGCCGGCGACAACGTGGTCGTCAACGGGACGAACGGCGATGACCGGATCCGCGTCAACGGCAACGGGTCGGGAGCGGATGTAACCGGCCTGGCCGCGGCCGTGTCGGTAGAGCACGCTGAACCGACCGACCGCCTCTCCGTCAACACCCTCGAGGGCACGGACCACGTGCTCGTGAACGGTGTCGCCGGAGTGCTGCAGGTGCTGGTCGACGGCATGCCCGCCTAGACCGGAACCTCGCGGGCCCCAGCTCCCGGCGCTGGGGCCCGCCCTCCCTTGCTAGCGCGTCACTTTGCCGGGCCACTGGCCCGGCAAAGTGGCATCCTAGGTCGGACCTAGCGACGCTGACGAGACTGGGACTGAGCGGTACCGGCCGATGTGGGACGCCCGCCGGCCGGCCGGAACGTCTGAGCGCCTGCTCAGGATCCGCAGTGGGGGCACTGACGCTAGACGTTCCGCGAGGCGGCCAGGTCAACCAATCGCTCCCTCGGAACCCGCGACGAGGCCGCAATCACGCAGGTATGGCCTTGCTGTTTCCACGTAACGATCGTGCGCTCGCCGACCCGGGCGACGTGATAGGTCTTTCCCTTGCGAGTGACCTGGCGGCCGGGGGGATCGCCGCCGAGGGCGTCGCCGGAGACGACCGCGTAGCCAAGCCGCGCCCCCTTGGGGTTGCGATAGAAGACCGTCGTCACATGCCGGCCCGAGAGCGTGTCGTCGCGACGGCCGACGGCCCTCCAGCCGAACCTCTCTCGCCAGTCCGGGAACACCAGACTGCCGACCCTGGCGTCGAGCACGGGCGGCGCGCGCCCGGCCGGCCCGGGAGCGGCCTTGGTCGGCTCGAGCCGCGCAGCCGCGTACACCCTGGTCAGCGAGGGCTCCGCTGTATTGCCCCCCGTTTCGAGCGTTATTACGACGGCCGCCAACGCCGCGGCTGCCACGCCGGCCGAGGCGAGACCCAGACGGTGGCGGCGCCAGAGGGGCGCCCGCGCCCGAGCCGCGGCACGTTCGCGGTCGCGCTCGATCGCTTCGCGCAGCGATTGCGGGGCGCGAACGTCGACCATGGCGGCCGAGATCAGCGCCTTACCCTCCCGCGCGAGGGCCAGCTCCTCCTCCGTCGGCGCCCTGTCGTGCTCGTCCGGCATTCGATCAGCCTCTACCCGTTTGGACGCCCTCCGGCGCCGATTCGATCCCGCGGGCGACCTGCGCACGCGCCCGGAACAGCCTCGAGGTTATCGTCGCCTCCTTCGTGCCAAGGAGCTCCGCGGCCTCCCCGTAGCTGAGGCCGGCCACGTCGACCGCAACGAGAGCGTCGCGGAGTGGCTCGGAGAGGCCGGCGATCACCGCGAACACCTCGCGCGCCTCGACAGCCTGCTCGGGCCTGCTGGCCGTGCGCTGGTCGACCGCCTCGATACCGTGATCCAGCGCCTCGGGCGCGAGCTGCCGGGCCGCCGCGCGGCGCGAGCTGATGAAGGTGTTCCGCAGGGCTTGCAGCAGGTAGCCGAGGTCATCCTCGTTGCGGACCCGGCGCGGCTTGGCGAGCACACGGGCGAAGGTCTCCTGCACGAGGTCCTCGGCTTCGGCACGCGAACCGGACAGCGCCCACGCAGCGCGGAAGAGGCGATCGATGTGATCGCCCAAGGTGCTCGGATCGAGCATCCGGTCCGGGGCCACTAGCGTCCCGGAGCGTAACGGCCCGCCGTCTTCGCAGGGACATCTCGGGCCCCCGCTACCCATAAGACCCGCTGGAAACGGCCGGCATCCAGAAGCGATTGCCGCGCCGATCATCTGGCGTCCGCAATGATCGTCGGCGCCGTGTTCAGCCTCCGTCGTGAAAGCGGGCGCCGCGGCGCGCCGCCGCGAGCTCGCTCGTCCCTTGGATGCGGGGATGCCTGCTGACCCGTACGCACCGATCCGCGATTACGCGGTGATCGGCGATGGGCGAACTGCGGCGCTAGTCCGGCGCGACGGGCGGGTCGATTGGCTCTGCCTGCCGGACCTCGATTCGCCGAGCGTGTTCGCCGGGCTTCTCGACGTCGACAGGGGCGGCTGCTTCGAGCTCGTCCCGGAAGCCCGGTTCGCCGCCGAGCGCCGCTACCTGCCCGAGACGAACGTCCTGGAGACGACCTTCACCACCGGGCAGGGCACGGTACGCGTGCTCGACGCCATGACGCTGCCCCGCAGCGGCCTGGCGCCGCAGCGGGAGCTCGTGCGACGCGTCGAGGGGCTCGCCGGGGC
>JBKPHP010000226.1:0-17636 GCA_046729895.1 Actinomycetota bacterium
CTCCTCGGCGTGCCGCTCGCGGCAGCCCCGCGGCCCCACCGCCATCGCGACGGCGGCGAGCAGCGCGGCCAGCCGTCCCAGGTTGCCCCATCGCACCCGGCGCAGGAGCGCCGGGCCGCCGCGTGCCCGCCGCCGTGCCACCCCTGGCTAAGCCGTCTGCCGGCGGCTCCTCGCCCCTCGCCTCGGGAGCTCTTCGGTCGCTTGGCCCTCTTGCCGCGTTGCTATCGTGCCCCGCTCGATGGCCCGCGCCTACGACCTGATGGTGCTGCTCGACGCCGACGCGCCGGAGGAGCGGCGGACGTCAGCCGTAGTCGAGATCGAGAGGCTCATCGGCGCGCAGGGTGAGATGCTCGACGTCCACGAGTGGGGCGTGCGCCGGCTGGCCTTCGAGATCGACCATCACGCGGAGGCCGAGTATCGCCTGTTTCAGTTCGAGGGCGATAACGACCTCCTCGAGCGGCTGCGGCACAGCCTGAGGATCATGGACGGGGTCCTGCGCTTCCGGATCATCCGCATCAAGCCGGGTTCGCCGCCGCCCCCGCCTCCGCGCGACCAGGCGCCCAGGCAGCGCGAGGAGCGCGAGCCGGACGGCAGGGTAGCCGCCCGGGCGGCGGCCGACGCGCCGGCGCCCTAACTTCGTAACGGCTCTCTGAAAACTCGCGGACGTTGCTGCAACTTCGCGTCAGGGGCCGCCCTCGCTGACCGACCCTCTCTGTACTCTCGCCAGACAGCCCATAAAGCCGTCCGCAGACGCTGAAGGAAGGACTTGAATGGCAGCGACGAACATCAACAGGGTCGTTCTCACGGGGAACCTCACCCGCGACCCGGAGCTCCGCAACACGCCCAGCGGCACCTCCGTATGCAGCCTTCGGGTGGCCTGCAACACCCGCCGCAAGGATCCCTCGACGGGAGAGTGGAAGGACAAGCCCAACTACTTCGACGTGACCGTCTGGGGCGCGCAGGGCGAGAACTGCGCCACCTACCTCCAGAAGGGCCGTCCGCTGGCCGTCGACGGCCGCCTCGAGTGGCGGGAGTGGGAGGACAGGCAGGGCAACAAGCGCCAGTCGGTCGATATCATCGCCGACTCCGTCCAGTTCCTCGGGTCCCGGGAGGGCGCCGAGAACGGTGGCCGCTTCACGCCCCAGAGCGACGTGCCCGCGGACACCGGTGACTTTCAGCAGGCGCCTGCAGGTCCCGGGGGCTCGGACGACGACATCCCGTTCTAGACCTGGAGGACAGCAGCAGCAGTGGCGAAACAGCGTGGGACTGGCGGCCGTGATCGGCGGCGGCGAGACCGGAGGGGCGCGCCCGGCGGCGGCCGGCGAAAGCCGTGCCCGTACTGCCGGGACAAGGTCGACTCCGTCGACTACAAGGACGTCGTGGGGCTGAGGCGTGCCGTGAGCGACAAGGGCAAGATCCGCTCCTCTCGCGTCACCGGCGCGTGCCGTCGCCACCAGGCGCAGCTCGCCCGGGCGGTCAAGCGTGCCCGCGAGCTCGGCCTACTGCCCTTCGTCGGGGAACGATGACCAGCCGATCCCGCCCCGCCGCCCCGGCGCGAGTCCTGGCGACTGGCGACTGGGGACTGGGGACTGGCTGATGGCCCAGGCGATCCTGCTCCAGCCTGTCGAGACGCTCGGGGAGCGCGGCGAGGTCGTCGACGTCTCCCCGGGCTACCTGCGCAACTTCCTGGTGCCGCGCAAGCTCGCCCAGCCGGCCACGCCGGCCTCGATCGCCGAGGCGGAGCGCCGCCGGGAGGCGGCCGAGCGAGCAGCGGCGGAAGCCGTCGAGCGGGCGGAGGAGACCGCCACGCTGCTGCGGAAGACCGTCCTCACGATCGCCCATCAGGCCGGAGAGGGCGGGCGCCTGTTCGGTTCAGTCACCGGACAGGAGATCGTCGACGCCGTCAAGCAGGCGCGGGGGCTGAGGCTGGACAGGCGGCGCGTGAAGCTCGACGAGCCGATCAAGACGACCGGGACGCACATGGTCACGGTAGAGGTCGCAGACGGGATCACGGCCGAGGTCAAGACCATCGTCACACCGGAAGCGTGACGCGGGTGCCCGGTGGCCGTCGCCGTCCCGCCTGACTCCGCCGGAAGCGTCCCCCCGCAGAACAGCGAAGCGGAGAACTCGGTTCTCGGCGCGATCCTGCTCACCGAGCAGGCGCTCGACGGGGTGCTGCTCCAGGTCGGGCTGAGGCCCGAGGACTTCTACCGTCCGCGGCACCAGCTGATCTTCCGCTCGATGATCCGCCTGAAGGAGAAGGCGGAGCCGGAGGCGGTCGACGCCCTCACCGTCTCGGACGACCTGCGGAGGGCGGGCGAGCTGGAGGAGGCCGGCGGGGAGGAGTACCTGCACTCCCTCCCCACGGTGGTGCCCGCGGTCGGCAACGTCCTCCACTACGCGCGGATCGTCAAGGACTACGCGCTGCTGCGACGGGTGCTGGGCACGAGCCGGGAGATACAGGACGAGGTGATGTCGCACCGCGGCGACCCGCGGGACCTGATCGAGCGCTTCGAGAGCCGCCTGTTCCGCATCGGGCACGAGGACGGCCGGGGGGAGATGAGGTCGCTGGAGGAGCTCCTTCATCGGGAGGTCGACAAGCTCGAGGAGCTGTCCAAGCGTGACGTGGGCCTCACCGGCACGCCGTCGGGGTTCATGGACCTGGACAGCCTCACCGGGGGGTTCCAGCGGGGCAACCTCATCGTGCTGGCAGCGAGGCCGTCGATGGGCAAGAGCTCCCTCGCCACCAACATGGCCGAGAACGCGGCGGTCGGCCACGGCAAGCCGGTGGCGCTGTTCTCGCTCGAGATGTCGGAGACCGAACTCGCCCATCGCTTCATCGCCTCCCAGGCGCGGGTCTCGAGCGACGAGCTGCGGAAGGGCCGGGTGAAGGGAGACCGCTGGCCGAAGGTGCTCAAGGCCGTCGAGAAGCTCGCCAAGGCGCCGCTCTACGTCGACGACTCAAGCGACATCGGGATCCTCGAGATACGAGCCAAGGCCCGGCGGCTCCATGCCAGGCACGAGCTCGGGCTGATCATCGTGGACTACCTGCAGCTGCTCCGGCCCGAGGGGCGCCCGGATAGCAGCCGGGTGGAGCAGGTGGGCCAGATGAGCCGAGGGCTGAAGATCCTGGCGCGGGAGCTCGACATACCCGTGATCGCGGTCTCGCAGCTGTCGCGGGCCGTGGAGTCGCGCCACCCGCCGATCCCGATGCTGTCGGACCTGAGGGAGTGCGTTACCGGCGAAACCCTTGTGACGTTGGCCGACGGCCGACGACTTCCGATCGCAGATCTGGTCGGCACGGCGCCGGAAGTCCTCGCCGTCGACGAGAGAGACCGCATCGTCAGGGCCCGGAGCGACAAGGTCTGGCGGGTCGGGCGTCGGCGCGTTCTGAGGCTGACGCTCGCGTCGGGTCGCATCCTCCGTGGGACTGCCGACCACAGGGTTCGCACCGGCGCGGGTTGGCAGACGCTCGAAACCATCCGACCTGATGACCGCATCGCGCTGGCACGGCGACTCCCGGAGCCCAGGAACCCTGTTCGCTGGCCCGATGACCGCGTACTGCTCCTCGGACACTTGATCGGCGACGGGAGCTACCTGCCTCACCAGCCGCTTCGATACACCACGGCCAGCGAAGAGAGCAGTAAAGCTGTCGCCAGAGCGGCGGAGCGAGAGTTCGGCTCGCGCGTTACGCGTCACGAAGGGAGGGGCGCGTGGCAGCTCGCGATCGCCGGCAACGGCAATCGATGGCATCCAGCGGGGGTGGGTCGCTGGCTCCGGGAGCTCGGCATATGGGGGCAGCGCTCTGCGGATAAGCGCGTCCCGACGGAAGCCTTCCGGCTCGCGAAACATCAGATCGCACTGCTCCTGCGTCATCTCTGGGCGACGGATGGCACGCTGTGGTGCGGCGAGCGACCGGATGGACGCCGGGACAGGCACGTCTCCTTCGCCACCGAAAGCGCCGGTCTAGCCGCCGACGTGGCCGCGTTGCTGCTACGCCTCGGCATAGTCGCCCGTATCACGAGCAAGTCCCAGAAGTCGGGCAACGAGCTCCATTACGTCCTCGTCTCGGACGCGGTCGCGCAAAGACGATTCCTCGATGTAGTCGGGGCGTTCGGTGACCGAAGCGGGGCTGCGGCCGCCCTGCGCGAGGCGCTCGCCTCAGTGCCCAGCAACCCGAACGTCGACACGCTTCCGCTCGAGATCTGGGACGACGTCCGCCGGGCCATGAGGGCCCGTGGGGTCACGCAGCGTGCGATGGCAGCGATGCGTGGGACCGCCTACGGCGGCACCTCCCACTTCAAGTTCTCGCCGTCCCGTTCCGTCCTCGAGAGCTACGCCGCAGCGCTCGAGGATGCCGCACTCACCAAGGTCGCCGACAGCGACCTGTTCTGGGACCGAGTCGTGGCAGTAGAGCCTGACGGCGAGGAGGAGGTCTTCGACCTGACGGTTCCCGGCCCGGCGTCCTGGCTGGCGGACGGCGTCGTCACCCATAACTCGGGGCAAGTGGAGCAGGACGCCGACCTGGTGCTGTTCGTCTACCGCGACGATTACTACAACAGGGAGTCCGACCGGCTCGGCGAGGCCGACATCATCCTTGCCAAGCACCGCAACGGCCCGATCGGCCAGCTGACGCTGACGTTCCTGCCGAAGTACCCGCGCTTCGCCAATCTGTACCGGGAGCGCACCGCCGAGCTGAGCACCCAGCAGAACGGGAACGAGTGAACTTGCTCCGACCGTTGTCGCAGCGAGCCGAGCGCGCCGAGACCCTCGAGGACTGCCCGCTCGGCGTATGCGATGGCAGCGGCTGGATCCTCGACGAGCGGGACAACGCGCGCGAGTGCGACTGCCGCCAGCGGCGCATCAGCAGGGCCGCGCACGCCCGCCTGGGCACTGGGATCCCCAAGCGCTTCCGCGGCGTCTCCTTCGAGCGCAAGCCGATCTGCGACCTGGATCCGCTGATACTCCGCCATATACGGCGCTTCGTCGCCGAGATCGACGCCAACCTGGACGGGGGTCGTGGCCTCTGGTTCCACGGCGACGTAGGCACCGGGAAGACCTCGCTCGCCATGCTCGTCGCCCAGGCGGCCGAAGCCGCCGGTCGTTCGGTGGGCGTGTACTCGGTCCCCCACCTGCTGGCCGAGATCAGGGGCACCTACGACCGCGACTCGACCGGGTCCTACCTCGACCTGTTCAGCCGGCTCTGCACGGTCGACCTGCTGGTGCTCGACGACCTCGGCGCCGAGAAGACCACCGAGTGGGTGCTCGAGCAGCTCTACTCGATCGTCAACGAGCGCTGGCAGAACTCCGGCTCGGTGCTCGTGACGACCAACGCGCCGGACCCGCGACAGGGCACCGTCGTCGGCCAGCTGCGGCGAGAGATCGCCGAGATCACGAGACTACGCCGGAGCGACACGAGGGCGGAGTACCTTAGGGATGCGGCCCAGTCGCTCGAGCGAGCAGTCGCCCGCCTTGCGGCGCTCGAGCCGTTGGGCGAGACCGATCCGCTAATCCGGCTTCGCGGCCAGCTCGGCGCGCGCACCGTCTCGCGGCTGATCGAGATCTGCGATGACCCGATACCGATCATGGGCCCGGACCTGCGCATGGCCGCGGGGGGCGCGTAGGTCGGCTCCGTCCGTACACTCGAAGAGAAATGCCTGGAAACGTCGTGGTTGGCGCCCAGTGGGGCGACGAGGGCAAGGGAAAGGTCACCGACCTGCTCGCCGAGCGGGCCGACCTGGTCATCCGCTTCCAGGGAGGCAACAACGCGGGGCACACGATCGTCAGGGGGAACGAGACCTTCAAGTTCCACCTGATCCCGTCCGGGATCCTCTACCCCGGCAAGGTCTGCGCGATCGGCAACGGCGTGGTCGTGGACCCGCGCGTGCTGACGGGCGAGATCGACGAGCTGCGCCGTCGCGGCATCGACATCAGCGGGCTGCGCATCTCCGCCAACGCGCACCTGATCATGCCCTATCACCTCCTGCTGGACCAGGCCGGCGAGGCCAAGCTGGGCAAGCTCCAGATCGGCACGACCCGTCGCGGCATCGGGCCGTGCTACGCGGACAAGGCCGCGAGGCTCGGAATCCGCATGCAGGACCTGCTCGACGAGAAGATCCTCAAGCAGAAGATCTACGCCGCCCTCGAGCCCAAGCGGCTGAGCCTGAGGCCGTTCGCCAAGGATCCGGCGCTCGACCTCCACACCATGACCGAGGAGTACCGGACCTTCGGCCACCGGCTGGAGCCCTACATCGCCGACACCCCTCCGCTCGTCTGGAAGGCGCTCGACCACGGGGGGCTGGTGGTGTTCGAGGGCGCCCAAGGCACGCTGCTCGACATCGACCACGGCACCTATCCCTTCGTCACCTCGTCCAACCCGGTGGCGGGCTCCGCCTGCGTGGGCGCCGGGGTCGGGCCGAAGGCGATCGACGAAGTTTGGGGCGTGGCCAAGGCCTATTGCACGCGGGTTGGAGCGGGACCCTTCCCGACCGAGCTCGACGACCAGCTCGGGGAGCGAATGCGCGAGTCCGGCGGCGAGTTCGGCACCACCACGGGGCGGCCGCGGCGCACGGGCTGGCTGGATCTCGTGGCGCTCCGCTACGCGGTCAGGGTCAACGGGCTCACCGGGCTCGTGATCACCAAGCTCGACGTGCTCACGGGGATCAACCCACTGCGGGTGGCGGTGCGGTACCTGGGACCGGAGGGGGCAAGCTTCGAAGAGTTCCCCTACCACCAGTCGGTCCTACACAAGGTCAGCGGTGACCTCCTGGACCTGCCGGGGTGGCACGAGGACGTCTCCGGCGCCCGCTCGCTCGCCGAGCTGCCGGCCAACGCCCAGGCCTACCTGGAGTTCATCAGCGACTTCCTGGGCATCCCGATCCTGATGGTGGGAGTGGGCCCCGGCCGCGACGAGGTCATCTGGACCGGGGCGGCCGCAACGCTCCGCCCCGCGGCAGCGTAGGAAACCGGCGAAGCCGGCCTACGCCTGCACCACGTGGGATGACGCGACCATGTCGTGCAGCGCGCGGTTCTCGTCGTCCCACAGCGGCCAGAGGCAGTCGAGCAGGGTGGGGATGTAGAACAGGAACGCCCCCACCGTGCCGAACAACAGCCCCTTTATCACGAACTCACGGAGGAATCCGTAGCCGATCTCCACGGCCTGGCCCGTGTTTCGGACCACGCGGATGCCGAGCCACTGCTTCCCGAGCGTCTGACCGTTCTGCTCGCCGGGCCGCGCCATGAAGTAGGGGGCGTACAGCAGCGCGGCGACCAGGTAGCCGAGACCGCCAAGCAACACCAGGATCACGCCCGCGACGTCGGACCCAGCCACGAAGGCGACGATGGCCGGAACGAACAGCACGATCCCCACGCCCAGCAGCACCAGGCCGTCCAGCAGCGCCGCTCCCACCCGACTGCCCCAGCTCGCGAGTGGCGGCCCGGCCCACACCGGCCGGGGTGGCAAGGCGGGCTGCGTCCACCCGGCCTGGGGCGCCTGCTCGGCTTGGGCGCGCGGCGGCGTCTCGGGCGCGGGCGGCGGTGCGGGCTGCAACGGGGGCTGCGGGGCCTGGGGATCGTACGGAGTCTCGGATTCCATGTCGATCAGCTGTTCGCCGCCCCCACGATGACCACGACGATCAGCGCGACAAGGCCGAGGGCGAGAATCACGGTGCCGACGATTCCCAGGATCTTTCCGGTGGTGGCCATGCCCTTACCGCCCAGGGTTCCTCCCGATGCCTCGATAGCCCGCTCGGCGCTCTGGCCCTGCCACCAGGCAAACGGCGCGGCGATGCCGCAGAGCACCAGTCCGACGATGCCGAGGATCAGCGCCGGCACGGCGCCCGGCGCGTTCGGGGGGCTCTGGTAGACGGGCGCCGGCTGCTGAGGATACCGGGTCGGCGGCTGGTACTGGGGCTGGCCTGGCTGCTGGTAGGGCTGCTGCGGTGGTGCGGGTGGCGGAGGCTGTTGAGGGGGCTGCTGGGGCTCTTGGGGAGGCTGCTGGGGCTGTTGGGGCTCCTGTGGATCCCCAGGGCCCTCGGGGCCGCCGGGCGGCGTCGTCATGTCACTCCTTTCGAGAGCTGATAGGTCCAGGAGAGCGCCAGGAGCAGCGCTCCCGCAGCCAGGAGGAAGCCCGGTACCCGGGGAGGCCCCGCCCGCGTTCGTGCGGCGAGGATCCAGCCGCCCGCCACGATCGCGGCAAGCGCCAGCAGGGGACCTATGGGCGAGAAATCGATGCTCGCGGCCAGACGACCCTGGCCCAAGGCGAACAGGCTCCTGGTCATTCCGCAGAATGGGCACGGGAGCCCGGTGGCGATACGGAACGGGCAGAGGGTCGGACCGTCGAGGTCGCCGTCTCGCGCCAGATAGCCGAGGAGCATGTCACCCAGGCAGGCGACGCTCAGGGCGCCGACGATCGTCTCGCCGCTCAACCTACATGCCGCCGCCCGCGCCGTCACCGGCCTGCCAGCGCCGCGGAGGTGCCGACCGGCCGGCTCCAGCCTCCGGGTGGCTCCTGGGACGGCTGCAGGGGGGCCTCCACGTGCCGACTCTAACCGTCCTCGAACACCACCTGCTCGCCGCGCCGCAGGAAGCGCAGCCCGAGTGCCAGCGAGGCCAGGACGGCGATCAGCGAGAGCGTGATCTGGACGCTGAGCAGACCCTCGCGCGTCCAGTAGACGTCCTCCAGCTGCAGCAAGAGGGCGGATTCGTCGAGAGTGAGGCCCATGCCGATGCCGAAAGGGATCGCGAGCCTGGGCTCGAGCACCTCGTTGCGGGTCACGATCGCGATGGCCCCGGCGGCGAACCCGAGCACTATGCCCGGCACGAAGTGGTGGATGTGACGCCTCCGTACGACCAGGTGACGGAAGGGTCCCACCGTCCTCCTGCGGCGCAGCAGGTACGTGGTGACGCGGGCGACGAGGAAGGTGCCGGCAAACGAGCTGAGGAGGTTGAACAGCGCGTTCTCCCGCGACGGGGTCTCGCGGTAGCCGGCCCGCGCTACCTCGGCAGTCTGCACGACGGCCGTCTCGGCGGCGCTGAGCACATCGTCCGTCTCCTGGGGAAGCGGCGCCGAGCCGCGTCGCCAGACGCGGCCAAGCTCCACCGCCGCCAGCGCGGCCAGGGCGACGCCGGCGAGCCCTCCGAGCACCACGGTCCGCCGGTCGGCCTCGAGGGCCTGCCGCCTCCTCACGTCCAGTGCTCCAACAGGTCCTCGTCCGGCACCCCGCGCACCTTCCGCGCGGGCACCCCCATCACCACCGTACGCGGACCCACGTCGCGCGTGACCACCGCCCCCGCCGCCACGAAAGCCTCCTCCCCGACCTCGACACCGGGCAGCAGGACCGCCCCTCCGCCCACCCGGCATGCCCGCCGCAGCCGCGCGCCGCGGATCGGGTAGCCGGCGGGGTGCCGAGCCATGGTGTCGTCGTTGGTGAGCGTGACGCCGGGCGCCACGAAGACGTCGTCCTCGATCGTGGAGAAGGCGGTGATGTAGCACCCGGTCTGGATTCGGACCCGCGCCCCGATCGTCACGTCGTTGTCCACCGCCGAGCCCCGCCCGATCACCGAGTCCTCTCCCACCTCCACCCGCTCGCGGACGTGTGCCTGGTCGCCGACGACCGCGCCCGGGCCGACTTGCGCGCCCGCCACCACCACCGCGCCCGCGCAGACGGTGGCGCCCTCTCCGATCACCACTGGCGACGGGGGCTCACGTGTCGCCGTCGAATGCTTCCCCAGCGCCAGGGGCTTGCCGATCACGACGCCGTCCTGGAGCCGAGCCTCCTCGCCCACCACCGTTCCCCGGTGGATCACGACGTGGCCGCCGATCTCCACGCTGTCGGGGAGATCGACGTCATCCCCGAGGAGCAGGCCGGGAGCCCGCTCAGACGGGTGCAGCACGTGCGCTCTCCTCGAGCGAGCGCTGGAGGGCCTCCAGCACGCGCACCACGCGCAGACCGCTTTCCGCGCCCGAGCGCGGCTCTCCCCCGTCCTTCACCCGATCGACGAAGTGGCGGCACTCGATCCGCAGCGGCTCCTCGTTGGACACCCGCGGGCTGTGGATGTCCCCCGAGCGCGCGATGTACTCGCCGTAGGAAGAGAAGTCCTGATCGAATCCCTTGTCGTACACCGAGACCTTCCGTTCGATCTCCATGTCGTCGAAGGTCGCCATGCGCTTCGAGCCCACCACCGTGAAGCGTCGCTCCTTGTGCGGATCGAGCCACGACAGGTGCAGGTGGGCGGCCAGCCCGGAAGGGAAGCGCAGGTAGCAGAAAACCACATCCTCCACCCCATCGCGCATGTAGCCCTCGCCCACCGCGCGGCACTCGTAGGGCTCCTCGTCGGCGAGCCGCAGCACCACCGAGACGTCGTGCGCACCGAGGCTCCAGAGCGCGTTCTCGTCCGTGCGAAGCTTGCCGAGGTTCAGCCGGTTGCCGTAGATGTAGCGGATCTCGCCCAGCTCGCCGGAGGCCACGAGGTCCTTGAGCTTCTCCACCCCCGGGTGGTACTCGAGCAGGTGTCCGACCATGAGGATGCGACCGGCCTGCTCGGCAGCCTCGACCACTCGTTCCGCCTCCGCGACCGATTGGGCAAGCGGCTTCTCGACGAAGCAGTGCTTGCCGGCCTCGAGCGCCCGTTCGGCAAGCTCGGCGTGGCTCGGGACGTGGGTAGCGATCGCCACCGCGTCGAGGGCGTCGTCCGTGAGCAGCTCGTCGAGCTCCCCCGTGGCCCGCGCAGCGGGAAACGCGCGCGACCAGCGCGCCCGGGCGTCCTCCGAGATGTCACACAGCCACCGAAGCTCAGCCTCCGGCAGCCGGTCGAAGTTGCGCGCGAGGTTAGGGCCCCAATAGCCGAGGCCCACGACTCCGATCCTCATCGGCGCGGAGTGTAGGCCGAGACCACCTCGACCACGCGCTCCGCCGCGTGGCCGCCCCCGTACAGCTCCGGCCGCTGGTCCGGCGGGCGGCGCTCCAGCGCGTCGAGCGCGCGGTCCCGGTCGAGATTGACGAGGACGTTCCAGCCGGCCTCGACGGTCTCGACCCATTCGGTCGTATCGCGGAGGGTCACGCAGGGGACGGCGTGTAGGTAGGCCTCCTTCTGGACTCCGCCCGAGTCCGTGAGGACGGCACTCGCATGGCGCGCGAGCTTGAGGAAGTCGAGGTAGCCCAGCGGCGGGGAGAGCTCGATCCGCTCGGTGTGCTCGAGTCGGCTGAGCAGCCCCGTGGACTCGAGCCGCGCCTTCGTCCGTGGGTGAAGCGGGAAGACGGTGGGGCGCGGCAGCGCCTCCAGCAGCTCCACGAGCAGCGCAAGCCGCTCCGGGTGGTCCACGTTTCCGGGGCGGTGCGCGGTCACGAGGAAGTACGCGCCGGGCTCGAGCCCGCGCTCTTCCAGCGCGCGGGAACGCTCCTCGGCGATGTCGCGGAACGCGAGGGACACGTCGGCCATCACGTCGCCGACCAGATGTGAGTCTCCTCTGGCGGCCTCACGCTCGAGATTGGTCATCGCCGTCTGAGTCGAGCAGAGCAGTAGCTCGCTGGCGTGGTCGATAAGAACGCGATTCCGCTCTTCGGGCATCGAGCGGTCGAACGACCGCATGCCGGCCTCCACATGGCCGAGCCGGAACCCCCCCAGGGAGGCCGCGAGCGCCCCGGCGAGGGTGGAGTTGGTATCGCCGTAGACCAGCGCCAGCTCCGGGTCGAGCTCGGCCAGCACCGGCTCGAGCGCGGTAAGTATCCGGGCAGTCTGCTCGCTGCTGGTCCCGGATCCCGCTCCGAGCTGGCGATCGGGAGCCGGGACGCCGAGCTCCTCGAAGAAGACGCGCGACAGCTCGTCGTCGTAGTGCTGCCCCGTGTGGACGATCAGCTCGTCATGCGCTCGGCGGAGTCGCCTGGAGACCGCGGCCGCCTTCACGAACTGCGGCCGGTTCCCGATAATCGTGACAATCCTCATAAAGAATGGTCCATCTAGCGTGCTTTGGACGTAGAATCAGTCACGGAAATGGCTAGAAAGCTGCTGTGGACCGCGGTCAGCGCCGTCGAGCTCGCCGCGCGCGGCGCCCGGCATCTCGCCTGGTACGTCAGCCACCAGGTGAACGGCGAACCGCGCGACCCTAGCTGAGCGCCGCCTCCACGTGGGCTCGGAAGGCCGCGGCGGCCTTACGCGTCACCTCGCCAGTCTCCTCGAACTCCCGCTCTTCCACGGCCGCGACGGACTGGACCTCCCGCACGGTGGATGCCAGGAACGCCTCGCGCGCGCCCAGGAGCTCCTCCTTCGTCAGCGATCGCTCCTCGGCGCCCACCAGCTCGATCAGCTTGTCCCGCGTGATCGATGCGAGGATGTGGTCTTCGAGCGGCGGCGTCGACAGCCCGCCATCGTCCCCGACCCAGAAGATCGTGGAGGTCGGCGCCTCCAGGACCCGGTCGTGCGGCGTGACCAGGAGCGCCTCGTCGAATCCCCGCTCCTGGGCTGTCCGCGTGGCGAGCATGTTGGCCGCATACGAGAGCGACTTCACGCCGTCCAGCACGCGGGTGGGCGCGTAGGTCACGAAGCCCAGCCGAACCCGCTCCGGGGTGCCTGGCGTGGGCTCCGTGAGCAGCAGCCTGTGGCCGCCGCGCGTGAGCACGATGCGGAGGATGCCGTCGAAGGCATCGCCGCGCTCGGCCAGCAACCGCGGAACCTCCTCCTCTAGCACCGCCCGCGGGACGAGCCAGTCGAGCCACAGGTTGGCGGCCGAGCGCTCGATGCGATCCAGGTGCTCGGAAAGCGCGAAGGGCGACCCGTGATAGACGCGGACGACCTCGAAGACGCCGTCGCCTCGCAGCAAGCCCTCGTCGGTTGCCGGGATGTAGGTCTCCTCGGCCGGCCCGATCGTCCCGTCGAGGCAGCCGAGCTCGCTCACGTCCCTGTTTCTAGCGCACCGGCACGATCCGCACGGCGCCGCTCCGTGAAATCGTCCCGAAGGGTGGGTCGTGAAGGCGCCGATGCGCTCCTGCCCTCCGTCACCCCGGAAGGTCCGCAAGTGACTGCGAGTCTGGTGCTGCCGCGTGGTCAGTCCGGCGCGGGCGCCGCCAGCGCACGCCTAGCCGCTGCGGCCGGGGGCTTCGAGAGCCAGGCGCGCAGCCGCTCGTAGACCACGGGGTGGTTCAGCAGCGCGATGTGGTTGGTCCCGCCGAGGTGCGCGCCGTCCTCGATGCGGAAGGGAATTCGCCGCGTGCGGCTGCGTCCGGAGGCGCTCGGCTCGAGCACGAGCCAGTCGCCGATCAGCCGCCCCAGGGGGTGCTTCGCGCTGCGCGTGATCGTCGCGGCGACGAAGTGGTGGGTCGCGCCCTCGAGCAGCGGAACCTCGCGGCAGGCCGCTGCTCGCAGCGCCTCGGGGTCGCGGTCGCGCCAGTCCTCGTCCACGAGTGAGCCCTGGCGCAAGTCGCGGATGCCGTCGCTGCGCCGGCGCAGGAACGAGCCCAGCGGGCGTGTCTCGGGCAGCGCACTCAGGCCCGCGCTCGCGTAGTGCACGAACTGGGCGAGTGGCGCGCCCATGTGTGGAGTTCCGAGCGAGACGACGTGGCGCACGCGGCGCACCCACGCGGCGCCGTCATCGGTGCCGCGGTTGCAGCCGCTACGCGAAACCAGGCCGCCCATCGAGTGCCCGACGAGCGCGATTTGCTCCACCTCCACCGGCCAGGCGTCCAGCACCTGCTCGAGCAGCTCGCACAGTGAGCGCCCGTTCTCGGAGACGTGGCGGCCGGTGTTGTAGCGGACGTAGACCGCCGTCGCGCCGATGTCGCGCGCGAGACGGTCGCCGTAGCTCTCGCCCGAGGGGCCGCCGAACCACCTCCAGCCGAGCTCCGTGCCCATCAAGCCGTGGACGAACACGACCAGCCGCGGTGTCGCCGCGGGGAAGGCGGCGGCCAGGGCGGCCGGCTCGGGAGCAACGACGCGACCGTCCACGCGCACCGCCATTGGCTCTGCCAGCTCGCTGCCCTCCTCCTCCAGTGCGTCGCCGATGAGCCCGTCCAGCACGGCGATGCCGAAGGTCCCGGCTGGCGTGCTCGACAGGCGGCGGCCGTCGCCAGTGTCGAGCCGCTGGAGCGTCCGGTCCGCACCGCGCCCGAGCGCGCCAACCGTTCCCCGCAGCCCCGAATAGACCGCGCCGGTGACGCCCCGATAGACGAAGTACGCCGGCTTCGCGCCCCAGCCGACGGCGCCGAAAGCCCGCTCGGCGATGCCGCGCTGAACGGCGCCGATGGCGCCTACGAAGCCGCCGAGCTCGCTGAACGCAAGCCGGCTGAGGGCCCGCACCTCATCCGGCCGCCGCTCGGCCAGCTGCGCCATGCCCCATCTACGGCGCGGCGCGCAGGCGGTTACGCCGCCGCATGGGGCGCGCCGAGCTGTTCTGGGAACTTTCCCCGTGGTCCTGAGCAACCCTCGACGACCCGGGATAGCACGCGGAGTACGAACACCAGGCCTCGTACTGCGGATGGCCTTCCGCACGGCGCCGCGCGGTCAACGCTGCGGCCAGGTGCTGAAGGAGGAAGCCGGGGGGAGTAGAACCGGGTCGGCATGACCTTCGCGGCTTCGCAGGCGAGCGGCTGGTTTGGACTCGCGGGCGTGGCCTTGGGCGGCCTGCTCACGGCCGGCCTCACGCTGTACCGGGAGTGGCGTCGCCGACGGGCCGACGCGGCAATGGCGCGCCGACTCGTGTCATCAGACCTGACGGCGGTCGATCGCGCCCTGACGGACGCTGAGGCCAACCTCGCACGCTTCAAGCAGGATCGCTCGGAGCCTCTGGATGACGGTCGACAATGGCCGTTCGGCTGGGAGAGGGCGACGTGGGCTCAGTCGTGGGCCGGCTACCGCCCGGGACTTGCCGCGAGCATGGGTGACGATGAGTTCCGACCGCTGGCCACGGCAGTCGGCTTCATCGAACAGCTCCAGAACTCCCTGGCGGCTGGTAGGCGGCGCTTTCAGGACGCTGACGAGCCGTTCCTCGAGGAGGTGCGGGAAGCCCTCGAGGAGGCCCGGGCCGCGCTACGTCCTCAGAGATAACGAGCACCGCTCCCGACGCCGAGCGCTCAGATCCTCTGGCGCGCACTTCCGCGAGCGGGCAGCGCAGTCCCCGAGGCGACTCTGTGCGACGGCCTCACGCGGAGCAGAACGCGAGCACGCGTCGGGCGGCGAACCTCGGGTCCAGGGCTCAGGGGGACGGGTTTCCCCCCGGTCGATGGCCTACCGGTACACGCCGTTGTGGCCGAGGCTGAAGCGCCCGGGCTGCGGGAAGTAGGCGAGACCGTGCGCGCCGGCCCCGACCGGGATCCGCTTGACAAGCCGGCCCGTGCGCGTCGAAACGACGAGGACGGCGGCGTCGTAGCGGCTCGAGGCCCACAGCCGCCGGCCGCTCGGTGAGACCTGGAGCATGTCCGGCGTCCCGCCCACTTGCCAGGTTCGCCGCACCCGCCACTTGCGCGGGTCGATGACCGAGATGCTGCCGGCGAGCCGGTTGCTCACGTACAGGGAGCGGGCGTTGCGGCTGACGCTCAGCCCGTGCGCCCCAGCCCCGGTGCGCAGGAACCGGATCTCCCTCATGCGACGGGGGTCGATCACGGACACCCCTCCGCGGGCCTGGTTCGTGACATAGAAGACCCGGCCGTCTGGCGAGAGCTTCACGTCGACCGGGAGGCCTCCGACGCGCGCGGTGCCCGTCACCCGGGTCCGGCGCAGGTCGACCTTCGCGACCACCCCGCTGAACTCGCAGGAGGCGAGCAGATAGCGGCCGTTCCGCGAGAAGTCGAGGTGATCAACGCCCGACCAGGGCACCCGGATGCTCCGCTTCAGCTTCCAGCTCTGGGGATCGCGCACGTCGAGCCGCTGAAAGCGCTCGGCGACGACGATGGCCTTCGAGCCATCCGTGGTGAAATAGAGGTTGTACGGGTCCTCGACCGGGATGGTCCTCACCGGCTTGGCGGTGCGCGGATCGACCACGCTCAAGGAGTTCCCAACCGTGTTGTTCACGTACAGCCGGTGGAGCCCCCAGCTCGGGGTCACGTGGTGTGGCACGGCACCGACCTGGTAATGACCCACCACCCGGAGACGCCGGGGATCGATCACGTCAAGCGTGTCGGCATCGCTGTTGGGCACGTAGATCCGCTCCGGCAGGCCGGCCAGCGCCCGCGGGAGCCGGGTGGCGGTCGCGCCCGCGTAGACATTCGCCATGCCCTGGCGCCGTGCCGGCCGCGGCGGCCTCTTCTCGATCGCGACGGGCCCGGTCCGGGCGTTCTCAGACCGACGCGGATGTCCGCTGCCGAGCGCGAAGGCGACGGTCGCCAGCGCCACAGCCAGGAGGGGCACGGCCGCCACCGCGGATCTGCCGTCGGCGTGATCGCGGGACCGGCTCAGGTCTCTGCACGGGCGAGGTGGGGACGTCCGGGGGCTCTCCCTGGAGACCGGAAGCTACATCGGAATGCTCGCCCGTGCGATAGCGGACGCCCCGATCAGGGCCCAGCGCCCGCCGCAGAGCAGTTGGCGAGCGTGGTGGCCGCGCGCTCGAGCCGGTCGCGCTGAGCGAGCGGTTCGAGCCAGCGCCCGGGTATCGCCCCAGGGCCGTGGCGGTAGCCGAGCAGCGTCCCGGCCACGGCAGCGTTCGTGTCGGTGTCGCCGCCCAGCGAGATCGCCCAGGCGACGCCGGTCTCGTAGCCTCCGAGCCCGAACGCGCAGAGCGCGATCGCGAGCGTCGTCCAGCAGGCGCCGGCGGCTGACCCGATCGCGAGCTCGGCGAGCGCGTCGCGGTCGTCTGCCGCTGCCAGCTCCAGTGGCCGCAGGAGCTCGGGGTGAGCTCGCGTCTCCGCGCGGGCGGCGGCGAGCGCAGCCTCGCCCTCTCGCAGCGCGATCAGGGCGGCGCACAGCGCCGCCGAGGCGGGCGCGGCGGCCGGATGTGCGTGGGTCAGGCGGGCGTCCTCGGCCGCGGCCGTCCGAGCCTCGTCGAGGCCGGGCGCGACGAGGGCAATCGGGGCGCAGCGCATCACCGTGCCGTTGCCTGCGCCCATGCCCGTGCCGGCGTGGAAGTCGGACGCGCGCCTGCGCGCGTCGGCGGCTCCCGAAGCCCCGACCAGCGCGGCCCGGGTGGCGCGGCCGATGCCCCTCCCGTCGTCCGTCGCCCAGCGGATGTAGCGCCGCGCGAGGTCGTCCGGGTCGAGCAGTCCTTGTTCGGCGATGCTCTCGGCCAGCTCAAGCGCGAGCGCCGTGTCGTCGGTCCACTGCCCCCGCGCCCAGTACGTGCTGTGGGCCATCTCGAGGCCGCGCGCGACCAGCTCGCGGGCCACCCCCGCATCCGCGAACTCGACCTGGGCGCCGAGCGCATCGCCCACGGCCAGGCCAAGCATCGCGCCCAAGCTGGCCTCCCTGTGAGTCATCGCGCCGCCGACCGTACAGCCCAGCTACTCGTCCATTGCGAGCGTGCGTCGGGCAGCGGCTGGCAGACCACAACTTTCTCGACCACCTGGTGTTGACGACAAGGCGCGGCCAGCCCGCGCGGGTTAGACCCTGTGTTCTGAGAGAGGAGCAGTCTCGTGAAGCTTCGTTACCTCGCCGTCGCCGCGCTCGTGGGCGCGCTGAGCGTGTTGCTCGTCACCGCGGCGATCGGCGCCAAGCAG
>JBKPHP010000227.1:0-20193 GCA_046729895.1 Actinomycetota bacterium
CTCGTGGAACTCGGGGTGCTGCTCGAGGAAGAGGTCGAAGGCGGTGAAGCCGCGCAACACGTTCTTCGAGAGGTCGGCGCGGTCCACACGCAGGATCAGGTGCTCGCGGCGGCGGCGCAGGATCTCCCGCTCGTACTCGAGCACGGCCGGCTGTTGAGCGTTGCGATGGAAGCTCTCGGCGGAGATGGGCAGCGGGTAGGCGCGCACCCATACGTCGCGGCCCTCGAAGTGCACGATTCCCAGCTCCTCATCCACGTCGAGGTCGAACAACTCTCGGCAGCAAAGCAGGAAGTTGCGCCTGTAGGAGCGTGTGTGGAAGGAGACGATGTCGTTCGAGAGGACCCCTTCGTAGATGTCCTCCCGTATGTCGCTGGGCAAGACGCGCCAGGCGTCCGGCTGGGTCCAGGGGATGTGGACGAAGTGGTGAAGGAAGAGGTCGGGCCGCTCCTGCCGGATGAACTTCGGCGCGACGTAGAGGTGATAGTCGTGCAGCATCACCACGGCGTCGGCGCTGGTCGAGGCCTCCTCCAAGACTGCCTCGGCCAGGTCGCGATTGACGACGCAGTAGCCGTCCTCGTAGGACTCGACCTCGTGGCGCCGGATGTCGGGCGCGTTCGAGAGGTCCCACAGGTAGTGCTGGATGAACCAGAGCAGGGGGTTGGCCACGACGTTGTAGAAGGCGGCGTAGGCCTCCGGATCGCTCTCCACCAGCCGTACTCGGTAGACGAGGTCGTCGAGCTCAACCTCGATGCTCTGCCCGCCGTGCTCGCGGCTGACCTCCACGTCCTCCTCGGTCATCGCCGACGCCACCCAGATCGCCTCACGGTGCTCCACGAGCCCCGTGAGAGCGGTCACGAGCCCGCCGCCGCCGCGCCTGGCGACGAGCGCTCCGTCATCTCCCCGCTGGAATGTGGCCGGCCCGCGGTTGGAGACGAGGATCAGCGGAGACCTCATGATCGCTCCTTGAAGATACGCAGCCAGTCTCGGACGAGGCGCGGGGTCAGGAAGTGCTTGCGCACGTGCTCCTTGCCCGAGCGCCCGAGCTGCCTGCCCAGGTCCGGGTCGCGCAGTATCGCGACCGCGCGCTCGGCGCACTCCTCGGGCGAGGAGACGAGGTATCCGGTCTCGCCGTCCTGCACCTGAAGCGGGATGCCGCCCACGGCGCCGCCGATGAACGGCCGGGACTTCCACAGGGCCTCCGTCACCGTCAGCCCGAACCCCTCCCGCCTGGACTTCTGGATCGCGACGTCGGACTGCGACTGGAAGGCATTCACCTCGATCGCCCCCACGTTGTTGAGGTTGTTGAGGATGTGGATGTCCGGGTCGCCGTCGGCGTACGCCATGGTGCTGTTGAAGAACTCCCAGCCCTCCGGGTCGTCGGTGGCCATCGAGCCGACCAGGGCGAGCTGCACGTCGGGTACCTCCTGCTTCATCCTGCGGTAGGCGTCGATCACGCCGACCGGGTCCTTCCAGGGATCGAAGCGCGACACCTGGCACACCATCTGCCGGTCGACGTCGATGCCGAACTGGTCGCAGACGAAGGCGGCGTCCTCCGGCGACAGCTGCATGTTCTTCGGCGAGAGCGGATCGATCGCCGGCGGACAGATGTGCACCTTCCCGGCGCCGTCGAGCCCCGAGGGCACGTATTGCTGCACGTGATACACGGAGGCGTCGTACTCGCGCACGAGCGGCACGAACCGCTGGACGACCTCCGGGTTCGGCTCCGAGAGGTCGATGTGGCAGCGCCAGATCCACGTGCGCGCCTTCTCCGACACGTGCTTGCGGATCGCGCACGGCTGGGGATCGTGGACGATGATCACGTCCCAGCCCCCCGTGATCTCAGTGGCGTTGAGCGCGTTGTAGCGCTCGTACACCTTCCACTCCTCTTCTGTGAGCACGGTCGGGGCGCCCTGGAGCGCGTTGTGGAGGCGCTTGGTCGCGTTGTAGAACTCCTCGCGGCCCAGCATCACCTGCCAGTCGGCCTCGATTCCGACGTCCAGCATCAGCGGGACGAGCGTGTAGAGGATCTCCGAGACGCCGCCACCGAAGGCGGTGGCCGAGAGGTGCAGCACCCTGAGGCCCTGCAGCTCGTCCGCCAACTCCCTGATCTCGGCTATCAGCGCCCGACCGGCCAGGTGCGTGTAATCGGCCAGGCTCTTATGGCCTACCGCTATGGGCTGGAGCATTGGGTCAGCCTGAGCCCAGGTACTTGACGAGCCGGGTGCGATGTTCGCCGAAGTCGCATTCGTCGACCGTTGCGTCGATGATGGCGCGCCCGAGCTCCTGCTCGACCGCCGAGACTTCGGTTGGCGGGCCCTCCAACTCGAGAATCAGCCGGTCCTCGAGCAGCCGGAAGGCAAAGTTGAGCCGGCCCTCCTGCTCGTCGGGGCGGGCGTCGTCCACGTAGTCGTTGGCCGCCTCCGTGACCGCGAGCTTGAGGTCTGCGACCTCGTCGGCGGACAGAGGTGTCAGGCGACAAACGGCCGAGAGCGCCAAGCGGGCGAGAACCAGATGGTCGGGCCTCGCGGGAATTGTCAATGAGACGTCGCGGCCTTCGGTCACCTGCGGGGACTGCGCTCGCACGTCGGGAGCCTACCCGGAAACGCGCCGCACCCCATCATGAACGCTCGCCAGGACACGCTGGTGCAAAGCCGCGTTCGAAGCCGCCACGACCGACATCTGAAACTCGGGCGCGGCACCCAAGAGCGGCCGATTGGCGAGGGAGCGGCCATAGGCGTCGGTCACCTCTGCGCCGGCCTCCTCCAGGACCAGCACCGCGGCCGCGAGATCGTACGGAGAGTTGTTCAGCACCGCCCCGCCGCCCACCCGCTCGAACTCCTCCCGCATGCCGGCGACGTCGGCGACCAGGCGGGGCCCGGGCTCCACGTAGGCGTCGAGCTGACCGGTAACGATCCGCGTCATGTCGAACGACGCCGCCCCGAGCTCGAAGGTCGCGCCGCCCACCGACGAGGCGTCGATGAGGTCGGCGAGCACCTCGGCGGTGGGGCGCGCAGGGCGGCCACGGAAGCCGTACGTCCAGAACATCCGCTCGAGCCGCTCGTTGTCCGACAGGCGCACCGGAGGCGACTCGACCAGCCCCGCGCCGCGCTTCGCCAGGAAGACGACCCCCGACGGGATCTCCACCACGCAGCCGACGCAGACGTCACCCATCGTCACGCCGTCGCGCAGCGGCGCGGCCGCCACCGACACGCAGCACGCCTCGAGGCCGGCCAGAGCCGGCCGGGTGCCGTCGATCGGGTCCACCACGAGCACTGCCGAGGCGCCATCCGCAGGGGTGACGAGCCCCCGGTCCTCCGAGTAGAACGCCACCGCGGGCGCCCGCTCGGCCAAGAAGCGCTCGAGGGTCCGCTCAGCCTCGGCGTCGATTGCGAAGGTCACGTCCCCACCTGCAGCCTCGTCCTCGTGGGCCCGGGCGGCGTGGGATCCGAGGTGCGGCAGGACCTGCTCGCGCAGCGCCAGCGCGAGCTCGCGGACGAGCTCTTGCACTACTCCCCTCGCGGGCGCAGCGCCCTCGCCGCCGGCCGCTCGCGGACGCGCCGTCTCACGGTCGCGACCGCGGGGCCTCGCTTGGGCGCTTGTCCAGCTTCACGTTCACGGTGCGGTGGTCGTGCCCCCGCACCACCTCGAGGTCCACCTCGTCGCCCGCGCTCTTCGCGCTGATCAGGTCGGCCAGATCATCGCTGCGGGTGAGCTTGTGCCCGTCTACGGCGACTATCACGTCGCCGTCCTTCGGGATTCCTTCCTCGCCCTGGAAGTCGATCTTGTCGCCCCCCGCCTTCAGGCCGGCGTCGTCGGCGGGGCTCCCGCCCTGCACGTCCACGATGAGCGCGCCGTCGCGAACGTCCAGCCCAAGCCGGTCGGCGAGCTGGGGGTACAGGGGGCGGCTGGTCACCCCCAGGAATCCGTAGTCGACCTTGCCATTGGCGCGCAGCTCCCGCACGGAACGGCGGACTGCATCGACCGGGATCGCATAGCCCACTCCCTCCCCGCCGCCGGAGGTCGACCTGATCTGGGCGTTGATGCCCAGCACCCGGCCCCTCGCGTCGAGCAGCGGACCGCCCGAGTTGCCGGGATTGATCGCGGCGTCGGTCTGGATCGCGTTGCCGATCTGGAAGGCGGTCAGTGACTCGATGTTGCGGTCGAGCGCCGAGATCACGCCGACGGAGAGCGACTGCTGCTCCCCGAAGGGGCTCCCGATCGCGGCCACCGGCTCGCCCACCCTCAGATGGTCCGAGGAGCCGAGGCGGAGCGGCGTCAGCGAGAGCCCACGCGGGTCCAGCTTGAGCAGGCCCACGTCCGCGTTCGGGTCGGCGCCCACGATGTCGGCCTTCACGCGATTGCCGTCCGAGAACTCCACGAAGACCTGCTTGGCCTTGCGCGTGGGAGCCGCTCGGCCCTCACCGGCCGGGCTCCGTCCTTCGGTCACCACGTGCGCATTCGTGGCGACGTAGCCATCGCCATCCAGCACGAACCCCGATCCCTGGCCGCCTTCGCCGTCACCCCTGCTGAGCAGCGATCCACCATCGAACAAGGAGATGACGGTTACCACTCCGGGTGAGAGCCGATCGTATATCTCACCCGGGTCGAACCCGCCCTTCTTCCCGATCTGCTCGACCACATTGACGCGGGTCGTTTCGACCTTGCGCGGCCCTTCCGCCTGCCCGCCGTCGCCGCCGCCGCAGGCGGCGAGGCCGAGCCCGAGGCCCGCGACGACGAAGGCGCACAGCCGCCTCAAGCCGCGTCTCCGTCGGGGCTTGGCAGCTCCAGCCTGAAGGTCGTGGCGCCGGCGCGGGAGGAGAGCGTGATGCGGCCCTGCATGCGTTCCGCGAGCTCCTGCGCGATCGCAAGTCCCAGCCCCGCTCCGCGAGCCGCGTCCCCGGTGTAGAAGCGCTCGAACACGTGTGAAATGGCGCCGTCCCCGACGCCCGGGCCGTTATCGGCCACCGTGAGCTCGGCGGCCCCGTTGTGACGTTCGGCGCTCACGGTGACTTCGGTCCCCTCCGGTGTGTGCCGGAGCGCGTTGTCGAGCAGGATACGCATGATCTGCGCGACCCGCTCCGGGTCGCACGCGGCCGCCACTCCGTCCTCCGGCAGCTCCACCTGCAGGTCGGTCCCGTGGTCGCTCAGCGCCGGCTTGAACTCGCCGACGACCGAGCGTGCGAGCTCCGAGAGATCCACAGCCTCGCGCTCGAGCTCGACCGAGCCGGCGTCGAGCCGGGAGAGGTCGAGCAGGTCCACTGACAGCTTCTGCAGGCGGGCGACCTGCTCGCTCATCGTCTCGAGGAACTCGCGCCGCGTGCCCTCGTCGAGCTCCTCATCCTGGAGCAGCTCCACGAAGCCGGCAAGCGAGAAGATCGGAGTGCGCAGCTCGTGGGAGGCCGTGGCTACGAACTCCTTGCGTGCCACGTCGACCCGTCGGAGCTTCTGCTGCATCTCGTTGAAGGCCCGCGTCAGCTGTCCCAGCTCGTCCTCGGAGTCGACCGGCAGGGGATCGATGAAACGTCCGGTGGCGACCTGCTTGACGCTTCCCTCCAGCCGCCGCACGCGCCTGGCGAGCGCATGCGCCACGAAGTAGCCGCCTACGAGCGCCACCAGGAGCGCGACCGCGGTGGCCAGGAGGACGCGCTCGCGAACGAACGAGACGGTCTCCGCCACGTCGCCGAGATCGCGGGAGTAGAGGGCCACCCACCCAGGTGTCCCCCGATAGTCGATCGGCTGGGCCACCTGGCCGACCTCCACGCCGTTCAGCTCGCCGAACCCCGTCGTCACCCGCCGTCTCTCGACCGCCCGGCGCGCGATCGCCGGCTGGGAGGGCACCTCGCGCTCCTCGCCGGAGTCCGAGAGGACGAAGAAGCGGAGCGAGGCCTGTTCGCCCGGCCCGGTCAGCGATTGCTGGATGCTCAACAGCGTCACCCTGGAGTCCGTGGCCTCGGCCGCCGCGCGAACGCGCCGGTCCACGATCGGGGCCGGAACGTCCCGCCCGATCAACGCCGAAAAGCGCTTCTGCGTTCCCTTGGCGGTGCGCTTGAGGTCGCCGAGCTTCTGGTCCTTGAGGTTCGACTCGAGCTGCGGCACCACCACGAAGTAGATGACCGAGAAGGCGAGCGCGGTGATCGCGAAGAAGAGAAGGAGGAGCTTGTTGCGGAGCGACGGCCTCGTCATCGGTCGCGGAACCGGTATCCCACGCCGCGCACGGTGAAGATCAGCTCCGGGTGGCGGGGATCCCGCTCCAGCTTCTCGCGCAGGTGGCGGATGTGGACGTCCACCGTACGCGGGTCGCGGTAGGACGAGTCACCCCAGACTCGCTCGAGGAGCATGGTCCGGCTGAAGACGCGCCCTGGGCTGCGTGCAAGGGCCGCGAGGATCTCGAACTCCACGTAGGTCAGGCGCACCGGCTCCCCGCGCACCTCGACCTGGCGCTTGTCGAAGTCGACCCGCAGATCGCCCTCCTCGATCGGCTCCTCCTCGAGGTCCTCGCCGCGGCTGAGCTCGGCGCGGCGAAGGACGGCCTTCACCCGGCTGCGGAACTCGCGCACCGAGAAGGGCTTCGTTATGTAGTCGTCGGCGCCCAGCTCGAGGCCGAGGACCTTGTCGATCTCCTCGGTCTTGGCGGTGAGCATGATGATCGGCACGGTGCTTCGCGCGCGGATCTGCCGGCAGACGTCGAAGCCGTCGACCTTGGGAAGCATCACGTCGAGGACGACGAGGTCGAACTCGTCGTCGCGAAGCCGGTTCAGCGCTTCGCGGCCGTCGAGAGCCGAGACCACGTCGTAGCCCTCCTTGCGAAGCGGATAGGCGAGCAGCTTCTGGACCGAGTGCTCGTCGTCCACGAGCAATATGCGGGGTGCCGAAGCCTGCAACCTTCAAGATTGTAGGTTGGCGCCGTGATCGCCCAGTGATCGAGCCCCGGCTCTACCGGGCTTCGTTCGTGCCCGCCCTGCTGATCCTCGTGCTCGCGGCCTTCTCGCTGGAAAGCCGGCCCCGGCCGCTCCCTCAGGGGCTGGCGGCGGACGTGCTCTTCGATGGCAATCTCGCCGGCCAGGCCGCGGCGCAGATCGCCGAGCGTCGTCCGGACAGAAGAGCGGGCACTACCGGCGACCTCCGCATGGCCGAAGAAGTTGCCGCCGGGCTCTCGAGCCGCGGCTTCCATGTCGAGCGCCGGCGCTTCACTCGCGACGGCAAGGACCTGGTGAACGTCATCGGCAGCCGGGCCGGCCGCTCGCGACGCCAGATAGCGATCGTGGCCGCGCGCGACGCCTCGGGCGTCCCCGATGCGATCGGGAGCGCGGCGGACACCGCCGCGCTGCTTGAGTTCGCGCGCGTGTTCGAGGGTCGTCCCACGCGCAAGACGCTGGTCCTGGCCTCCGTCGACGGATCGACGCTCGGAGACGCCGGCGCCGAGGAGCTCGTCGACGAGCTGGGCGACCCGCAGCTGACGGACGCGGTCCTCGTGATGTCGGATCTCGCCTCTGCGCGGAGTCGCGGACCGCTGATCGTGCCCTGGTCGAGCGACACGCGCCGCACCGGCATTGGTCTTCAGCGCACGGTCGCCGATTCGGTACATCAGGAGCTCGATCGGCGAGTGGGAGCCACGGGCGTGTTCGGGCAGCTCGCCCGTCTGTCGTTCCCGATCGGCATCGGGGCCCAAGGCGTGCTGCTCGATAACGGCTTCGATGCGGTGCGCATCTCCGGCAGCGGCGAGCTTCCGCCCGATGGGCCGGACGGCGTGAAGGAGATCGACCAGGACCGCCTCGGCGGCCTTGGTCGGGGGGCGCTGCGGACGGTCACCGCGCTCGACGAGGGGCGGGCCCCGGAGCGCGGGCCTGGAAGCTACGTGGCCGCGGTGAGCCAGCTGCTGCCGGGCTGGGTCATCACCCTGCTGGCCCTGGCCTTTCTCCTCCCCGCGGTCATCGCCGTCGTGGACGCGTTCGCTCGGGCGCGCCGCCGCCGAGAGCCTGTGAGCCGGTGGTTTCGCTGGCTCGGGCTCCACCTCGGTCCGCTCCTCGCGGGCCTGCTCCTGGCCGGTCTCCTCACGCTCGTCGGCGCGACGCCCGAGCCGCCCGCGGCACCCGCCGCACCCGAGGACTATCCGCTCGACGGCTCGGCCGTGGCGGTGCTTCTTGGGATCGCCGCCCTGGTGGTCATCCTGACCTTGGCGGGTCGTTTCCTCGCCCTGCGCTCGACGCCTGCAGTGTCCGACCGATCGGCACCCGGGGCGGCGGTGGCAGCCTCCCTCACAACCTGCGCCGCCACGCTCGCCCTCTGGGTGCTCAACCCGTACGCCTGTCTGGTGATGCTGCCGGCCGCGCACCTGTGGATGCTCGCCACCCTCTCCGATCCCGCGCCGCCGCGGCGGGCTCGTGCCGCGTTGGTCGGGCTTGGCGTGCTGCCGCCCCTGCTCGTGGCGCTCTACTGGCTCGTGGCGCTGTCGGTGGATCCCCTCAGCGGCGCCTGGTACCTCCTGCTGCTCGTGACCGGCGGGGCGGTCGGGCTCCCCACCGTGCTGATCGGCTGCGTCCTGCTCGCGACGCTGCCACTGGTCGTGTCGATCGCGCGCTCCGGCCCCGAGGAGCCGGCCGAGGAGCCAGAGGAGCGCCCCAGGGTTTACGGCCCAGGCGCCTACGCGGGGCCCGGCTCGCTCGGGGGCACCGAGTCTGCCCTTGGGCCGCGCGCATGAAGCAGTCGTCAGTCCTCAGTCGTCAGTCGTCAGGGTTGGTGCCCTAGGCCCAGCGACCAGCGACCAGCGCCCATCAGTCAAAGGTGCTCGAACCCGCTAAGCCCGGTGCGAACGGCCCCACCGGGGTCGAGCAGCGCGAGCCCGCTGCCGGTCCGGGTATCGCCCACCCAGGTCAGCGGAGTGTCGGCTCGGGCAGCGGCCTCCTCCGCCGCGTCGCGACGCTCGGTCGCGAACGTGACGAGCAGCTCGTAGTCGTCGCCCCCCGTCGCGGCGAGCCCCCAGGGCTCCGTTCCCGCGGCTCGCGCCACGTCCGCTACCCCGGGTGCGACCGGAAGCTCGGCCAGCTCCAGCCGAAGCTCGGTCCCGCTCTGGCGTGCGACGTGCCCCGCGTCAGTAGCCAGCCCGTCGCTCAGGTCGATCATCGCGGAGGCTCCGGCCGCGGCGAGCGCCCTCCCTGCCGCCAGCCGCGGCTCGGGCCGGCGATGACGCCGCACGAGCGCCTCCTCTTGGAGCGTCCCGGCACCCGGGCCGCGCAGGAGGAGCAGGCCCGCGGCGGACGCGCCGAGCGTCCCGGTCACCCCCACGAGCTGGTCGGGGCGAGCGCCGTTGCGTCCCACTAGCCGGTCCTCGCGCTCGGCCCACCCGGTTACCGAGACGGTCACCACGAGCGCCGAGGCCGATATCAGGTCGCCGCCTGCGAGCGTCATGTCGCTGGCCGCGGCGAGCTGCTCCATGCCGCCAACCAGCTCGAGGACTGCTTCCCTGTCGAACCACCCGGGCAGCGTCAGCGACACGTAGGCCTCGCCCGGGTCGGCACCCATGGCGGCGAGGTCCGAGAGGGCCTGGGCGAGCGCCTTCCAGCCGACGTCCGCGGGGCTATGAGTCGACAGCTCGAAGTGCACCCCCTCCGCGATCGAGTCGATCGAAGTCACCGCGAGCGGCCGCGAGCGCACCACGGCCGCGTCGTCGCCGATCCAGCGCACGATCCTCTCCCCGCGCACCTCCGCGGCTCGCTCGATCGCCTGGATCAGGTCGAGCTCCCGTATGAGGCGGACCCTACCGCCGGGGTACAGTCTCGTCCGTGGCGACCAGAGGGAGGGCAGAAGGCCCGCGCACGCTCTTGGAGCGAGCCGGCAGCACCGTGGCCTCGATCGGCCAGGTCAGGCCCAAGCATCCGGTCGCCAGGTTCGCTCTTCAGTGGGGGATCGCCGCCCTCATCTTCGGCTTCCTGATCTGGTTCGTCGTCCGCCAGTGGAGCAAACTGCCGGACTTCGACTGGCGCTTCGCCCCCGGCTGGCTCGCGCTGTCGGCGCTGGCTGTGGCCGCCTTCTACTTCCTGCAGAGCGAGTACTGGCGGCTGATCCTCCACCTGCTCGGGGAGGACATCCCGGCGCGCCCGGGGCGGGCCGTCTGGGGCAAGTCGCTGCTCGCGCGCTACGTGCCGACCAACGCCCTGATGGTCGTCGGCCGGGTAGTGATGGCGGACCGCTATGGCGTCTCGAAGCGGGTCTGCCTGGCAAGCATCGTGTACGAGCTCGTACTCGGCTTCGGCACGGCCGTGATCGTCGGCGCCTACTTCGTCATCAAGCTTCCGTCGCTCCAGGACCAACCGGCGCGCTGGGCGATCCTGGCCGTGATCCCCGCGGTACTCGTGGTTCTCCACCCGCGCGTCTTCGGCCCGGTGGCGAACTACGGGCTGCGGAAGCTCGGTCGGGAGCCCCTCCCCCAGACGCTGCCGTTCGGGCGCGTGTTGCAGGTGGCGCTCCTGTACATGGTCTCCTGGGCGGCGATCGGGTTGGGCGTGTTCGCGTTCGCGTCCGCCTTGCAGTCGCTGGACCTCTCCGACTTCCCCTACATCGCGGCGGCATACCCGGTGGCGTTCTGCGTCGCGGTCCTCACGTTCCTCGTGCCAAGCGGCCTCGGGACCCGCGACGCCGCCCTGGCGACCGCCATGACCGCCGTCCTGACCGGCACGGTGGCGACGGCGATCGCGGTTGCCTTCCGGATCTTCCAGACGGCTATCGAGCTCGTGTTCGTGGCGGCGGTGGCGGGGCTGGGGCGACGGGCTGGTCGCCCCCAGCCCTACGCGATTGATTCCGCGGCGCGCCTGATCCCAGAGGGCCGCGCCGGCAACGAGGACGAACCGGCTCGTTAGGTCGCTGGCTCCTAGCCCTGCGGCTGGGCGCTACCGCCGCGGCCATGCCCCTTGCCCTTGTCGCCGCCACCCCCGCCGCCGCCACCGCCGGTGCTCGGTGGTGACGAGGACGGCGGGCTGACCTTCGGCGCGGGCTGAGGCGGTGACTCGTACAGGCGCGGGTCATAGCTTTGGCTGCCACCGCCACCGCCCCCGGTCGACCCGGTGCCGCCACCCGACGGCGACGACCTGTAGTTGTAGTTCGACTTGGAGTAGCTACGGCCCGACTTCCCACCGCCGGTGCTCGAGTAGCGGCCGGAGAAGGGCGAGAACGGGACGCGGTGCTTTGGTCGCGGGAAGTCGCTGCAGTCGGAGCCCTTGGCGACGGTCATGAAGTTGTGCCAGATGGATGAGGGGTAGGACCCGCCCTGCACCCCGGGCATCGCGACGAGCGCGTTGGCGTAGCCCATCCAGACGGCGGTGGAGAGCTTGGGGGTGTAGCCCACGAGCCAGGCATCGTTGTAGTTGTCGGTGGTGCCCGTCTTGGCGGCGGCCGGGCAGCCGATGTTCCCGCGGACGGCGGTGCCCGACTTCATGTTCTGTTCGAGGATCTTGGTGACCTCGTAGGCGACGCCGTCGGAGAGCACACGCCTGCGCCGCGGCTTGCCGAGGTCCTCCGACTTGCCGTCCGGGAACACCACCTTCTTGATCGCGATCGGCTTGTTCCGGATGCCGCCTGACGCCAGCGTCGCATAAGCGTCCGCCATCTCGAGCGGCGAGACGCCCAGCCGCAGGCCGCCCAAGCCCTCGGCGGGAAGCCCGTCGAGGTGGGTCTTTATGCCCATCATCCTGGCTGTCTCTCTCACCGTTTTGGGGCCGACGTCGATGATGAGCTGCGCGTAGACGGTGTTGTCCGACTTGAGCGTCCCCTGGACCAGGTTCATCGTGCCGCCGTAGGTGTTGCTGTAGGTCTTCACCTTCCATGGGCCGTAATGCGGCAGATTGAGGTTGAGCGGCTTGGACACGTAGGTCGTGCGGTTGGGGTCGATCCCCTTCCGTATGGCGGTTGTGAGGACGAAGGTCTTGAAGGCCGAACCGGGCTGGCGGTGGCCCTGGGCGGCGAGGTTGAAGGTCCGGTCCTTGTAGGCGCCGCTCGAGGCCATCGCCCGGATGTAGCCGTTCGCGGGGTCGATCGAGACAATCGCGGAGGCCGGGCCTGGATAGCCCGCCAGCACGCCGTCGATTGCGTTGCGCGCCTCGTTCTGCAGCTTCGGGTTGATCGTCGTGTAGACCTTCAGCCCGCCGCGGCGGTAGACGCCGACTCCGTACTGCTCGATCAGCCTGTCCTGCACGTAGTCGAAGAAGTAGGGCTCACGGCGGCGGGTGTATCGGGTGCCCCGCTTGAGCCCGAGCTTGGCTTGCGATGCTCTTGTCGCCGACGTCCGCGAGAGCAAGTGGTTCTCCACCATCTTGTCGAGGACCTCGTTACGACGCTCGAGAGCGGCCGTGGGATTGTGGAACGGGTTGTATCGAGAGGGAGCCTGCGGCATTCCGGCCAGCGTCGCCGCTTCGGGAAGCGTCAGGTCCCTCGCGTGCTTGCTGAAGAAGGTCTCGGCCGCGGCCTCCACGCCGATCGCGGTGCGCCCACCCAGCGTCCCGTATGGCACGTCGTTGAGGTAGTTCTTGAGGATCCAGCGCTTGGAGTGCTTCCTCTCCAGCTCCGAGGCGAGCTTGGCCTCGCGAATCTTGCGGGCGACGGTGCGCTTGGGATCCTTGATGTAGAGCGCACGCACGAGCTGCTGGGTGATGGTCGAGCCGCCCTGGACGGTCTCACCCGACTCGACGTTCTTGATGCCTGCGCGGACGATCGCGCCGTAGTCCACGCCCCTGTGCCTGTAGAAGCGCTCGTCCTCGATCGCGACCGTGGCGCGCCGCAACGCCGGGGTCATGTCCCTCCAGGGGATCGGCGTGCGGATCTCGTCCGATTGGACGTACCCGAGGCGGGATCCGTCCGCCGCGTAGATGACCGAGGTCTCCCCCTTGTTCTCGGGCTTCAGCTCGCTCAGGTCCGGCGCCGTGGCGGCGACCGCGAGGACGTACCCGGCCACCGACAAGAGAGCGATTGTGAGGGTGATCCCGACCACTCCGAGGGCGAGCGCCGCGGCGCTGCGCGGACCGCCACGCCGCCGACGTCTTAGCTGTCTCTGGCGGTAGGTCATCCCTCGTAGCGCTCCCGCGCCGTGGGGAAGGTCGGCGGCGGCGCTAGGGAGCCTCGACCGAGGATAGTCCCTCCTCCCTGAGCCGGCGCAGCCACTGCCGCCGCAGCCGCGCCGCCACCTCGCCCCCCTCGCGAGCGTTCACGGCCGAGGTCTTGGCCGTCAGGCGGATACCGTCCTTGTCCGACTCCGCGACGCTTGCATCGAGGCCCTCCTCCTCGGCGACCAGCTCGAGGGCACGCTCCACGTCGGCGCCCGGCGGCAGCCAGACCGAGACCTCCACCTGGACGCGCGGGTCAACGACCGTGTGGTTGGTAACCGGGCTGGATGCAAGCCGCTCGTTGGGGATGATCAGCCGCCTCCCGTCGTCGAGCCGGATGTACGTGTAGGTGAGCCTCACGTCCTCGACCTCCCCGGTCTCGTCGTCGAAGGTGACGAGGTCGCCTATACGGATCGGTTGGGTGATCGCGAGCAGGATGCCCGCGATCGCGTTGGCCAGCGTCTGCCGGGCCGCGAAGCCCACGACCAGGCCCAGCACGGCCGAGGAAGCGAGTATCCCGGTGGCCACGCGTTTGACCGACGGGAACTGCGCCAGCGCCAGGCCGATCCCCAGGACCACGATCGTGGCGAAGATCAGCCGCCGCACCAGGCGGAGCCGCGTGTCCGCCACCGGCGACAGCGAGAACGCCTCCTGGACGCGTCGGCCTCGACGCGCCAGCGCGCGGTCGATCAGCTTGGCGACCACCAGCGAGAGCACCACGGTCGCGATCGCGGTGATCTCCTGCTGGTGGTCATCGACGAACGACGTGGCCGTGTACAAATCGGCTCCGGGCATGGCGTCTGAGGCTAACTTCCGGCCGACCGCCGACGCCCTGGTGGCGCTGCGCGGCTCCGAGGCGTTGCGAGCCGCCTGGGGCGTCTTCTGGCCGACCCGCCTGGCCGTCTTCCTGGTGGCGTTCTTCGCCGCGTTGTCCCTCGGGCCTCCCGGCCAGGGCGGACTCGGCGAGCGCAACGCGGCGAAGTTCGACGAGCCGGCGCTCACGGCACCGATCGACGGCTTTGCCGAGCTCGCCCTTTCCCCGCTCGCCCGCTGGGACTCCGTCTGGTACCTGCGGGTGGCGGATGCCGGCTATCCGGACGGCGGTCCCGAGGCAGCCTTCTTCCCTCTCTACCCGGCGCTCGCACGTGGTCTAGGCGAGTTCGGTGGCGGCTCCCGCGCAGCGGTGCTGGCGGCCGCGTACCTGCTGTCCCTCGGGGCGCTGCTGGGCGCTCTCGTCTTGTTCCACAGACTGGTCACGCTCGAGCTGGGAGGGCGGCTCGCGAAACCGGCGCTGCTACTCCTCGCGCTGTTCCCGGGGGCACTCTACTTCGGCGTGCCCTACTCGGAGAGCCTGTTCCTGCTGGCGTCCGTCGGCGCGTTCTACGCGGCCCGCACCGGACGCTGGGCTTGGGCAGGCGCGTGCCTCGCCGCCGCGGCCACCACACGCAGCGCCGGTGTGCTGCTGGTCCTCCCGATCGCGGTGCTCTACGTGCAGGGCGTGCGCGCGGGCGGCCGCCGGGCGGACGGCGCCTGGCTTCTCCTGGGCCCCACCGGGCTCGGCGTCTATGCCCTGTACCTCGGGCTGGCGCAGGGAGACGCGTTCGCGTTCGCGTCGGTGCAGGACTTCTGGCACCGTGACTTCGCAGGCCCACTCGTCGGCGCCTGGGACGGCCTGGTCGCCGCCGTGGACGGCGCCCGTCAGCTGCTTTCGGGCTCGCGCGACCCCGTCTACTTCACGCGCGCGGCGGGCGACCCGTTCCGGATCGCCGGCATGAACCTGATGCTGTTCGGCTTTCTCCTGTTTGCCGTGGCCGCGTGCTGGGGCACGCTCCGGCGGCTGCCGCCTGCGTACGGCACGTGGGTCGCGGTGGCGTTGCTCGTGCCGCTGACGTTCCCGGCCGGCCCCCAGCCGCTGATGTCCCTGCCCCGCTTCCTCGCGGTGCTGTTTCCGATCTTCATGTGGCTGGCGCTCGTTTGCGACGAGCGCGGCTGGACCGAGCGAGCCGCCGCCATCTCGGCGATAGCACTCGGCCTCTTCACCGTGCAGTTCGCCACCTGGCACTGGATCGCGTAGCCGTGTTCGTTCTCCGACGACCGCGCAGCCGGACGACGACGGCCGGCGGACGGGCATCGTGATCGTCCGAGCCGTCCTGCTCGACATGGTGGGGACGCTCGTGGAGCTGCGGGACCCCGTCCCCGGACTTCGCTCCGAGCTCGAGCGGCGCACGGGGATCGACGTGGGTCGCGAGGCCGCGGCACGAGG
The DNA here is from genome assembly GCA_046729895.1 of Actinomycetota bacterium. GTDB lineage: Bacteria > Actinomycetota > Thermoleophilia > Solirubrobacterales > Thermoleophilaceae > DASXBA01. The sequence continues at coordinate 15,352 of JBKPHP010000227.1, forward strand.
CTTCGGGGCCGAGATCGGCTACTACCTCGAGCACCACATGGAGGGCCGCGACCGCGACTCGCTCGAAGACCTGCGAGACCGCTGTGCGGAGCGGATGGAGGAGGCTCTCGGGGTTCCGGGCCTCCAGCTGGCTGACGTCCGCGCCGCGATGATGAAGTCGCTCGAGTTCGCGCCGTTCCCGGACGTACGACCCACGCTGTCGACGCTGAAGGAACGAGGTCTGGCGCGGGTGATAGCGAGCAACTGGGACTGGTCGCTGCCCCAGTGGGTGGAGCGAGTCGGCCTGGATGGCCTCGTGGACGGAACCGCCTCGTCGGCAGTCGCGGGCGCCCCCAAGCCGGCGCCGGACGTCTTCAGGCGGGCCCTTCGAATCGCCGGCGTGGGTGCCGGCGAGGCCGTGCACGTGGGCGACTCGCTCGAGGGCGACGTGCACGGGGCAAGGGCGGCGGGGTTGCGCGCCGTGCTTCTTCAGCGGCACGGCGAGGCCCCGGACGGGGTGGAGTCGATTCGCTCGCTCGCCGAGCTGCCCTCCCTACTCTAAGGAGGCCATGGAGAGCGCCGCCACGCAGGCACCGCCGGAACCGCCGGAGCTGCCCGAGGGCGCCGAGACCGCGCCCCGCTGGCCGGCCTGGTACGCCGCGGCGGCTTTCTTGGTGGCGGTCTTCGCCACGTTCATGGCCGTCGGCGTCGTCGCCGCGGTGACCGGCACCACCTCGGGGGACGAGTCACCCGCGTTCACAATCGTCGCCACGCTGCTCCAGGGCGCCATCTTCGCGGGGACGGCGGTGTTGTTCGCCTCCTTCACCGAGAGGCCGCGTCCGTGGCACTTCGGGCTCCGCCGCACCCGGCTGTGGCCGGCGGTCGGCTGGGCGGCGCTGGGCATCTTCTCGTTCTACGTCTTCGCCGCGGTCTACAGCGCCGTCCTGCACCCGGACGCGAAACAGGGGATCACGGAGAGCCTCGGCGCCGACGAGGGCGTCGTAGGGCTGATCGCGGCGGGGGTCATGGTGATCGCGGTTGCCCCGGCCGCCGAGGAGTTCTTCTTCCGCGGTTTCTTCTACCGGGCGCTACGCAGCCGCTTTCGGGTGATCCCGGCCGCCCTGATCGACGGCACGCTATTCGGGGTGATCCATTACGACTTCTCGGGCGCGGACCTGCTGCTGATCCTGCCGCCGCTGGCGTTCCTCGGGTTCGTGTTCTGCCTGGTCTACGAGCGGACCGGCTCGATCTACCCGACGATCGCCCTGCACTCGCTCAACAACGCGATCGCCTACGGGGTGCAGGCCGACGCCTGGGCCGTCTCGCTCGTGCTGGGGCCGTTGGTGCTCGCGGGCTGCATGCTCGTTCCGCGCGTGCTCGGACCGCCCCCGCGCGCGGCCCCCGCGCTGTGATGAGCGCCGTCAGAGCGCACGGCCTCGTCAAGCGCTACGGGGAGATCCTGGCCGTGGACGGGATCGACTTCGAGGTGCCGGCCGGCGTGTGCTTCGGCTTCCTGGGCCCGAACGGGGCAGGAAAGACCACCACGATGAAGATGATCTACGGGCTCGCCGAGGTCGACGCCGGGGAGCTTTCCGTGCTCGGCCTGGACGTGCGCCGCAAGCGACGCGAGGTGAAGGCCCGCATCGGCGTGGTGCCACAGGAGCAGAACCTCGACCGTGAGCTCACGGTGCGGGAGAACCTGCACATCCAGGCGCTCTATCACGGCTTGCCGGCCGACGGGCGCATCGACGAGCTGCTCGACTTCACACTGCTCGCGGGGCGCGCGGACGGGAAGCCCGCAGAGCTCTCCGGCGGCATGAAGCGCCGGCTCCTCATCGCCCGGGCGCTGGTGAATCGGCCGGAACTGGTGGTGCTCGACGAGCCCACGACGGGTCTCGACCCTCAAGCCCGCCTCGCCGTCTGGGGTCTGCTCGACCGCCTGCGCTCGGAGGGGGTGACCCTGCTCGTCACCACGCACTACATGGAGGAGGCGGAGCGGATCTGCGACCGGCTCGTGATCATGGACGAGGGCCGGATCGTGGCAGAGGGCGCGCCCGCCGACCTGCTCGAGCGCTTCGGAGAGCCCAACCTCGAAGGGGTGTTCCTGCAGATCACCGGGCACGGGCTGCGCGAGTGACCGCGGCGGAGCTCGTCCCCAGCGTCCCCGCGGCCAGCCGCGTCTGGCGCCGCAACCTCCGGGTCTTCTCGAAGGTCTGGAAGGGCGCGCTCCTGCCGCAGTTCTTCGACCCGCTGTTCTATCTGCTGGCGCTGGGGTTCGGCCTCGGCACCTACCTCGCCACGGTCAACGGCATCCCCTACAAGCAATTCGTCGGAGCGGGGCTGATGAGCTCCGCCGTGATGTGGGCCGCGTCGTTCGAGACGACGTGGAACATCTTCTTCAAGATGGAGGAGACGCGCCTTTACGACTCCGTGCTCGCCACGCCGGTCGAGGTCCAGGACTTGGTGCTCGCCGAGGTGGCCTGGGCGGCCACCCGGGCCGTCATCTACGGGACCACGTTCACCCTGATAGTGGCGATCTTCGGCCTGGTGGACTCGCCCTGGGCCGTGCTCACCCCCCTGTTCCTGGCGCTGGGCGGCGCCTGCTTCGGGATGCTCGGCCTGACCTTCACCTCGCTGATCCGGACGATGGACTGGTACAGCTTCTACTACACGCTCTTCATCACGCCGCTGTTCCTGTTCAGCGGCATCTTCTACCCGCTCGACCGGCTCCCGGACTGGGTGCACGTGGTGGCCTGGTTTACGCCGCTCTACCACCTGGTGCAGATAACTCGCGGCCTCGTGCTTGGCCCTGACGTGCTCTCGGTGCTGGGCAACGCGCTGTGGCTCGCGGTGCTCACGGGCGTCCTGTTCGTGATCCCGGTCCGGGCGCTCAGGCGGAGGCTCGTGGCATAGTGGTGCAGCCATGGCCCGCTCGGTCGTCCTGCTGACGGTTCTCGCCGCAGCTGCGATGGTCGCCGAGCCGGCCGCCGCCCAGCCGCCCACCCCAGGCAGGACCTCGGCAACTTCGGCTCCAGCGGCCAAGCCCGAGCCCAAGCCGGGCCGCATGTCGATCAGGCTGGCCAGCGGCCTTGCCACCCGACAGCTGCGCTACGTGATGCGCGGGCAGCGGGTCACGGTCGCGGGTACCGTGCGCCCGTTCGTGCCGGGGCAGGTGGCCACCGTGCTCGTACTGCGCAAGGGCAAGGTGACCTCCAGCCAGCGCGTCCTGATCCGGCCCGCGCGCCAGGGACAGGGGCGCTTCGCGGTCCGCTTGCCGGCCCGTCGACGGGGCCTGCTGCGGGTGGTGGCCCTGCACCAGGCGACCGCCGCCCAGGCCGCCTTCAGGGCGGAGTCCAAGCGGCTGAAGGTGGTGGTGTGGCGCGCGGGCCGCGGCCGCCGTGGAGTTCGGGTCCTGCTGCTCCAGCGGGGCCTCAGCTCACTCGGCTATGCCGTGCCCGTCACGGGCCGCTACAACGACGGGACCGCGCGCGCGGTGCTCGCCTTCCGCAAGGTCAACCGCATGGCTCGCAGCGGCTACGCCAGCACCGCCGTGTACGGCAAGGTCTTCCGCGGCAGGGGTCGCTTCAAGCTCCGCTTTCCCCGCGCCGGCCGCCACGTCGAGTTCGACTGGTCGCGCCAGGTCGTGGTCCTGGCGAACCGCGGCCGGGCCTGGCGCGTGTTCCACGCATCATCCGGCAAGCCGTCGACACCCACCGTTTTCGGCACGTTCCGTTTCTACAGGAAGACGCCCGGTACCAACTCGAAGGGCATGGTCCATTCCATCTACTTCATCCGCGGCTACGCCATCCACGGCTACCCCTCGGTACCACGGTACGCCGCGAGCCACGGCTGCATCCGGATCCCGATCCCGAACGCCCGCTACGTCTACCGCTGGATCCGGCTCGGGATGACGATCTTCGCCTATCGCTAGGAGAGGCACCGCGCAGGGGGCGCCCCGCCGGAGCGGTTCGAGGCCTACCAGTCCTTACTATCGGCAGCGGCCGTGTCGTTCCGGATCAAACTGCAAGCCCGGGAAGGCCATCGTTGAGGGAGGGCGCCCGGGAACGGCTCGTGGCCGCGCTTCGCGAGCACGCCCTCGTGCTCGGTGAGGTGACGCTCACGAGCGGCCGCAAGGCGCAGTACTACGTGGATGCCAAGCGGGCGATCATGCGGCCGGACGGCTTTCGCGCGCTGGGTCAGCTCGTTGCGGGGGAGGCGGGAGCGGTCCGCGCGACCGCGGTGGGGGGCCTGACCATGGGCGCCGACCCGGTGGCCTGCGCGGCGCTCGCTGCGGGCGTCGACGTCAAGGCGTTCTTCGTGAGAAAGGAACGCAAGAGCCACGGGCTCCAGCGCTGGATCGAAGGCCCCGAGCTCGAGCCCGGCGAGCGCTGCCTGGTGGTCGAGGACGTGGTCACCACGGGCGGCTCGACCGTGGCTGCGATCGAGCGCCTGCGCGAGGAAGGGCTACAGGTGGTGGGGGTCGCCTGCGTCTTGGACCGCCTGGCGGGCGGAGCCGACGCGATCCGCGCCGCCGCGGACGGCGCGCCCTACACGGCCTTCTCCACCATCGACGACGTCTATCCTGAGCGGCCCGATCGTCAAGCGCCTTAGCCGCGCTTTAGCAGCCGCCCGACGGCGCCCATCAGCTCGTCGGTCCGCTCCTGGCGCCGTCCCGCCACCTCGCCCATCACGCAGTGGTGGGCGTGGTCGTCGAGCAGGCCAAGCGCGACCTTGTCGAGCGCCGCCTGGGCCGCCGTGATCTGGGTCAGCACCTCGATGCAGTAGCGGTCCTCCTCCACCATCCGCTGCACTCCGCGAACCTGGCCCTCGATCCGGCGCAGCCGCCTGAGCAGCTGCTCCCTG
>JBKPHP010000228.1:0-4746 GCA_046729895.1 Actinomycetota bacterium
ATGGACCAGGTAGCCGCCATAGCGTCGTCTGTTCCGCCCCGCCAGGCGCAGCAGGGCGCGCGGCAGCGGCTCGCCGGTCATCACGCGGCGCGCTCGCGCGCCGCGCCAGAACTCCTGGGCCACGACCCCAAGCACGAAAGCCACGAAGCAGAACATCGCGAGGGAGGGCGGGCTGTCGGCGGAGTTCGTCAGCGCTAGTAGGGCCAGGAGCGCCGTTCCGGCAGCCGCGAGGGGGAGCAGCAGCGCTCGCCTCAGGTTCCGCGGCGTGATCCGCCGCCACGCGACCACGGGGCCGATCCCGGCGAGCAGCACGAGCACCAGGGCGAGCGGAGTCGCAAGGCGGTCGAACCAAGGCGGGCCCACGCTCGCCTTGTGCCCGGTCAGCGCCTCCGAGATCAGCGGGAAAAAGGTGCCCCAGAAGATCACCAGGGCGAGTCCGAGGAGAACGAGGTTGTTGAGCAGGAAGAAGGCCTCGCGCGACAGCAGCGAATCGAGCCGGGCCTCGCTGCGCAGGTCCGGCAGGCGGCTGACTATGAGGCCCACCGACACGGCGCAGACGAGCGCGATGAAGGTCAGGAACTGCACGCCGATGGTGGACGCACCGAAGGCGTGGATCGAGTCGAGGATGCCCGACCGGACCAGGAAGGTCCCGAGCAGCGCGAGCGCGAACGTGGCGCAAACCAGCGAGACGTTCCAGACCTTCAGCATCCCGCGCTTCTCCTGCACCATGATCGAGTGGAGAAAGGCTGTGCCGACGAGCCACGGCATGAGCGAGGCGTTCTCCACCGGGTCCCAGGCCCAGTAGCCGCCCCAGCCGAGCTCGGTGTAGGACCAGAGCGCGCCGAGCATGATCCCCGCGCCGAGGAAGGTCCAGGCGACCAGGGCGAAGCGGCGCGTTGCACGGATCCAGTCGGCCCCCGTCCGCCGAGTGACGAGCGCGCCGATCGCAAAGGCGAAGGGGATCGAGAAGCCCACGTAGCCCGTGTAGAGCATCGGCGGGTGGACCATCATCGCTGGATGGCGCAGCAGCGGGTTCAGCCCGTTCCCCTCGACCGGAGCTCGGGTCAGCGTCGAGAACGGGTTCTCCCAGGCCACCATCAGCAGGAGGAAGAACCCCGCCACGACAGCGAGCACCGCGGTCGCGTACGGCGCGATCTCTCGCAGGGAGCGCCGGGTGACGTACAGGACCACGCTCGCGAAGACCGTCAGCAGGAACGCCCATAGGAGCAGCGAGCCGTCCTGGGTCGCCCACATGGCGGTGACCCTGTAGAAGGTCGGTGTGTCGGTCGAAGACGCCTCGGCGACGACGGCGAAGGAGAAGTCGGAGCGGAGGAAGGCAGCCTCGAGCAGCCCCATCGCGCAGGCCAGGAGCCCCGCCATGCAGTACATCGCGCGCCGCCCCGACGCGACGAACTCGACCCGGCCGGCCCGGACGCCGTACAGCGACGCCCCCGCCGCGTAGACCGCTCCCATCAAGGCGACGACCAAGCACGCGGATCCGACGCCGGCCACTATGTCTTCTTCTTCGTGAACTTCGAGGGACACTTCGTGACGAGCGAGTCACGCTCGGCGACGAAGGTGGCACCCCTGAGCTCGCCGGAGACGATCACCTCGCGCCCCTCGCGGAACGGGTCGGGGATCACGCCGCTGTAGCGGACGGGCACCGAGGTCGTCCCGTCCCTGTCGCGGATCCGGAAGCGGAGCTCGTCGCCGTCGTGGCGGACCGAGCCCTTCACCACCTTGCCGGTGAGCTCGTACGACCGCCCCTCTCGGATCTGGGAGGGCTTGCTCGCCTCCGTGGAGGCGCTGAAGCTCGTGTAGACGAGGGCGGCCGCAAGCGCGACCGCAGCCCCCAGCGCCACTACGAGGCGGATCTTTCGCTTGCGGGCGGGGTCCATCGATCCCAGTTATAGACCCTGCGGTCCGCCGACCGCGGGTGCGGGCAGGAAGGCTGCCCGCCGGAGCGGCCGAGCTCCGCCGGCCCTACAGGTGTTGGTCCGAAGCCCTCGTGCTCAGTCCTGGCGACTGGGATGACCCTCGCCGGGCCACGGCGAGAGCAGCAGCACGACGCGTGAGTCGGAGGTTGCGCGAACCTCGTGGCGCTCGTTCGGCTCGAAGTGCGCGAGGAAGCCGGGACCGCCCTTCACGACGTTTCCGCCCTGCTCGACCTCGATCTCGCCCGCGGCGACGATCAGGTAGGCGCGCTCGTGGACCTGGTGCTCCTGAAGCTCCTCACCGGCCGGAAGGTTGATCGCGATCACGCGCCCCTCCTCGTCGGAGCGCAGGACGTCGGGCTGGTGCGGCCGCACGTCGAGCGAGGCGATGTCCCAGCTATCCATCTCCGTGTCCTCCTCTCCTCGGGGCGGGCATCATGCCGTACTCCGCGCCTCAGCGCGTCTCGCTTATCAGGAAGCTGCGGCGCGCCAGCCCAGCGAGCAAGGCTCCGCCTATCAGGAGGAGGCCGAGAACCGTCAGCGGTTCCTCGAGCGAGCCCACCGACGGCTAGCTTCTCAGGTCGCCGGGCCGCAACTCCCGTGGTGATCCAACGGTTACATGCAGCGATGCCCCCGCCCCGCCCGACCCGCGGCGCCGCATTCATGTGCGCGCTCCTGGGCCTGCTGTTGCTGCCGCCCGCCGCGGCCGAGGCAGCCGCGCCGCCGCGCACGGTCACGCTCTCGCACGGCTGGGAGGCCCGCAGCGAAGAAGCCGCCCCGGGTCAGCCGCAGCCGCCGCCCCCCGAGGAGTCGGCCCCCGACGGGGGGCAGCCGGCCGGGCGCTCCGTGCGGGGACGGGCGAGTCAGGCCTCGGACTACGAGCCGACGACCGTTCCGAGCGTCTTCGACTCACGCGCGCTCCCCTCCCTCTACCCCGGCACCGTGCGCCGGTACAGGCTGAGCTTTCGCGGCCCACGGACCCCAAGAGGCTTTCGCTGGATCGTCTCCTTCGAGGAAGTGCGCCGCTCGGCCCAGGTCTACCTCAATGGCCGCCTGATCGGCCGAAACGGCGATCCCTACACCCCCTTCGCCTTCGAGGCACGTGGTCTCAGGCCGGGGCAGCCGAACACCCTGGTGGTGGTCGTCGACAGCCGCAAGGACCCGGAGCTGCCAGAGGGGTGGTGGAACTGGGGCGGGATCGTGCGCGCGGTGAAGCTCGTCCCCGCCGGGCGTGCGTACCTCTCGGGCCTCGGCCTCATGTCCCGGGTGCGGTGCCGTCGGGCGGCGCGCGCCTGCAAGGCCAGCCTGCTTCTCGACGCAACGCTCGAGCGGCGCGCCGCCCGAAGCATCAAGCCGGTGCTGTCGATCCGACTCCGCTCGCCCCGCGGGCGAATCGTAAGGAAGGACTTCAAGCTGGCGCGCCAGCGCACCGCCGGGCGACATCTGACGCTGAGGCTGCGTATCCCCAGGCCCGAGCTCTGGTCACCCGGTCACGCACGCCTGTACTCGGCGCGGCTCGTGCTACGAGACCGGGGGCAGATCCAGCAGGTCGTGAAGGACCACGTCGGGCTCCGGTCGGTAACGGTCAAGCGGGGGCGCCTGTACCTGAACAACCGTGCGGTGCAGCTTCGCGGCGCGTCGATCCACGAGGACATGCCGGGGCACGGCGCGGCTCTCAGCCGCGGCGACATCGACCGCATCGTCGCCGACCTCAGGGCGCTGGGCGCGAACGTCACCCGGGCCCACTACCTGCTCGACGAGCGCCTACTCGACCGGCTCGATCGCGCGGGGATCATGGTCTGGAACGAGGCCGGGATCTGGCAGCGAGACCATCGCTCCAACCTGCTGCGCACCCCGGCCCAGCGCAGGCGGGCGTGGCTCACCGTGCGACGCACGGTCAGGGGTGCCCGCAGCCACCCGGCCGTGATCGCGCACTCGGTGGCGAACGAGCTGTCGTTCACACCCGACCGCCGTCCCGGCAGCGGACGTTTCCTCAAGGTGGCGGCGGCCTACACGCGGAAGCTCGATCCCACCCTGCCCGTCGCGGTCGACATCAAGTCACGGTCGGGTCTCCCCAAGCAGGCCTCCTACGCTCGCTACGACGTCCTCGGTCTCAACCAGTACTTCGGCTGGTACAGCTTCGTGCCAGACTTCTCGCGGCTCGAGCCCTTCCTCGAGAGGATGCGTCGCCTCTATCCGCGAAAGGCCCTTGTGATGACCGAGTTTGGGGCGGAGGGGCTGCCGACGATGGCCGACGCGCCGCTGGGCGAGAAGGGCGGCTACCTCTTCCAGGCGGCGTATGCGAACCGCACGCTCGATGTGGTCGACCGCTCGCCTTTCCTGTCCGGCGCGATCTACTGGACGCTTCGCGAGTTCGAGATCTACCCGGGCTGGTCAGGGGGCGCCCCTGCACCCAGGAACAACACGCGCCACCACAAGGGACTGCTCACCTACGACGGAGTGCGCAAGCCGGCCTGGTTCGCGGTCCGCGACCACTACGCCCGTACGCCGCTCTACCAGCGGCGCTAGCGGAAGCGGGAGCGCGCGGTGCGGCTCGGCAGCGTGGGACTCCCGCCGCGCCCCGTCGGCTGGCGATGGGGCCCGGTTGCCAGGTAGCGCGCCATATGCGGGCCGTTCGCTTGCTCATCGCCGCTCACCTGCCCTCGGTGGCAGCGGCCGCCCTCGCTGACGGCCCTGCGGCTGCGACCGCGGGCATTTCGCACGCGGCGCCACGGTCGCGGGCCGCTCCGTTACCAGCTCAGCAAGGCCGCCACGACGCGGTTCAGCGTGGAACGCTCACGGCCGGACCGAA
>JBKPHP010000229.1:0-12099 GCA_046729895.1 Actinomycetota bacterium
GAGCGAGCCCGAGTCCTCGACGTCCCAGGGTCGCGCGCGAAAGCGGTAGGCGGTCGACGTGAGCGCGCCCACCGGGCAGAGCTCGATGATGTTGCCGCTGAACGGCGCGACATACGGGCGGCCGTGGTGGGTTCCGACGAAGGTGTGGTCCCCTCGCTCGAGGAAGACGAGCTGGTGGTCCTCCGCCACCTCCTGCGAGAACCGCACGCAGCGGTAGCAGAGGATGCAGCGCTCGCGGTCGATCGCCACGAGCGGCGACAGCTCGAGCGGCTTCTTGAAGTGGCGCTTGGGCTCGATGAACCGCGAGCGGCCCGCTCCCCAGCCGAACGAGATGTCCTGCAGCGGGCACTCGCCGCCCTTGTCGCACACAGGACAGTCGAGCGGGTGGTTGACGAGCAGGAACTCGACCACCGCGTTCTGGGCCTGCTTGACCTGGTCGGAGGTCGTGATGACGACCATGCCGTCCTTGACCGGGGTCGAGCACGCGGTCTGCAGCTTGGGCATGCCCTCGATCTCCACGAGGCACATACGGCAGGCGCCCACCGGCTGGCCGAGCTTGCGCTCGTAGCAGAAGTAGGGGATCTCGACGTCGCCGAGCTTGGCGGCGTCCACGAGCATGGTGCCCTCGGGCGCGCGCACCTCCCGCCCGTCGATCTCGAAGACGATCTCGTTCCTGTCGGGTCGGGCCATCAGGCGGGTCCCGCCTCCGCGGCGGCGGCCAGCTCGCCCGCCGAGAAGGCTGGCGCCTCCTCCAGCTGGCGGCGCTCGCGCGCCGCGGCGATGTGCTCCTCGAACTCCTCGCGGAAGTGCTGGATCATCGACCCGATCGGCATCGCCATCGAGTCGCCCAGCACGCATAAGCAGTTTCCGATGATGTTCTCCTGGACCTGCGCCATGATCTCCAGGTCCATCGGGGTCGCCTCGCCCTCGTCGATCCGCTCCAGCATCTTCACTGTCCAGTTGGTGCCCTCGCGGCAGGGCACGCACTTGCCGCAGGACTCGTGGCGATAGAACTCCGCGAGCCTGAGAGCAAGCGGAACGAGCGGCTGAGCGTCGTCCACGACGATGACCGAGGCGGTGCCCAGCATGGACCCGGCCTCCGCCATGTCCTCGTAGGTCAAGGGCAGGTCGAGGTGCTCGGCGGTAAGCACCGGCGCTGAGGAGCCACCCGGGAAGAAGCACTTGACCTCGCGGCCCTCGGGTGGGCCCCCGGCGAGTCCGTAGATGACGTCTCGTACTGAGGTGCCCAGCTCGAGCTCGTAATTGCCGGGCCGCTGTACGTCACCGGAGACGGAGACGAGCTTCGGCCCGGTCGACTGCTCCGTTCCCAGCGAGCGAAACCAGTCGGCTCCGCGCTCGATGATCAGCGCCGCGCAGCACAGGGTCTCGACGTTGTTGATCAGCGTTGGCCCCTGGTAGAGGCCCTGATTGGCGGGGAAAGGCGGCTTCAGGCGCGGATTGCCTCGCTTGCCCTCGAGCCCGTCGAGCAGGGCGGTTTCCTCGCCGCAGATGTAGGCGCCCTGGCCCCGATGCACCACCAGGCTGAAGGAGTGCTCGGAGTCGAGGATGTGGTCCCCGAGGTAGCCGCGTTCGTAGGCCTCGGCCACGGCGGCGTCGAGGATGTCGGCCTGGTGCGCGTACTCGCCGCGGATGAAGATGAATCCCTTGTTCGCGCCGGCGGCGATCGAACCGATGATGCAGCCCTCGACCAGCAGGTGCGGGTTTCTCTGCATCAGCAGGCGGTCCTTGAAGGCCCCGGGCTCGGACTCGTCCGCGTTACAACAGAGGTACTTGTCCATCGACCCCCTGGGCAGGAAGCTCGCCTTCTTCCCCATCGAGAAACCCGCTCCACCCCGCCCGCGCAGCCCCGATTCCTCGAGCTGGCTAAGCACCTCCCCGGGCTCCATGTCGTGCAGCGCCTTGCGCAGTGCCTTGTAGCCGCCGAGCTCCTCGTAGATCCCGATCTGGACGAGGTCGTCGCGGTCGGTGTGCTCGGTGAGGATTCGGAGCTCGGTCACGCCCGTTTCTCCCAGTCCGCAGTCCTCAGTCCGTAGTCCTCAGGAGTCATTGCCCCAGCCCCTCCTCGTTTCGGTCCCTGACCGTGCCGCCCGGGGGCGACACGTCCGGTCGAGTGGGCTCGCCGTCTGCCTGAGGACTGGGGACTGAGGACTGAGGACTTTCCCACGGAAGCTTGTAGCCCTGATCCTCCAGCGACCTGCCCGGGAGTACCGTTCGGCCCTCCTTCAGCGCGCTCACGATCTCAGGCGCGTCGTCCTCGCCCAGCGGGCCCACGTACCGGCCGTCGACCGAGGCCATCGGGGCCATGTCGCAGGCGCCCAGGCACTCGAACTCGCGGATCTCCACGTCATCGAGGCCCTGGTCGCGCGCCTCCGCCCAGATCGCATCGTGCACGGCCTTGGCGTTGGAGAGGTGGCAGGCGACGCTCGTGCACACATAGAGGTAGCGGCTGCCGGTCGGCTCGGCGCGCAGCATGTCGTAGAAGGTCACGACGCTCGACAGGTAGGCCGGGGTCACCTGCATCACAGCGGCGACCTCACGGATCGCCTCGGGCGAGCACCAGCCGTACAGGCGCTGGGCCGCGCCGAGGGCGGGCAGCGTCGCGGAGTGGCGGTCCGGGTACTTCGCCATGAGCCCCTCGATCTCCTGGCGCAGCTCCGGCGCTACGTCGACCTCGGCCGGGTCCGGCACGACGGCCGGGTCGGCTTCGAGGTCAACGGCCTCGTCCCAGCCTGGTGGAAGCGGCTGCTGGAGCGCACCCTCGTCGCCGACGTCCTGCATCCGCTCGGGTGTCACCGGTCGATGCCCCCGAGGATGGGGTCGAGGAACGCCACGCTCGTGATCAGGTCGGCGATCAGGCCGCCGCGAGCCATGTCGGGAACGGCCTGAAGATTCACGAAGCTCGGGTCGCGCAGGTGCACACGGGCGGGCTTGGCCGAGCCGTCGGCGAGCACGTAGCAACCGAGCTCCCCGCGCGGCGAGTCGATCGCTGCGTAGGCCTCGCCAGGGGGCACGCGGAAGCCCTCGGTCACGAGCTTGAAGTGATGGATCAAGGCCTCCATCGAGGTGGCCAGCTCGTGGCGCGGCGGCAGTGCCACCTTGCGGTTGGAGGTGATCCAGGGACCCTCCGGCATGCCGTCGAGCGCCTGCTCGACGATCTTCAGCGACTCCCGCAGCTCCGCTATACGCACGCGGTAGCGGTCGTAGTTGTCGCCGATGGTGCCGACCGGGATCTTGAAGTCGAAGTGATCGTAGGAGGAGTACGGCATCGCCTTGCGGAGGTCCCAGGGGTTGCCCGCGGCGCGCAGCAGCGGCCCCGTGACGCCAAGTGCCAGCAGGCGCTCCTCCGAGACGATCCCCGTGTGTTTCACCCGGCTCAGGAAGATCTCGTTCTGGTCGAGCAGGTCCTCGAACTGGTCGATCCGCGTCGAGAACTCCTTGCTGAACCGGCGCACCTCGCGGTCCCAGCCGGGCGGGATGTCCTCGATCACGCCGCCGACCTGGATGTAGCGGGTGTGCATTCGCTGCCCGCCCGACATCTCGAACAGGTCGAGCACCCGCTCGCGGTCCCGCAGGGCGTAGAAGATCGGCGAGATCGCGCCGATGTCGAGGATGGCGGTGCCCAGCCAGAAGAGGTGGCTGGCGATCCGGTTGAGCTCGAGGTGGGCGACCCGAAGGTACTGCGCGCGCGGCGGGACCTCCTCGTCGAGCAGTCGCTCGACCGCCATGCAGAACGCCATCGCGTTGAAGTAGTACGTGAGGTAGTCCGCCCGCTCGACGAAGGTGATCCCCTTCCAGTACTGCTGGTCCTCGCAGGACTTCTCGATTCCGGTATGGACGTAGCCGACGATCGGCTTGACGTCCCGGATCACCTCTCCCTCGAGCGTGCAGAAAAGGCGCAGGACGCCGTGCGTGGCCGGGTGCTGTGGCCCGATGTTGACCGTGAACAGCTCGGTCTCCGGCTCGACCTCCTCGACCGGGGTGAGGCGGGTGCCGGTAATCGGCTCCTCGAGGTCGGAATGGACGACGGGATCAGTCATACCAGCGGGGCAGCTCGTGCTCGTTGAAGGTGAACATGACGGGCTCGCCGCCCATCGGGAAGTCGCGTCGCTGCGGAAATCCCTCGTAGTCCTCGGGCATGAGGATGCGGCGCAGGTCGGGATGCCCCTCGAAGACCACGCCGAACATGTCGAAGATCTCTCGCTCCTGGTAGTCGGCGGTCGGAAAGATGTCCACGACGCTCGGCAATTTCGGGTCGTCGACTCCGATCCGCGTCCTGACGCCGAGCCGATCCAGGCGCTCCGTTGAGAGCAGCTGGTAATGGACCCCCAGCCGGGGCTCCTCCGGGAGGTAGTCCACGCCGTGGACGCTCATGAGCAGCGGCCACGGGTCCGGGTCGCGGTCGCGCAGATAGGACAGGACATCGCGCACCCGCGCGGGTGACACGTCGAGCGTCGCCTCCCGCCGGTAGAAGACGCTGCCGGACACGGCGTCGTCGCCGACCTGCTGGCCCACTCGCTGGGCGATGAGCTCGAGTCCGGTGGCGTCAGGCATTTTCCTCCGTGCCTTCCGCCTTGTAGCGCTGGCGCCAGCCCAGGCTGGGGTCGCCCGTGATCTTGTCCTGGAGCTTCAGGACGCCGTAGATGAGCGCCTCCGGCCGGGGCGGACACCCCGGCACGTAGACGTCGATCGGCAGGAACTTGTCGGCCCCGGCGATCAGGGCGTAGTTGTTGAACAAGCCGGCGCTCGAGGCGCAGGCGCCCATCGAGATCACCCACTTGGGCTCCAGCATCTGGTCGTAGAGGCGGCGGGCGACCTGGGCCCACTTGACCGACAGCCGTCCCGAGAGGATCAACATGTCCGCCTGGCGAGGAGAGGCGCGCACCACCTCGGCACCGAAGCGCGCCAGGTCCGCCCGGGGTCCGGCCGCCGTCGTGATCATCTCGATCGCGCAGCAGGCGGTGCCGTAGCCGAGCGGCCAGAGGGCGTTCTTGCGGGCCCAGTTCTGGGCCTTCTCGAGCGTGGTGAAGACCAACCGCTCCTCGACCTGGCGCTCGAGCTCCTCGTCCTCGATCTCGCCGCGCAGCATCCGCTGCGCGCGCAGCTTCTGAACTCTCAGGTTGCCGGTGCCAACGCGCTCGCGCCTTACGTCCACTCGAGCGCTCCCCTCCGCCAGACGTAGACGAAGGCGACCAGGAGAAGTACCACGAAGACGATCGTCTCCGCCAGCGCGAACACCCCGAACGCCTTCAGCTGCAGGGCGACGGGGTAGAGGAAGACGACCTCGATGTCGAACAGGATGAAGAGCATCGCGATGAGGTAGAAGCTGATCCCGAAGCGGAAGCTCCGACGCACCTCGGAGGGCAGGCCGCACTCATACGGCTCCTGCTTGACACGCCCCACCCGGCTTGGTCCCAGCACGCCGTTGAGCAGCGTGAAAGCCGTACCCACGCCAATCCCCAGGATGAGGAAGACGAGGGCTGGCACATAGCTCTTGAGCACTCCGGCCGGATGTATAACGCAGCTTGTGCGGGAGTGCTACATAGTGCGGAAGGGCGCATTGTGAGCGGAGTTCACGCCGCCCTCGGCATCGGGTTGCTGTCGGCCAACGCGCTCGCCGCAGGCTGGGGAGCCGTGGCCTGGGCGCGCGGGCAGCCGTCGGTCGCCTTCTGGCCTCTGCTTCGACTGGCGCAGGTATTCGTGGTCCTCCAGGCGGTAGTCGGTCTGCTGCTGCTGGCGCGCGGTGATCGTGCTCACGACGACCTTCACGTGCTGTACGGGATCGCGCCGCTCGTGGTCTCGCTCGTGAGCGAGAGCTTGCGCGTCGGTGTGGCTCAGCGTGAGCTCGAGGGGATCGAGGACGTGGAGGCGCTCGACCGCCCGCAGCAGGTGGCGATCGCCCGCCGCGTGGCCCTTGGCGAGATGGGGATCATGACCGTCGGCGCGCTCTTGATCCTGACCCTGGCGCTGCGCGCCTACCAGACCGGTGCGTAGGCGGCCGGCGCTCGTACGCAGCCGAGGACGTGAGGGTACGCCCGGCCGCGAGGCGGGTAACAAACCAAAGGGGGCGCATGGGGGTGCCGTGTTCACGCCGAGGCAGCAATCGATCACCGCGGAACTGTCGCGGCTAAGGGAAGCGCGCGACTTCGCGGAGCGGGCGGGCGCCGACTTCGGCCTCGAGGGGGAGTCCCTCTACATGGTCAAGCTGGCCATGAGCGAGGCCGTGACCAACGCCATCCAGCACGGCTCATCCGGCCCCTCCGACCCCATACACCTCGCGGTCCTCGAGGAGGCCGGGTCGCTCGTGTTCGAGGTCGAGGACACGGGCAAGTTCATACCCCGGGTGTCGCGGCGCGGCGTGGTGCCCGAGCGCGGCCGCGGGCTCGAGTTCATACGCCACCTCATGGACGAGGTGGACGTCCGACCCCGGCGGAACGGGACCCTGCTGCGCTTCGCGAAGAGGAGGTAAGAGCCCCGACGGCGGCCCGCATCGCCGCCGTTGGACGACTCCCGTCCATCCTGCTGGAGCCGTCACCGGCCGTCGCCGGGGCATGATGGGATTCGGCGCGCGGGGACGGGTTCCTTCCGGTCAGCGCACCTCGAGCGTGCCCCGCATGCCGAGCTCTGCATGGTTGCCGACCGTGCAAACCAGCTTGTAGACGCCTCGGGTCAAGCCGACACGGGCGGGGCCCTTCCCGCGGGCAGCGTGACGGCGCGTCCGCTGTGCTTGTCGCCTCCGTCGCACCCCGTCAGCATGGCGACCCTGACGGCGAGGGCGACCCACGGGCGGCGGATAGTATGCCCCCGCGTGATCCGCCCGGCCCGCCTCGTCCTGCCCGTCGCACTGGGACTGGCGCTCCTGACCGCCGGCTGCGGGCAAGGCAAGATCACCGTGTCGCAGGACCAGGCCACCCTTCACTCCGGCGCGAAGCTGTTCAACGAACGCTGCAGCGGCTGCCACTCCCTCGACTCTGCCAATGCCTATGGCTCCAAGCCGCCCGGGCAGATTCAAGGCGGGGAGCGCACCAATGGCCCGAACTTCAACCAGCGCAAGGTCAAGCGGGCCGACGTGCTGTTCGCCATCCGCAATGGTGGCTTCTCGGGCGCGATCATGCCGGCGAACGTGGTGGTCGGCGCCAACGCGCAGAAGATTGCGGCCTTTCTCTCTGCCTGCTCGGGCAAGCCGGGCCAGCGGGCTCCCGCCTGCGGCGACTAGCGCCGCGGTGCTCGACCTCAGGCAGATCCGACAGGAGCCCGAGCGTGCCAAGGCCGCGCTCGCCCGCCGCGGCCTCCCTCCTGACACGGTCGACGAGCTTCTCGAGGCGGACGCCCGGCGGCGGGAGCGGCTGCCCGAGCTCGAGCAGCTGAGGGCGGGCAAGAACAGGGCGAGCAAGCGGATCGGCGAGCTGCAGCGCGCGGGAGAGGACGCCTCCCAGGCGATCGCCGAGGTCAGATCCGTAGGGGAGCAGGAGAAGGAGCTCGCGGCGGACATCGCAGCGGCCGAGGCCCAGCGGGACCAGCTGCTGGCCTCGCTTCCGAACCTCCCCGACGATTCTGCGCCGGCCGAGGACGAGGTGCTGCGCGAGGTTGGAGGGGCCGGCGCCACCGGCCGCGACCACCTGGATCTGCTTGGTCCGCTGGTCGACCTGCAGGCAGGCGCACGGGTGGCCGGCTCGCGCTTCGTCTATCTGAAAGGGCCGCTCGTGCGCCTCGAGTTCGCCCTGGTGCAATGGGCGTTCGAGCTGCTCGAGGGCAGGGACTTCATGCCGGTCGTCCCCCCCGCCCTCGTGCGCGAGGAGGCGCTGTTCGGCACCGGCTTCCTGCCCGACACCGAACAACAGATCTACCGCGTGCCGGACGACGACCTGTACCTGGCGGGGACGTCGGAGGTGCCCCTCGCCTCGTTGCACGCGGGGGAGTTGCTTGCCGAGGAAGAGCTACCGCGGCGCTACGCCGGCTTCTCGACCTGCTTCCGCCGCGAGGCCGGCGCCGCGGGCAAGGACACGCGCGGCATCTTTCGCGTCCACCAGTTCGACAAGGTCGAGATGTTCGCCTTCGTCGTTCCGGACGAGTCCCCGGCCGAGCACGAGCGGCTGCTCGCAATCGAGGAGGAGCTGCTGCAGGCGCTCGAGATCCCGTACCGGGTCGTGAACATCGCCGCGGACGACCTTGGGACATCGGCGGCGAAGAAG
The DNA here is from genome assembly GCA_046729895.1 of Actinomycetota bacterium. Taxonomy (GTDB): domain Bacteria; phylum Actinomycetota; class Thermoleophilia; order Solirubrobacterales; family Thermoleophilaceae; genus DASXBA01. The sequence goes on from JBKPHP010000229.1 coordinate 8,211, forward strand.
TACGACCTGGAGGCGTGGCTTCCCGGCCAGGGCCGCTACCGCGAGGTGACCTCGTGCTCGAACACCACCGACTTCCAGGCCCGCCGCCTGGACGTCCGCTACCGGCCGGCCGAAGCCAAGGGCCCGCGCCACCTCCACACGCTGAACGGCACCGCGGTGGCGGTGGGGCGGACGATCATCGCCCTGGTGGAGAACCACCAGCGGGAGGACGGCACGATCGCTGTGCCCAAGGTACTGCACCCGTTCGGCGCGCCGCGGATGATCGAGGCGCCGGGGCTAGCCAGTCGCCACCGATGAGAAGCCAGATCCCGCGCGGTCTCAACTGCGTGGATTGTGCGGAGGTGCCAACCGAACGCACCGGGAGGGTGCCGTCGAAAGGACTGAGCTGCAGATGGCCGATGACGAGCAACAGATCCGGACCTTGATCGAGCGCTGGGCCGAGGCGGTGCATGGTGGCGACATGAGCCGCGTCCTCGCGGACCACTCCGACGACATCGTGATGTTCGACGTGCCGCCACCGTATGACGGTGTCCGCGGCATCGATGCCTACCGTGAGACGTGGCCGCCGTTCTTCGAGTGGCAGGCGCGAGGCGCCTCGTTCGAGATCGTGTCCCTGGACGTCACCGCTGGCGATGACGTCGCCTATGCCCACGCCTTGCTGCGCTGCGGAACGCAGCAGGAGCTCGCCGACAACCCCGAGAACCGCTTGCGACTCACGCTCGGGCTGCGCCGGGAGGACAGCCGATGGGTGGTCGCCCACGAGCACCACTCGTTCCCGGACACCGATTAGGCGATGCCCGTGTACCAAAGCCCGAACGTCAGCCCGAACAACCCGAACCCCGGGATCAGCACCGAGCGGTAGAGCGGCTGGATGAGGGGCCGGGTCAGGACCCATGCCAAAGCCGTGGTGCACAGGGCCATCGACACCAGTGACATCGGTGCGAACACGGCTAGCGCCGCAGCCGCCTCGAGCCGACTCGGCAGGGCAGCGATCAACAGCAGGACGACCGCGCCGGTGCCGGCGAGTCCATGGAGCATCCCGATCGAAAGCGCCTGGTGCGGGGTGCGGACCCGAATGTGCCGGTGGCGGGGCTCCGGCCCGCGCTGCAGGTGCCGCCGTGAGGTGCCGTGAGGCTCGTCGGCCTCATGGGCGTGACCGTCGACGCGGTAGTCGCCACGCAGCCATTTCCAGATGACCCGCAGCGCGAGCACCAGGATCACCACGCCCACAGCGCGCTCGGCGCCTGTCTCGAGCCAGGCGGGCAGGCTCGACTTGAGGAAAATCAGCGGCAGCCCGACCACCAGCAGCGTGCACGCGTGGCCGACGCCCCACCAGAAACCGAGCCGGGCCGCGCCGCGGGTGTCGCCGCCATCCGCCGCTACGAGCGATGTGACGGCGACCAGGTGATCCGGGTCGGACGCGTGACGCAGGCCGAGCGCGAATGAGATCGCGAGGGCGACCAGGAGCGGGGCGCCGGAGAAGAGGCCGGTGAGCCATGCGTCGAGGCCCTCTAAGGGCCGGAAGACGACGTCGAAGCTCATGCGCAGTCCTCGCAGAGTCCGACCAGCGGGTAATGACAGAAGCGGGGCAGGAGCCCGAAGCGCCTTCGCACAGCCTCTCGCACATCGTCGAGCGCCTTCGGCATCACCGGCCGGATGGCCCCGCACCGCTCGCAGACGAGGTACTCGCGGTTGTGCGCGGCGAGCGCATAGAGGCCGGGGCCGTGAACGAGGTGGAAGTGCCGGACGAGCCCGACCCGCTCCAGTATTTCGAGGTTCCGGTAGACGGAGGCGAGATCCGAGCGCGGGAAGCGCCCGGCGAGGCCGTCGGCGATCCGCTCGGCGGACACGGGCTCCGCCGCTCCGAACAGCGTCTCGAGCACCAGGCGACGGGCGCCGGACGCACGGAGGCCGTTGGCTCGGAGCGCGCCGAGCGCCGAGTCGAGTGTCGCCGGGGAGAGCGCGGATCCGCGGTGAGCGACCGTCATCGCAAGTCCCTTTCGCACCGGGCCCCGGTCCGGATCACTGGAGTACCCCCGGCACCGCTCGGAGCGTCAGGACGCAGCCGACGGCCACGATCAGGAGCGCCGACGCGGCCGGTAGCGCGGCAGCGATCCGGCTCGACACCCCGAGCCGCGGGAGCAGCCGGCGGGCTCTCACCACCGCGAGGCCGAGGACGCTGAGGGTGCCGGCCAGGCCGAGACTGAACGCGGTGATCAGGAGCAGACCCAGCGCCACCTCGTGCTGCGAGATCGCCGCCAGGAGCACGACGAGCGCCGAGGGGCAGGGGATCAGGCCGGCGGCGGCGCCCATGCCCAGGAGCCCGCGCCAGTTCAGGTCGTCCGGGCGGTGATGATCATGGTGGTGCGCCCGGGCCCGGCGCAGCCGCGAGCGGAGCACTCCGGCCCCGATGGCGAGGACCATCAGCCCGGAGACCAGCGTGAGCCAGGGATAGAGGTCCTCCGGCAGGACGTAGTGCGAAAGCGCCAGCGTGACGACCCCCAGGGCGAAGACGCCGATCGTGTGGGTGACGGTGACGGTGGCGCCGAGTCCCAGCGCGTGACGGGTCGTGCCGCGGGTGCCCACGAGATATGCCGCCACCATCGCCTTGCCGTGACCCGGTGAGAGCGCGTGAAGTGCGCCCCAGCCGAACGCGACTAGAAGCAGCAGGGCGAGCGCGCCCTCGCCCGATGCGGCCTGCTCGAACACCGAGGTGAAGCCCTCCCCGCCCGCATGGCTCGTGGACAGGCGCTGGCCCTCGGCCTTGGGCGCGGTCAGCATCCCGTCCCCGGGCTGCACCCGGAAGGTCGCCTCACGGCGGTCGAGCGGGCTGCTCAGGAGATCCTGCGGGTAGCGGCGGAGGCCGCGGGTGGGGTCGCCGCTGGGAGCGTCCGTCCTCACCGCCGTGCCGCGCCCGGGCTTCGACACGATCGCCTTCCATCCGACTCGCCCGGAGAACGTCTCGTCGCGGACCACGACCCGCCGCGGATCCCTCACCCGGGCGCTCAGCTCGAGCTCGACCCGGGTGGTCTTCAGGCCGGCGGCGCCGGGCGGGTACGCAAGGCGCGGCCGGGGCGCGATCGCGAGCGGGACCTCCCGGCCGTCCACACTGAGCGTCAGCCGCTCGGCCACATCGCGTCGCTTGCGCTCGAGGACCTCGCTCCGTGGCAGGCCGCGCTCCTCGACCGTGGGGATCTCCGCCTGGTCGAGCACGTACCGGAGGTCCACGCGGTCCTTCGATACCTCGACCGTGGTCAGGTGGTTGATCGAGAAGTTGCCTAGGGGATGCGCCGACGCCGCGGGCGCGCACAGCGCCGTGATCGCCAGCGCCAGCAGTAGCGCGCGCTTCACCGGAGCGCCTCCCGCGCCTGCTTCGCCAGCCACGGAGAGAAGCCGGGGTTCAGCGTGAGCGCGAGGCGCAGCTCGCGGCGCGCCAGTTCGCGCTGGCCCGCCGCTCTTGCCGCCATGCCCGCGTGGAAGTGGAAGAGCGGGTCGCGCGAGCCGAGCTCGAGCGCGCGCCGCGCCCAGACCAGCCCGTCCCGCGGGCGGCCGGAGCGTGTGAGCGCCCAGCCGAGCGCGTCGGTCGACCGGACGCTCGGAGCCGAGCGGTAGACCCTCCGGCCGAGCGCGACGGCCCCGCGCGGGTCGCCGTGCGTCGCCTCGAATACCACAAGCTCCGCGTCGGGCGCGGTGCCGGCGGAGCGCTGGAGCTGCTGCTGAGCTCGGACGGCGTCCAGGTCGCGCCGCGCCGCCTCGCGTCGCCCTGACGCGAGCTCGACCTCGGCCAGCAGCGTGAGGTAGCTCGTGAGCGGCAGCGAGTCGGATGCCGAGCGCACCCGCCGCGCGGCCGCCGCCAGGCGGCCGCGTGCGATGTCGACCCTGGCCAGGC
>JBKPHP010000230.1:0-12418 GCA_046729895.1 Actinomycetota bacterium
GCCAGCCTGAGACGGCCCTCGCGCAGGCCCGCGATCGCCGCGAGCTCCTCTTCGGCGTCCTCGATGCGGGCGATGATCGCGTCAGCGTGCGCGACAAGCGCCCGGCCGGCATCGGTGAGCCGCACGCCGCGGGGGCCGCGCTCGACGAGCCGCGTGCCCGTCTCGCGCTCCAGCGCCGCCACGTGCTGGCTCACGGCGGACTGGGTGAAGCTGAGCGCCTCGGCGGCGGCGGAGAAGGAGCGCCGCTGTGCGACCTCGCGAAGCACCCGCATGCGCCGGACATCGAGCATAAGAGCAGCTTATCGCGCCACCCAGACATCTCACTGAGACTGATGGGAGCTGGTTTGACATCATCGAGGGGTGGGACGGCGTGCCTGGATACTCTTCGCGCTCCTCTCGTCGTTCTGGGGAGCGTCGTACATGTTCATCAAGAGCGGGCTGGACGGCGGCCTGCCCGCACCGGCGATCGTGTTCTGGCGTACGGCGCTCGCAGCCCTCGTGCTGCTCCCGATCGCGCTGCGGCTCGGCGCAGCGCGCGAGATCCGCTCTCGGCTCGCCCCGGTGGCGCTGCTCGCGCTGGTGCAGGTGGCCGTGCCGTTCCTCTTGATCGCCTTCGGCGAGCGACACATCTCCTCATCGTTGACCGGGATCCTGGTGGCCACGGCTCCGATCTTTGCCTTCCTGCTCGCCTTCGCGATCGACCACGAGGAGCGTGCCGGCGGCATCGGGTTGCTGGGTGTCGTGTTGGGGATCGGCGGGGTGGTCCTGCTGCTCGGGGTTGACACGAGCGGCAGCGCCGCGGCGCTCGTGGCCGGGCTGATGGTGGTCCTCGCGAGCCTCGGCTACGCGCTGGGGAGCTACTACCTCAAGCGCCGGTTCGCCGATGCTCAGCCCGTGGGGGTGGTCGCCGGGACGATGGCCGTCAGCGCGCTGATGACGGCGCCGTTTGCGGTCCTCGACCTGCCGGCGCACGGGCCCGGGATCGGCGCTATCGCCGCCGTGAGCGCCCTCGGGATCGTCGGCACGGGCGCCTCCTTCGTCATCTTCTACTACCTCATCGGGCGAGTCGGTCCCGCCAAGGCAACCCTCGTGGCCTACGTCGCGCCGGGCTTCGCGGTCGTGTACGGCGTACTGCTGCTAGGCGAGACCTTCAACCTCGCGACCGCGGCCGGCCTGGTGCTGATCATCGCTGGCTCCTGGCTGGCGGCGGAGGGTCGCCTGCCATGGCGAGCGCCCGTGGGGGATGCCGCGGCCTCGCCGCGGGCGGCGGTGGCGGAAGACGCCGTTTGACTGGTACTGGACCCAGCGCCCGTGCTGGGTGCCAGGCTTGCGCCCGATGCGCGTCGCAAAGCTCCTCGCACACGCCGGAGTCGCCTCGCGTAGGGCGGCGGAACGGCTCGTGGCCGAGGGCCGGGTCAAAGTGGACGGCCAGGTCCTGACGGATCCCGCCCAGGACGTGGACAAGGGCAGCGACGTGGAGGTGGACGGGCGCCCGGTTCGGCCCGAGCCGCGCGAGGTTCACGCCCTGAACAAGCCCGCCGGCGTCGTCTCCACCGCCCGCGACACCCACGGCCGCCGCACGGTCGTGGAGCTCGTCCCCTCGCGGCGACGCCTCTATCCCGTCGGCAGGCTGGACGCCGACACCACCGGGCTCATCCTGCTCACGAACGACGGGGAGCTGGCGGAGCGCCTCACGCATCCACGCTACGGCGTGGAGAAGGTCTACCGGGCGCGGGTCGAGCCGGCCCGGGTGTCGGAGCGGACACTGCGAGCGCTGCGTGACGGAGTCGAGCTGGAGGACGGGCGAACGGCACCCGCCGGCGTGCGCTCGGTGGCGCCCGGCGAGCTCGAGATCTCCCTGCGGGAGGGCCGCAAGCGCCAGGTCCGGCGCATGTGCCAAGCGGTGGGCCACCGCGTCAAAGAGCTGGAGCGAATCGGCTTCGGCCCTCTCGAGCTCGGCCACCTGGGGCCCGGGCAGTCGCGCCGCCTCTCGGCGGCGGAGGTGGAGCGGCTGAGGAAGGCCTAGCCGCGTGCCCGTCCCTAAGGGCAGGGCGGGACCTACGCGCGCGCGGCGCCCGCGCAGAGCCCTAGGGACGGGTGCGTCCGCGGCGAGGCGCCGGACGACTGCAAGAATCGGCGGCGTGAGGCTACGAGCGCTCAGGGGCGCGATCACCGTCGAGGACAACGATGCCGAGTCGATCCTCGGGGCCACCGAGGAGCTCGTGCGCGAGTTGCTGGAGCGCAACGCGCTCGGAGCCGAGGACCTGGTGAGCTGCCTGTTCACCTGTACCGAGGACCTGGACGCGGCCTTTCCGGCGGAGGCCGCCCGGCGTCTGGGTCTGAGCGGCGTGCCGCTGCTATGCGCCCGCGAGATGGACGTGCCCGACGCACTTCCGCGCGTCATTCGGCTGCTGGCGCACTGCTACATGGACGGCAAGGCCCAACACGTCTACCTGCGCGGCGCCGAGTCGCTGCGCCGCGATCTGCAGGGCGCCCAGTGACGCCCATCGAGTTCAACCGGCGCCTGGAGGGCATACCGGTCTACCCGGCGGCCGAGACGCACCAGTACGACGGCGAGCTCGTCAACCTCGCCTCCAACGAGACGCCCTGGGGGCCGCCGCCCCACGTCCTGGAGGTCGCGCAGCGAGCGCTCGAGGGACTCAACCGCTATCCGGACCCCGAGAAGTCCCTGCTGCGCCGCCGGATCGCCGAGCGCTGCGACGTCTCGCCTGCGATGGTGGCTGTCGGCAACGGCTCGTGCGAGATCCTCCTGGCGGCCGCGGAGGCCATGCTCGAGCCGGGCGCCGAAGTTGTGTACGCCTGGCCCTCGTTCTCGATGTATCCGCACCTGGCGGCCCTGACCGGCGCCCGGCCGATCACGGTGCCCCTCGACGCGGACGGCCGCCACGACCTCGAGGCGATGGCCCGCGAGGTGACACACGCCACTCGCCTGGTGCTCGTCTGCAACCCCAACAACCCGACCGCGACTGCGCTGCCCCCCGCGGAGATCGACGCCTTGCTGGCGGCCCTGCCGCGCCATGTGGCGGTGATCGTGGATGAGGCCTACGTCGAGTTCTCCACCGTCCAGGACCCCGACGAGTCGCTGGAGCTCGTGCGCCGCCACCCCAACCTCGTGGTGCTGCGCACCTTCTCCAAGGTCTACGGGCTGTGCGGGCTGCGGGCGGGATACGCGCTCGGCCCCGAGGGCTTCCGGCTTGCGGTCGACCGCGTTCGGCAGCCGTTCTCCGTCAACGCGCTGGCCCAGGCGGCGGCCGCCGAGGCGCTGCAGCACCAGGACGAGGTCGAGCGTCGTGTCGAGCGCACCGCGATCGAACGGCTCCACGTGGATTCGGAGCTCGAGGAGCGCGGCCTCGAGACGACCGACAGCCAGGCGAACTTCTCGTGGTTCTCGCTTGGAGAGCGCGACGATGTCGAGGTGATGCGTGGGCTAGCCGAGAGAGGCGTGATCGTGCGTGCCGGCACCGCCCTCGGGCAGGCGGGATGGATCAGGGTCACCTACGGCACCCGACAGGAGAACGACCGCTTCCTGGCGGCCCTCGACGAAGTGCTCTAGACCGTGTGAGCGGCGCCGCGTAGCTCCGGAAGGCAGCTGACGTGCACGTTGACGCCTCCGAGCTGCATGCCCCCGTCGCCCTCGCTGATCTCCCGCCCGCAGCCCGGACAGCAGCTCGGGTTCCTTCCCCTGCGTCCGATGGCGGCGGAGCGAGCCCGGAGCTGGAGCTCCAGACGGTGCACGTCATCCCATGACATCCTGGGCACGACGCGTGCGGTTCCCATGTCCATGTTTGCTCCCCCAGTGGCCGCCCTCCTGGCGGCCCGGATGTGGTGTGTTGGCCATACCCTTTAGCCGAGCGGGCAAACTGTCGCGACGGCCAAACTGGCCGCGGCCGTTTGGCCTGGGCGGCCATGACCTGCTACAAACCGTGTGATGCCACAGCAGTGCGCCAGGCCGGCCCACGCTACCGCCGACCCCGGCGGCCGCCGCCGTGCCCGCGCGTGCTGGTACTGGCGATTTACCTAGGCGTCCGGCCCCGCGGCCGACCGTAGGCTGCACCCCACGACAGGACGACGCCCCGCCGGACGCCGACACCAATGCCCGCTCTCGGGCCCGCCGTCCAAAACCGGGAGCTACCCAGGGATCTTTGAAAGGCTTAGGAAACAGATGATGATCGTGATGAAAGAGGGGGCGACGGCGGAGCAGGTCTCCGCTGTCATCGAGAGGGTCGATTCCGCCGGCGCGCATGCGCACGTCTCCGAGGGCGAGTTCGTCACGGTGATCGGCGCGATCGGCGACCGCGAGCACGTGTCCAACCTGGGCCTCGAGGGGTTCCCCGGGGTCGACCATCTGGTGCCGATCCTGAAGCCCTACAAGCTCGCCTCGGCCCAGTACAAGCGCGGGGAGCGCACCGTGGTCGACATCGACGGCCGCAAGGTAGGCGGCAACCACTTCGCCGCGATCGCCGGCCCCTGCACGGTGGAGTCGCGGGAGGTGATGTTGGAGAGCGCCCGCATCGTCCGCGACGCTGGAGCCCAGCTGCTGCGTGGTGGCGCGTACAAACCCCGTACCTCGCCGTACTCGTACCAGGGTCTGGGCGAGGCGGGCCTGAGGCTGCTCGCCGAGGCCAGGGCCGAGACCGGGCTCCCGATAGTGACCGAGCTGATGGACGTGCGCGACCTCGAGGCCGTGGTCGAGGTGGCCGACGTGATCCAGCTCGGAGCGCGCAACATGCAGAACTACGCGCTCCTCACCGAGGTAGGGCGCGCCGGCAAGCCGGTGCTACTGAAGCGTGGTCTCTCTGCGACGCTGGAGGAGCTCCTCCTGGCCGCGGAGTACGTGCTCAAGGAGGGCAATGAGGACGTGATGCTCTGCGAGCGCGGGATCCGCACGTTCGAGACGAGCTATCGCTTCACCCTCGACCTGATGGCGGTGCCGGTGCTCAAGGAGCTGACCCACCTGCCGGTGATCGTCGACCCGAGCCACGCGGCTGGGAGCCGCAGTCTTGTCGAGCCGTTGTCGCTGGCGGCCGCCGCCGCGGGCGCGGACGGGGTGATCGTCGAGATGCACCCCTGCCCCGAGGAGTCGGTCTGCGACGGGCCGCAGGCGCTTTACGGCGACGACTTCCAGGGCTATCTGCGCAAGGTGGAGCACGCCGCAGAGCTCGCCGGCAAGGAGCTGGCCGCGGCCGTTTGAGCCCCACCCGCCCCACGCATCCGGACCACGTCCGGGACCAGCGCATCGAGCGGGTCGTGCCGCTCGTTGCCCCCATGTCGATTCTCGAGGAGCTGCCGCTTGGCGAGGCCGGCACCGAGGTGGTCCTCCGGGGGCGCTCGGAGATACACGCCATCCTCGACCGGGCGGACGACCGCCTCCTGGTCGTGGTGGGACCTTGCAGCGTCCATGACGTGGACGCTGCACTCGACTATGCCGGGCGCCTGAGCGCCACGGCGGGCGAGCTGCGCGATGAGCTCTGCGTCGCGATGCGCGTCTACTTCGAGAAGCCCCGTACCACCACCGGCTGGAAGGGGATGATCAACGACCCCCACCTCGACGGGTCCGGAGACGTCAACGCCGGGCTGCGCATGGCGCGCAAGCTGCTGCTCGCGGTGCATGCACTCGGGCTGCCGGTCGGCTGCGAGTTCCTCGATCCGATCACCCCCCAGTACATCTCCGACGCGGTGGCCTGGGGAGCGATCGGCGCGCGGACGGCCGAGAGCCAGATCCATCGCCAGCTCGGCTCCGGCCTGTCGATGCCGGTGGGATTCAAGAACCGCACCGACGGCAACGTCCAGGTGGCCGTGGACGCCGTTCGCGCCGCTGCCGTGCCGCACGCGTTCGCCGGCATCGACGAAAGCGGCACCCCCGCCATCCACCACACCCGGGGCAATCGGGACTGCCACATCATCCTGCGCGGGGGCAGCGACGCACCAAACTACGGCGCGGCGGGTGTGGCCGGTGCGCTCGCCAAGCTGCGCGACGCGGGCTTGCCCGAACGCGTCGTCATCGACGTCTCCCACGACAACAGCCGCAAGGACCCAGACCGTCAGCGGCTGGCGGCCGTCGACGTCGCGGGGCAGGTCGCCGCGGGCAACCCAGCGATCGTCGGCGTGATGCTCGAGTCATTTCTCGTCGGGGGGCGTCAGGAGCTCGACTCCGGGAGACCGCTGACCTATGGCCAGTCGATCACCGACTCGTGCATGGACTGGAACGCGACGGTTGAGGTGCTGGACGGGTTGGCGGCCGCGGTCAGGGCGCGGCGGGAAGGCGGATGAGGATCGCAGTCCTCGGCGTCGGCCTGATCGGCGGCTCGATTGGTCTGGCGGCGCGCAAGCAGATCGAGGACGTGGAGGTGATCGGCTTCGGACGCGATCGCGAGCGGCTCGAGCTCGCCATGCAGCTGGGCGCCATAGACCGCGCGTCGGAGTCCCTCGAGTGGGCGCTGGAAGGCGCCTCGGCTTGCTTCGCCTGTGCGCCGGTGGGGGCTCTCCCCAAGCAGCTGAGGGCAGCTCTGGCGGCTGCGGCAGAGGATTGCGTCGTGACCGACGTTGGCTCGACCAAGCGACAGCTCGTCGACTCGATCGACGATGAGCGCTTCATCGGCGGCCATCCGGTGGCGGGGGCGGAGACGATCGGGGTGGAGCACGCGAGGGCGGACCTTTTTGAGGGGGCCGTCTGGTACCTGACCCCGCTGGAGCGCTCGTCCGGCCTCCTCTACGAGCGGCTCCACCGGCTGGTCGTGTCCTTTGGCGCGCGACCCGTGGCGATCGACGCGCGCACCCATGACCGCCTGCTCGCCACGGTCAGCCACCTGCCGCACGTGCTGGCGAACGTGCTCGTCTCCCAGGCGGCGCGCGAGCTAGCTCGCGAGGACGAGCCCCTGCCGCGCGCCGGGCCGAGCTTCCGGGACGCCACGCGCGTCGCCGGTGCCAGTTCGAGCGTCTGGACCGACATCTACCTCGCGAACAGGGAGGCGATTGCCGACGAAATCGAGGAGACGGTGGCGCGCCTCGGCGAGGTCGCGAGCTCCTTGCGCGCCGGGGATGCCGCGACCATCGAGGCCTGGAACGAGGCGGCGGCCGCCGACCGGCGGCGCCTGCTCGAGGCCGACCTCGCCGGCGGGCCGGTCCACGAGTTGCGGCTTAGCGTGCCGAACCGCCCGGGTATCGTCGCCCAGGTGGCCCTGGCACTCGGCAAGGCGGACGTGAACATCGTCGACATGGCGCTCGCGCCGGCCGCGGACATGCGTTCCGGGGCGATGACGCTCTGGGTTGCAGGCGACGAGGAGGCCGCCCGCGCCACCGAGCTGATCGACGAGCTCGGCTTTCCGGTCGGGTGAGCACGCGCTTCGAGCCGTCCGGTCCCCTGCGCGGGGACTACGTCCCCCCCTCGGACAAATCGATCTCGCACCGGGCCGCGCTGTTCGGGGCGATGTGCGACGAGCCCGTGACGATCGAGAACTACCTCGACTCAGCGGACACCCGCTCGACCTTGAACGCGCTCCGGACGGTTGGCGCGGGGGTCGAGGAGGACGATGGACGCGTGGTCGTACGGGGGGTGGGCCTCCACGAGGCCCTCGAGGCGACCGGCGGCCACCTCGACGTGGGGAACTCGGGCACCCTGCTCAGGCTCATGCCCGGCTGGCTCGCCGGGCAGCCCGGCGGCGTGTGGACGCTCGACGGGGACGAGTCGATCCGCCGCCGGCCGGTCGACCGGGTCGTCGAGCCACTGGCGGCGATGGGCGCCGGCATGGCGGCCAGGGAAGGGCGCTTTCCCCCGCTCACGGTGACGGGCGCCCCGCTGACCGGCATCGAGTACGAGCTTCCTGTCGCCAGCGCCCAGGTCAAGTCCTGCGTGCTCATCGCGGGGATGCTGGCCGTGGGCTCGACGACCATAGAGCAGCCCCGCCAGACCCGCGATCACACCGAGCGCATGCTGCGCCGCGCCAGGGTGCCGTTCGCGCGCGACGGATTGCGAATCAGCGTGGCCCAGGTCGACGAGCTCGAGCTCGACGTCGTGACGGTTCCGGGCGACCCCTCCTCGGCGGCCTTCGTCGTAGCCGCGGCCTGCCTGGTTCCAGGCTCCCGGGTCGTCGTAAAGGACGTGACCCTCAACTGGACCCGCACCGGCTTCTTCCGGATCGCCCAGCGGATGGGTGCCCCGATACTCGGCGATCTCGAGGCGCCCGGCGCGGAGCAGGACCTCGAGCCGATCGGCGAGCTCGACGTCGCCGCCGGCCCGCTGGACGGCACCACGGTCGCGCCCGAGGAGGTGCCGCTGGCGATCGACGAGCTGACGCTCGTGGCGCTGCTCGGCGCCTTCGCCGACGGCGAGACCGTGGTCAAGGGGGCCGAGGAGCTGCGGCTGAAGGAGTCGGACCGGATCGAGGGGGTGGTATCGGGCCTCCGCGGCCTGGGCGCCGACATCGAGGACACGGGCGACGGGTTCGCGGTCCGAGGCGACGGCTCGCCGCTACCGGGCGGCATGCTGGACGCCCGTGGCGACCATCGCATGGCCATGCTCGGCGCCGTGGCGGGCCTGGCTTCGCTGGAAGGGGTCGAGGTGGTGGGGATGGAGGCGGCGGCCGTCTCGTACCCGGGATTCGAGTCCGACCTGCAGGGTCTGCTCGGGTAGGCCCCGGTCGCCTCTCGCTTCTGAGTGCGCGAACCCCCTGCGGATCGGGGCTGGGTAGGAGGTGCCGGGGATCGCGGATCCGTGCGAAATCGCCGAATGTTGTCCATTAGCACCCCTCCTGGGTGGTCTGGATGACTTTCTTCGTGAAGTCGGTCGCCCCGGACCGGCCGTCCTGCTACCCAGCCCTTTATGTCCCGAAGAGCACCTCTCGCTCAACGCGAAGCGAGTGGGGGCGCCGGTCGCGCGAACCCCGAGGGCGACGGCTCCGCCGAGGTCTAGCCTTCCGCCCGATGGTCGTCGCCATAGACGGGCCCGCCGGCGCGGGCAAGAGCACGGTGGCGCGAGCGGTGGCCGACGTGCTCGGCTTCCCCTACCTCGACTCGGGCGCGATGTACCGGGCGGCTGCCCTCATGCTCCTCCGCCACGGGGGTGCCGCCTCGGAGCGGGCCAGGGAGCTGGAGCTTCGGCTGGGTAAGCGGATCGTCGCGAACGGCGAGGACGTGACGGAGGCGATCCGGGCCCCGGAGGTGGCGGAGGCGGCGTCACGGATCGCAACCAACGAGAAGGTGCGCCGGGCCCTCGTCGCCAAGCAGCGCGAGCTGCTCAGCCGCGGCGACTGGGTCGCCGAAGGCCGCGACATCGGCACCGTGGTGGCGCCCGACGCGCCGGTGAAGGTCTTCCTCACGGCGAGCGCCGAGGAGCGCGCGCGCCGACGCGCCCAGGAGCTCGGCGCCGACGTGGAGACGGTGATGCGCGACCAGGCGCTCCGCGACGAGCAGGACCGCTCGCGCGAGCACTCTCCCCTGCGTGCTGCACCCGACGCGGTGGAGCTCGACACGACCGGGCTCACGGTGGACGAGGTCGTGGAGCGGGTGGCCGACCTGGTCCGGATGTCGGAGCGCCGCCTGGGCGGCTAGATGGCTCCGCCGAAGATCGCCGTCGTTGGCTATCCCAACGTCGGGAAGTCGACGCTCGTCAATCGTCTGAGCGGCAGCCGGGAGGCGGTCGTCCACGAGCAGTCGGGCGTGACCCGAGACCGCAAGGAGGTCGAAGCCGACTGGAACGGCCGGAGCTTCACCCTCGTGGACACGGGCGGCGTCGACATCGCCCAGCCGGGCGACCTCGCCGAGGCCGTCCGCCGCCAGGCCAGGAGGGCGCTTTCCGAGGCGGACCTGGCGCTCCTCGTGGTGGACGCGCGGGCAGGCCTGCGCCCGGGCGACGCCGAGCTCGCCGCCGAGCTGCGCGGCGGGCCCGCGCCGGTCGTGGTGGCGGCGAACAAGGTCGACGTCACAAGCCAGACGGGGCTCGCCGGCGAGTTCTATGCGCTTGGCCTGGGTGACCCGGTGCCCGTGTCAGCCACCCAGGGGCTCGGCGTCGGCGACCTGCTCGACCTGATCGTGGAGCGGCTCCCGGCTGCGGCCGCCCACGCCGGGGCCGACACGACCGCGCTTGCGGTGATCGGGCGGCCCAACGTCGGCAAGTCGTCGCTCGTCAACCGGCTGCTTGGTGAGGAGCGGGTGATCGTGACGCCGGTCGCGGGCACGACCCGCGACTCCATCGACACTCGGATCGAGTTCGAGGGATGCCCGGTGACACTGGTGGACACAGCGGGGCTACGACGGCGGACCAAGGTCGCGGGGAGCGTGGACTACTACGCGCAGCTCCGCTCCGAGCGCGCCGCCGACCGCGCCGCGGTCGCGATCGTGGTCTGCGACGCCACCGAGGGTGTGACGAGCGAGGATCTCCGGGTCGCCGAGATGGCCATGCGCGCCAAGTGCGCCACCGTGTGCGCCCTCAACAAGTGGGACGTGACCCGCACCGACCTCGAGGACGCAAAGGTCCGTGTCGAGGGCAAGCTCCGGCAGCGACCGCGGGTACTCGCGGTATCGGCGAAGACCGGCCGCGGCCTGCGTCGCCTCATGGCGGAGGCGCTGGACGTGGCCGACCGCGCGCGGGCCCGGATACCCACCCCGCAGGTCAACCGCTTCCTGTCCGACCTCCAGTCGGCCCGCCAGCCGCCCGCCGTGCGCGGCAAGCGCCTGCGCCTCTACTACATGACGCAGGTCGAGACCGACCCGCCGCGCTTCGCGGTGCAGGTCTCGGACCGCCGCCTCGTGACCCGCGACTACGCGTACTTCCTCGAGAACCGCCTGCGCGAGCGCTTCGGGCTGGAGGGCGTGCCGCTCGTGATCGACTTCAACACCAGTCGCTAGTCGCTGGTCGCTGGGAGCGGCACCGCCCGAAGCGTTACCGACTAGCCGCCGGTGACCAGCGACCGGCCCGCTACCCTTCCCCGACTCATGACGACACAGCGGCTTTCCGAGAACGAGTTCCTGTTCACTTCCGAGTCGGTCACCGAGGGCCACCCCGACAAGATGGCCGACCAAATCTCGGATGGTGTGCTCGACGCGGTAATGGCCGACGACCCCGTCGGCCGCGTGGCGTGTGAGACGCTCGTGAACACGGGGCTCGTGGTCGTCTCCGGCGAGATCACGACGGAGACCTACGTGGACATCCCGAAGATCGCCCGGGAGACGATCAAGCGAATCGGCTACCACGGCGGGAAGTACGGCTTCGACTGCGAGTCCTGCGCGGTAATCACCGCGATCGACGAGCAGTCCCCCGACATCGCTCAGGGCGTCGACGCCGCCTACGAGTCGCGCCGCGACCCCGCCGACGAGGACCCGCTCGACAAGGCGGGAGCCGGCGACCAGGGCATGATGTTCGGCTACGCGACCCGCGAGACGCGCGAGCTGATGCCCATGCCCATCTCGCTCGCGCACAAGGTGGCCCATCGACTCGCCGAGGTGCGTCGCGGCGACGTTATGCCCTACCTCGGCCCGGACGGAAAGACCCAGGTCACCGTCCGCTACGAGAACGGACGGCCGATCGAGATCGAGAAGATCCTGATCTCGACGCAGCACAAGGAGGGGCTCGACACCGAGACCCTCATCAAGCCCGACCTCTGGGAGCACGTCGTGCACCCGATCCTCCCCGGCGAGCTGTACGACGAGAAGAAGCTGCACGACGGCTCGGACCACTTCCTGGTGAACCCCACCGGCAAGTTCGTGATCGGCGGCCCGATGGGCGACTGCGGGCTCACGGGGCGCAAGATCATCATCGATACCTACGGCGGGATGGCCCGTCACGGCGGGGGTGCCTTCTCCGGGAAGGACCCCTCGAAGGTCGACCGCTCCGCCGCCTACGCCGCCCGCTACGTGGCAAAGAACGTGGTCGCCGCGGGCCTCGCCGATCGCTGCGAGGTGCAGGTGGCCTACGCGATCGGCGTGGCACACCCCATCTCGCTGATGGTCGAGACCTTCGGCACCGAGCGGGTCTCGAAGACGAAGATCGCGGGGCTGATCGAGCAGCACTTCGACCTCCGGCCGGGGGCCTTCCGCCACTACCTCAACCTGCACCGGCCGATATTCCAGAAGACAGCCGCCTACGGGCACTTCGGCCGGGAGGACCACGACTTCACCTGGGAGAAGACCGACAAGGCCGATTCTCTGCGGCGGGCCGCGGGCCTGGCTGACCGCAAGTCCGCCCCTGGGGTGGACTCGGAAAGGCCACCCCGCAGCGCTGCCAGCGCCTAGCGCTCGGGCTCGCCGCGCCGCACGCGGTACACGGAGACCTCGCCGCGCACGCCCTTGAACCGCCGGTTGCCGGCGTACGACCAGGCCCAGCCGTCGTTCCGGGCGGCTTCACGAACCTCTTCCGCGGCCACGACGCTCCCCGGGCGGGCGAAGCCGGTGATCCGGCTGGCCA
>JBKPHP010000231.1:0-10843 GCA_046729895.1 Actinomycetota bacterium
GCCACCGGGCGCAGCTCCTTCCTGCGCGGCAGCAGCCGGGAGAGCTACTCCGTGATGGTCCCGGAGAGCTCGTTCAATCCGGGGCGCAACAGCCTCCACGTGCTCGCGTTCGGGGGGCGGGGCAGCAAGCTGCGGTTCCGCCTGCTCGGACGGGTCTAGGCCCTCCGCTATCCTCGCCCGGCCGATGCCCAACCCGTACGTCAAGCAGTACCTCATGACTGCGGGGCCTACGCCACTGCCCCCGCAGGTGTCGCAGGTGATGGCCGAGCCGATGGTCTACCACCGGGCGCCGGTGTTCATCGAGGTATACGCGCGGGTGCTCGACTCGCTCAAGCGGGTGTTCCAGACCTCGGGCGACGTGCTGCTGTTCGCCGCGTCAGGCAGCGGCGCTATGGAGTCCGCGGTCGCCAACCTGGTTCGGCCCGGCGAGCCGGCGCTGGTCGCCTCTTGCGGCAAGTTCGGTGAGCGCTGGGCCGAGCTGTGCGACGCGTACGGCGCCGCCACGGTCCACTACCGGGCCGGCTGGGGGAACAAGGTCGAGCCGGCGGACCTGGACCGCGAGCTCGCCGAGCACGCGGGGGCGGGGCTCGTGTTCACGACCTTCTCGGAGACGTCCACCGGTGTCGTCAACGACGTCCAGGGGCTCGCGGAGGTCGCCCACCGCCACCGCGCCCTGCTCGCGGTAGACGCGGTCTCTGGGATCGGGGCCGTCCCGCTGCCGCAGGACGACTGGGGCGTGGATGTCGTCGTCGGTGGCTCTCAGAAGGCGTTGATGTCGCCGCCCGGGCTCGCGTTCGCCAGCCCCAACGCGGCTGCGCTCGCCCGCGCCGCCGAGCCCGGTGGGACGGGGCGCTACTACTTCGACTGGCAGCGCACGCTTGGCGGACAGCGGGCCGACCCGCCCGACTCGCCGTTCACGCCCGCGGTGGGGCTCGTCATGGCGCTCGACGTCGCGCTGCGGCTGATCGAGGAGGAGGGGCTCGAGGAGGTCTACGAGCGCCATCGGCTGCTCGGCCGCGCGACCCGGGAGGCCGTCAAGGGTCTCGAGCTCGAGCTGTTCGGTCCCGAGGATCAGAACGCAGGCGTCGTGACCGCCATCAAGCTGCCCGACACGATCGACGGCGCCCGGGTACCGGGGCTGATGCGGGATCGCTACGGGGTCACGATCGCGGGTGGCCAGGGGCGGCTCAAGGGCGAGATCGCCCGCATCGCCCACTGCGGGTACTTCGGGGCGTTCGACATCGTGGTCACCATCTCGGCCTTCGAGATGACGCTCCGCGAGCTCGGCCACGAGGTGGAGCTCGGCGCCGGTGTGGCCGCCGCCCAGCGCGTCTTCCTCGAGGCGGGCGTGCCGCTGCTTGCGAGGTGACGCGCGCCGCGCCCACCCCAGGCACTCGCGGCAGCGCGAGGGTCCTCGTCAAGGAGAAGATCGGTGAGTCGGGCGTGCAGCTCCTGCGCGACGCCGGGTTCGAGGTCGAGCTCGGCGTCGACTGGCCAGACGACGAGCTGCCGCGCCGGATAGGCGAGTTCGACGGCATCCTCATTCGCTCCGGGACCAAATTGACGGCCGACCTGCTCGCCAAGGCGGACCGCCTGCGTGCCGTGGGCCGCGCGGGGGTGGGAGTCGACAACGTGGACGTCGAGGCCGCCACCAAGCAGGGCGTCGTGGTGGCCAACGCCCCCCAGTCGAACGTGATCACCGCGGCCGAGCACACCATGGCGATGCTGCTGGCGTTGGCGCGCAACGTGCCGCAGGCGCACTCGTCGCTCGTGGGCGGCGCCTGGGAGCGCTCCCGCTTCAGCGGAGTCGAGCTCAACGAGAAGGTGCTCGGGATCCTCGGCTTCGGGCGCATCGGGCAGCTCGTGGCGCAGCGAGCGCTGGGGTTCGGCATGCGGGTGATCGCCTTCGACGCCTACGTGGGGGAGGAGCGCTTCCGCGAGCTAGGGGTCGAGCACGCAGCGAGCTCGGAGGAGCTCTACGCTCAGGCCGACTTCATCACGATCCACCTGCCGCAGACGCCTGAGACCGAGGGCTGGCTCGACGCCGACGCGTTCTCGAAGATGCGCGACGGCGTGCGGATCGTCAACGTCGCCCGCGGCGGCCTGGTGGTTCAGGACGCGCTCAAGCAGGCGCTGGATTCCGGCAGGGTCGCCGGCGCCGCGCTCGACGTCTTCCCCCAGGAGCCGGTTACCGAGCACCCGCTGTTCGGCTATCCCAACGTGGTCGTGACCCCGCACCTGGGCGCCTCCACGACCGAGGCCACCGACCGGGCGGGCCACCAGGCCGCCGAGCAGGTGGTGGCGGCGCTTTCGGGCGGCGTCGTCACGAGCGCCGTGAACGTCCCCGCGGTGGCCGCCGAGGACCTCGAGGCGCTCGGCCCCTTCCTGCCGCTTTGCCGGCAGCTCGGGCGGATCGCGGCGGCGGTGGCGGAGGGCAGCTCCGTGGACCGGCTCGAAGTCGAGTACCTGGGCCACGTGGCGGAGCGTGACACCCGCCTGCTCACGGTGCAGACGCTGAAGGGCGCGCTCGCGGGCCACACCGAGGAGCAGGTCAACGACGTGAACGCCGCCGCCATAGCCGAGGAGCGCGGCATCTCCGTCGCAGAGACCCGCCAGGTGCACGCGCGTGACTTCACGGACCTCGTGCGGGTGTCCGTGGTCAGCGGCGACACCCGCACCCGAGTGGTGGGGACGGTCTTCGGGCGGCGCCACCGTCCGCATCTGCTCGAGGCGTGGGGCTCGCGCTTCAACGTCCAGCTCGAGGAGCACCTTGCCGTGTTCCGCTACCGCGATCAGCCCGGCATGATCGGCCGGGTGGGGACCAGCTTCGGCGAGGCCGGCATCAACATCGTCTCGGCCGCCGTGGGACGCCATCCGGACGACGAGCTGACAGAGGACGGCGAGGCCACGATGGTGGTCACCACCGATTCGCCGGTGCCTCAGGACGTGGTCGACGAGATCGTGGCCAGCGAGGGCTTCATCGCCGGTCGCACCGTCTCGCTCTAGACGTTTGGGGGCCCCCAAACCGGAATACAGCGTGACTTTGCCGGGCCATGAGCCCCACGAAGTGACGCCGTATGAGGAGGCGAGCCGGATAGTCTGGCCGCCATGCGGGCGCTCCTCATCACCGAGCACGGGCCGCCCGAGGTCCTGCGCGTCCAGGACCGTCCCGATCCGAAGCCGGGGCCGGGCGAGGTTCGGGTTCGCGTGCGCGCCGCGGGGATCAACTTCGCCGACCTGCTTGCCCGCGTCGGCCTCTATCCGGACGCGCCCAAGCCGCCCTGCGTGGTCGGCTACGAGTTCGCCGGCGACGTCGAGTCGCTCGGCGAGCGCGTCGAGGGCCTCTCGGTCGGCCAGCGGGTGATGGGCGGCTGCCGCTTCGGCGGCTACGCGGAGGTCGTCGTGACCGGTGCCGGCGAAGTACTGCCCCTCCCCGTGGACTGGAGCTACGAGGAGGGCGCCGCCTTCCCCGTCAACTACGCGACCGCTTACGCCGGGGTCGTCCGCTACGGCTCGGTGCACGAGCGTGAGCGGGTTCTGCTCCACGCCGCGGCGGGAGGGGTGGGGATCGCGGCGACGCAGATCGCCAAGATCGTGGGCGCGGAGCTATTCGGGACCGCTTCGGCCGCCAAGCACGAGGCCATCAAGGGCTTCGGCGTCGATCACGCAATCGACTACCGCACGCAGGACTTCGTCAAGGAGGTTCGCAGCATCACGGGCGAGAAGCGGCCTCTCGACCTGGTGATGGACGCCATCGGAGGCCGGAGCTTCAAGCGGAGCTTCTCGCTACTGCGTGCCGGCGGAAGGCTGGTCTGCTTCGGTGCTTCGGCAGTTCAGAGCGGCGAGCGGCGGAGCAGGCCTCGGGCGCTCAAGGCGCTCGCCCAGATGCCGCGCTTCCACCCGCTCAAGCTCATGAGCGAGTCGAAGGGAGTGATCGGCCTGAACATGCTCACCATCTGGGACTCGAAGCATTCACTCGATGAGTACATCCGGCCCCTGGCGGCCTGGATCGAGCAGGGGCGGCTCCGTCCGGTCGTGGCGAAGACCTTTCCGCTCGAGCAAGGAGCGGAGGCGCACCGCTTCCTGCACGAGGGAAAGAACGTCGGCAAGGTGGTTCTGACTCTTTAGTCGGCCCACCGATCGGCACGGCCCGCCGGACCCGGCACTCGGTAGACTTGACCTGCATGTCGCTCCGGCTCGACCTGCGACTTCTCCTTCTCCCCCTTCGGGGGGAATAGCGCGTGGCGGCCGCGCAGCCGCAGACCAGCACAGGAGAATGGCAGGCGAGGTAGAGAAAGGAACGACATGCGGGACGAGCAGGACCGGGTACGAATCTTCGACACGACGCTCCGCGACGGGGAGCAGTCGCCCGGCATCTCGCTGAACAAGCAGGAGAAGCTCGAGATCGCACACCAGCTCGCCCGGCTGGGCGTGGACGTCATCGAGGCGGGCTTCCCGATCACCTCGCCGGGTGATTTCGAGGCCGTGCAGGCCATCGCGCGGGAGGTCCAGGGACCCGTGATCTGCGGGCTCGCGCGGACGGCGAAGGAGGACATCGACGCGGCCTGGAACGCCGTCAAGGACTCCGAGCGGCCCCGCGTCCACACCTTCATCGCCACCAGCGACATCCACATCGAGCGCAAGCTCCAGACCACGCGCGAGGACGTAAAGGGCCAGGCGCGCGCCGCCGTGGCGCACGCGAAGCAGTACACCGACGACGTGGAGTTCTCTCCGGAGGACGGCTCGCGCTCGGACATCGAGTTCATGGCCGAGGTGGCCCAGATCGCCCTCGACGAGGGGGCGACCACGATCAACGTCCCCGACACCGTGGGCTACACGATGCCTCACGAGTACGAGGCGATGTTCCAGGAGCTCTACCGGCTCGTACCCGCCCTCGGCGACGTGGTCGTCTCGGTGCACTGCCACAACGACCTCGGGCTGGCCGTGGCGAATTCGTTCGCCGGCCTCCAGGCGGGCTGTCGCCAGGTGGAGTGCGCCGTCAACGGAATCGGGGAGCGAGCGGGCAACGCCTCCCTGGAAGAGATCGTCATGCTGCTCCACACGCGTGAGTCCAGCGTGGGCCTTTGGACCGGCGTGGGCACACGAGAGATCGCCCGAACCAGCCGGCTCGTGTCGAGGCTGACCGGCTACACCGTCCAGCCGAACAAGGCGATCGTGGGACGCAACGCGTTCGCCCACGAGGCGGGCATCCACCAGGATGGCGTGCTCAAGGACCGCACCACCTACGAGATCATGGACGCGACCACGATCGGCCTCGATGCGAACTCGATCGTCCTGGGCAAGCACTCGGGCCGCCACGCGTTGCGCAAGGCGCTGGAGGAGCTCGGCTTCGAGGTCCAGGGCGCTGCGCTCAACAAGGCGTTCAGGCGCTTCAAGGAGATCGCGGACAAGAAGAAGAAGGTCACGGCGCTGGACCTCGAGGCGATCGTTTCCGACGAGATGCGCCAGTCGCCGGCGGCCTACGAGCTCGAGTCGTTCGAGGTCGAGGCCTCCTCCAGCAGGGGGCCGCACGCACGCGTGACCGTGCGGATGCCGGGCGGCGGGGTCGGCAAGGGCAGCTTCACGGGCGACGGTCCGGTGGATGCCTTCTTCAGCGCGATCAACGCCGCTGTGGGGCGCGAGGCGCGGCTCAAGGAGTACCACGTGAGCGCGGTCACGGGCGGCCGCGACGCCCTCGGCGAGGTGACCGTCCTGCTCGAGCTTGACGGCCGCACGGCCTCAGGCGTGGGCGTCTCGACGGACATCCTCGAGGCGTCGGGCACGGCCTATCTGCGGGCGATCTCCAACGCGCTGGCGGAGTCGGCGGCCGCGGAGGCCGAGCACCATCTGTCGCACGCGGAGGCCGAGCAGACGCCGACGCCCTAGCGGCCCCCTGCTGCACCTGTAGCCGCAGCGATCGCGCGACGAGTGGACGCTTTGCGCACCTATGGCAACCCCACGCGTCCACTCGCGCTCGCAGCGTCCGCGAGAATCGCCGGGTGGCGGCCGGCTTCACCTTTCGTGACGGCGAGCGGCTCATTCGCTTCGGCGAGGGGGTGCTCGGCGAGGCTCCCCGCCTTGTGCAGGAGCAGGGCTTCGAGGGCTACGTGCTGCTGACCACTCCTCGGGCCACCGAGGCCGCCGGGGAGCTGGCCCGGAGGGCCGAGGCCGTCCTTCATGTGCCGGCGGGGTTCGTCGACGAGATCTCGGCCGAGCTGCTGCCTCAGGTACGCGGCCGGCCGCTCGTGGCCGTGGGTGGCGGCAGGGTGGTCGATACGGCCAAGGCCGTCGCCGGGGCGGGCGATGGCCGCTGTGCAGCGATCCCCACGACGCTCTCCGGCGCCCCGATGACGCCGTTCCACCGGCTGCCCGCGGGTGCCGAGGGGGCGGGTTGGGTGCGCCCCGCGCTCGTGGTCGCGGAGCCGGCGCTAATGGCCTCGCAGACCGAGCCGCAGCGCTCGGCCAGCGCCATGAACGCGCTGGCCCACGCGATGGAGTCCCTCTACACCCCATTCGCCAACCCGGTCGCCGAGCTGGTGGCGCTGAGGGCCTCCGAGCTCTTCGCCGAGGAGGTCCCCCGCGACGAGCCGGACCCCGAAGGGCTGGCGCTCGCGGCGCTGCTCGCCGGCTACGCGGTGGGCACCACCGGCCTGGCGGTGCACCATGCGCTCTGCCAAACGATCGTCCGGGTCTGCGGTGCACCGCACGCGGAGACGAACGCCGTGATGCTGCCGCACTCCGCACGGCTGATGGCCCCGCGGGCCCCGGAGGCGATGGGGGCGCTCGCTCGGGCGCTCGGCGACGAGGCAGGCGACCCGGAGGCGGCGGCCGGCAGGTTGGCGGGGCTTGCGGCGCGCTCGGGGCACACGAGGCTGTCGACGCTGGGCGTGGAGGACGACCAGCTGCCCAAGGTCGTGGAGGCGGTGCTGCTCCACCCCGGGATCTCTGCCACGCCGCACCCGCCGGGCGCGGAGGAGCTGCTCGAGCTGCTTCGTACGGCCCTGTAGGGGCTCGCAAGAGGCGCTGCAGGTCGACATAGCGGCGCCCGGAGGGCAGGGAGGGGCGCTGTACGCGCGAAGGCCCGCACGATCCAACGAGTCGGGTACCCAGTCCGCCCTTCCTTGCTCTGCGCGGCTGCCGCCGCGGGCCTTGCCCTGCTCGCGCCTGCGTCGGCGAGCGCATTCGTAGCCCACACGGTCCAGCCGGGGGAGACGCTCTGGTCGATCGCGGCCGCCAACAACTTCACGACCCGCGCGCTGGGGGCGGCGAATGGGCTGCCGGAGACGGCGCAGGTGGTGACCGGGCAGACGATCCAGATCCCGAGCGAGCCTCAGGCAGCGGCGGTCCTCCAGGGCACGGCGCCGGCTTCCGCGCCCAGTCCCGCGCCCACCGCTACGAGTCCCGCGCGCGCCGCGAGCAGCCCCGGGCTATCAGCCGGCAATCCCGGGCCGATGGGCGCCTACACGGTCCAATGGGGTGACACGCTGAGCGCGATCGCCGCGCGCAGCGGCATCAGCACCAGTCGGTTGGCGTGGATGAACGGCCTCGATCCGTCCCAACTCCTCCTAAGCGGCACTCCGCTCAAGCTCCCGACCGGGCCGCCCGCCGCAGGCAGCGCCGCCTCACCACCGCGTGTGGTGCCTGCCGCCGAGCCGCAGCCGACCAACGAGCGGATCAGCCCGCAACTGGTGAGCCAGGTCGCGGTCGACCATGGCGTGTCGCCGTCCCTGGCCAACGCCATCGCCCGGCAGGAGAGCGGCCACAACAACGCGCTCACTTCCAGCGCCAACGCGCGCGGGGTGATGCAGATCCTCCCCGGCACATGGGACTTCGTGGAGCGCTCCATCGCGGGCAGGCAGCTGAACCCCCTCTCTGCCTACGAGAACGTTCACGCCGGCGTGATGTATCTCGGCCGCCTTCTCCAGGACACCGGGAACATCTTCACGGCGACGGCCTCCTACTACCAGGGCGAGAGGTCTGTGCGCCGGATCGGAATGCTCCCGGAGACCCGCCGCTACGTGAACGACGTCATGTCGTTGCGCGGCCTGTACGGCGGACCACGGCCCTAGACCCGAGGGATACGATCGACGTGTGCCCGGAGCGCTGGAGGGCCGCGTCGCGGCGATCACCGGTGCCTCGTCGGGAATCGGCGAGGCGGTAGCGCTCGCCCTGGCGCGCGAGGGCGCGGCTGTTGCGTTAGGTGCCCGGCGCCGGGAGCGGCTCGAGGGCCTCGCCGCAGGGATCGAGGCTGACGGCGGCCGCGCGCTGGCCGTCGAGGTCGACGTAGCCGACGAGGCGCAGGCCCGTTCCTTCATCGAGATCGCGCACGAGCAGCTCGGCGGGCTCTCGATCCTCCTGAACAACGCCGGCCTGATGCTGCTCGGGCCGCTCGAGGGCGCGGACACCTCCGACTGGCGCCGGATGGTCGAGGTGAACCTCCTCGGCGTCTTGTGGTGCACGCACGCGGCCCTGCCCCTCATGCGGGAGGGTGGCGGGGGGGACATCGTCAACGTCTCGTCGGTCGCGGGCCGTCGCGCCGACCCCGGCGCGGCCGTCTACAACATGACCAAGTTTGGCGTCACCGGCTTCTCCGAGGCTTTGCGGCAGGAGGCCCTTCACGCGGGCATCCGCGTGACCTGCGTAGAGCCGGGGTTCGTGGACACCGAGTTGCAGGGCCACAACGTCAACCCGGTCGTAAGGCAAGCCACCGAGCGGATGCGTGAGCAGATCGGTGACGTACTCCAGGCGGAGGACATCGCCGAGCTGATCCTCTTCGCCCTCACGCGCCCCCCACACGTCGACATCAACGAGGTGCTTGTTCGGCCCACGGGCCAGCGGCGCTAGGACAATCCGGCATACGCTCGTACGTGATAACGTACGATGTCTAGATGGCAGTCGTCAATGAGGCCAGCCCCGTCGGACCGCGGGTAAGGGCGCTACGCGAGGCCATGGACCTCTCGCTGAGAGAGCTCGCCGAGCGCAGCGGGGTCTCCGCGCCGATGCTGTCGCAGGTCGAGCGCGGGGAGACGAGCCCCACACTGGCCGTGGCGGAGCGGATCGCCGCCGGGCTCGACCTTTCGCTGTCCCAGCTGCTCCGTCTCGACGAGGCGGACGGTGTGAGCATCGTCCGGGCCCCGGAGCGCCGGACCGGAGGCGGTCGCGGACACCGCTACGAGATCCTCACCCCGCCGCTTCCCGGTCAGCGGGCGGAGGTCTCCCTCCACGCGCTTCGGCCCGGAGCGACCACCGGCGGCCCGGAGGACCCACCCATGCACGAACCCGGCAGCCGCGAGACGGCCGTGGTGACCGAGGGCCGGCTGCGGCTCGTTTGCGGCCGGGTCGCGCACGAGCTGAAGACAGGCGACGCCGTGACCTTCGACTCCGATCTCCCCCATCACTTCGAGAACCCCGGTGACGAGCAGGCCCGGTTCTACGCGGTAGTCGCCGCGGGCCTCAGGAGGTCCTGATGGCGAAGGCGTTGTTCGACAAGATCTGGGACGCGCACGAGGTCGCCGACGGTCTCCTCTACGTGGACCTGCACCTGGTCCACGAGGTCACCTCCGCGCAGGCTTTCGAGTCGCTGCGGGTGGCGGGCCGTGAGGTGCGCCGTCCGGACCGCACGTTGGCCACGGCGGACCACAACGTGCCGACGGATGGCGCCACCGCGCTGCCGATGGTCACCGACCCGCTGTCGCGCCGCCAGATCGAGGCGCTCGAGCAGAACTGCGACCAGTTCGGGATCCCGGTGTACTCGATCGGGTCCGGCCGCCAGGGGATCGTCCATGTGATCGGGCCGGAGCTGGGTCTCACCCAGCCGGGCATGACGATCGTCTGCGGCGACTCGCACACGTCCACGCACGGTGCCTTCGGTGCGCTCGCCTTCGGGATCGGCACGAGCGAGGTGGAGCACGTCCTCGCCAGCCAGACGCTCCAGCAGCGCAAGCCGAAGTCGATGCGGATCCGCTACGAAGGCAGGCTCGGTTACGGCGTGAGCGCCAAGGACCTGATTCTCGGCACGATCGGCCGGATCGGCGTCGACGGGGGCGTAGGCCACGTGATCGAGTACGCGGGCCCGCCGATCGAGGCACTGTCGATGGAGGGCCGGATGACGGTTTGCAACATGACGATCGAGGGCGGCGGCCGTGCCGGGATGATCGCGCCGGACGACACCACGTTCGACTGGGTGGGGAGCCGAGCCGCCGCGCCGGACGCGATTCCCGTCGACGAGTGGCGAAGGCTCCGCAGCGAGCCGGACGCCGGCTTCGACAAGGAGGTCGTGATCGATGCCTCCGAGCTCGCGCCGCAGGTCACCTGGGGCACCACGCCCGGGATGGTGGTGGACGTGACCGGCGAAGTGCCGGAGCCTCGCCACGAAGGTGAGGAGCGGGCGCTCGAGTACATGGCGCTCGAGCCCGGTACTCCGATTCGCGAGATCGAGCTGGACCGGATCTTCATCGGCTCCTGCACGAACTCGCGCATCGGCGACCTCCGCGAGGCGGCCGAGCTGGTCGACGGCCGCAAGGTGGCCGACGGCGTCGACGCGATGGTGGTCCCGGGCTCGCAGCAGGTGAAGATCCAGGCCGAGGAGGAAGGCCTCGCCGCGGTCTTCGAAGGCGCCGGCTTCGAATGGCGCTCGGCGGGCTGCTCGATGTGCCTCGGCATGAACCCGGACATCGCCGCTCCGGGCGAGCGGGTCGCCTCCACCTCCAACCGCAACTTCGAGGGTCGGCAGGGGCGCGGGGCGCGCAGCCACCTGGTGTCGCCGCGGATGGCGGCGGCGGCTGCGGTTGAGGGGCGGTTTGTCGATATCAGGGAATGGGCGTGATGGGCTGGCAGCTGGCAG
>JBKPHP010000232.1:0-2155 GCA_046729895.1 Actinomycetota bacterium
TCGTCGACGACCTGGACAAGGTGATCGACGGATTGCGGAGCAAGGGCCTGAACACGGTCGGCGAGGTCCAGGATTACGAGGAAACCTTTCGGCTCTGCTACGTCCGCGGTCCGGAAGGCATCATCGTCGAGCTCGCCGAGCGGATCGGCTCCAACGCAACGGCCTAGCTAGCTAGACGGGCAGGTCTTCGCGGCGCTCGCTGCGCGCGTTCAATCGGCGGGGTCACCGGTCGGGCGAGGTCGCGGTCGCGCAGCCGGTAGCTGTCGCCTTTGAGGGCGAGGATCTCGGCATGGCGAACGAGGCGGTCGATCATCGCGGCGGCGGTGACCTCGTCGCCGAAGATCTCGCCCCAGGCCGAGAGCGGCTTGTTGCTGGTGAGGATGAGCGAGCTGCGCTCGTAGCGGCGGCTGACGAGCATGAACACGAGGTTGGCGGCCTGGGGGTCGAAGGGGATGTAGCCGACCTCGTCGACGATCAGCAGCGGGATGCGCTGCAGCCGATCGAGTTCGTGATCGAGGCGGCCGTGGCGTTGGGCGTCGGCCAGCAGCGCGACCCACTCGGTGGCGGTCTTGAACGCCACGCGGTGCCCTGCGAGGCAGGCGCGGATCCCCAACGCGATGGACAGGTGCGTCTCGCCGGTGCCCCGGCGGACCGAGCAGGACGACATTCTCCTTGCCGGCCAGGAAGTCCAGCTGGCCGAGGTGCAGCACCGTCTCGCGCTTGAGGCTGGTCTGGAAGGCGAAGTCGAACTCCTCGAGCGTCTTGCGGGCCGGGAACTTCGCGACCTTGATGCGGGCCTGGCCGCCGTGGCTGTCGCGCGAGTCGGTCTCGGTCTTCAGCAGCGCGGCGGCGAACTGCTCGTAGGACCAGTCCTCGGCGCGGGGGCGGTCGGCGAGCTTGGGCAGCGCTCGGGCGGCCGCGGGCGCTTTGGCTGGCGGAACAGATGCGCCAGCTCGCTGCTGGAGCGGGTCATGCGATCAATGCGTCGTAGACGGCCAGCGGCCGGACCTGCACCGGCGTCTCCGCGGGAACGCCCCGGGCGGCTTTCAGTGCGCGGGCGTGCTCAAGCGCGGTGATCCTCCGGTGCCGCGCGAAGACCCGGTCATGCCGGCAGGCCAGCTCGCCGGTGTCCAGCGCGACCGCGGTCACCCCAGACGGTCCGCTGGAACGTGCGCGGCTTCGGTGCGAACAGCGGCCGGACCTCCCGCAGGTAGTCGTCGACGACGGTCTTCGAGGCGGTGCACCCCAACGGCCCCAAGCTCACGGACGCGGACGCCCAGCAGCTTCGGATCCTCAGCCAGCAGCCTGCCGATCTCATCCTTGAGCGGATCGAGCTTCGACCCCGACGGCGCTCGCGAATAGGCCGGCGGCGCGTCGCTGCGGATCGCCTTGGGGACGGTGTCGCGGTGCAGCCCGGTCCGGCGACGGATCTCGCGCTGCGACAGACCCTTGACGAAGTGCAACCGACGGATCTCGGCCCACCGGTCCACTCCGACCACCTCGTCCCTCCCAAGCTCGCTCTGCGCAAACGAGCCCAGGCTCCGCGGCCACCCGGACGGTCCCGAGCGGCCCACTTTGCACCCGGCGCAGGTGGCCCAGTTTCACCCGGCGCCGACACCGACTGCCCGCGACACGTCCAGCTCGCTCCGGAGCCGCACCCTTGAACCTGGCCTTGCAGTCCCCCAGTTGTATGAATCGATCGCGGCCTCAGCCATCTCGACGTTCTCGAGTCATCGCCTACCTCGCGGCCCGGCGACATCCGAACGGGCGGCGCTGACGCAGGTAAGCGCCCTGGCGGCTCTCGCGCGCTCGAGTCGTGTTGCGTCTATCAGCGAAGCGCGGCGCAGAGGTCGACACGCCGCCCCGTAAGGTCAAGATCCGAGTAAAGGAAGTCGCCAGGCTCGGCAAACGTAGCCTCCACTCGACCGACAAACAGCCACGCGCCCGGTCCGAACGGCTCGCCGGGGAAGAGGAAGAGGACCACCCTCCCGTGGAACGTTTCGGCTGTCTGGTCCGGGTTCGTGATCAGGTTGCCCGCGTCCGTGAGCACCAGCGATTGGCCGGTGGAGAGATTGGTGAGCCGATAGGTATGGCTGCCGGTGACGAGCTGGCGGCCGTCGCTGAAGGTTGTGATCTTCACGTTGTTCCGCAGCGT
>JBKPHP010000233.1:0-3919 GCA_046729895.1 Actinomycetota bacterium
GCCTGGGACTCGGCCTCGAGGCCCACCGGCTGGCCCCCGACCTGGCGCGGCCCTACACCGTGATCTTCGACGCCCAGGTCGAGCTCGGCCTGTATCCGGCCGCCGGGCGGACGGTCCAGCGCATGCTCGACCTGCGCCCGACCCTGGCCAGGCCGGCCGCCGCCGGGGGATACTCGGCGCCGGACTCTGCGCCGGCGGCCAGGGCCTGGCGGTAGGCGCCCGCGGCGGCGCCGACGCGACCGCTGGCAAGCTCGAGGTCGCCCAGCAGCACGCCCACGTACGCCACGTTCTCGGGGGAGCCCGCGCCGGCCGAGACCGCGAGACGCATGGCCTGGGCGGCGCCCGGAAGGTCGCCGTTCAGCTCCCGGTAGTACGAGGCCCGCGCGTACGAGGCCAGCGTCGGGCGCAGGTCGAGCATGCGCTGCACCGTCCGCCCCGCGGCCGGATAGCGGCCGAGCTCGATCTGAGCGTCGAAGATCACGGTGTAGGGGCGCGCCAGGTCGGGGGCCAGCCGGTGGGCCTCGAGGCCGAGTGCGAGGCCGCGCCTGAAGTCGTGTCGGGCGTTGGCGAGCGTGCCGGCGCCGATCACGGCGGTCACGTTGCCGGGGTCGCGCCGCAGGGCCGCGCCGTAGGCGCGGTTCGCGCGCGTGTAGTAGGCGGGATCGCCACTCTCGCGGGCCTTCTGGAGATAGGCGTCGCCGAGCAGGGCGTAGCCGCCCGCCTTGCCCGGGTCGGCGCGCACGGTTCTCTGGAGCGTCGCGATCTGCTGATCGGTGTCGCCGGTCAGCGCGGCGCCGTCCGCAGCGCCGGCGTCGCGCTCCGGCGTGATCGAGGGCGAGCGGTTCAGGTGCATCAGCACCGCCAGCACCGTCACGAAGACGAGCACCGGCAGCGCGAGCTTCAAGAGGTTTGGACGGGAGAGGGTCATCGGATCACCGCGGTGCCGCGGTGGGGAGGGAGCGCCGGAGCGCTCCCTCCCCGTGCGGCGTTGGGCTCGTTACGACCCCCCGGGCCCGACCGGGGCGTGGCTCGGCTCGACCCGGGTGCTCGGGCGCGAGTCGAATCCGCTGTCAGGGGCGGCCAGGTAGGGGAAGACGGGCAGGAACGACTTGTCGTTCCGGTCCACGCCGTCTCCCAGCGGCACCTTGTTCCCCTTGAGGAACCCCGCGACCACCTGGAGCTCGATGTCGACCACGTCGTCGCCGAGCCGCCGGCCGTTCGGGAAGCCGGCGTTGTCGCCGCCGATCACGCCGAACCTGTTCTCCGTCGCCGCGGGCGGGGTGCCAAGGTTGAGCTTGAGCGTGTCCTTGGCGACCTTCGCGTGCTTGCCCGCGTGCTCGTTGAGTCCCGGGATCCCCTGAAGGAGCGCCTGGACGATGTCCGTGCGCCCCGTCTCCGGGGCCCCGATGTTGAACAGGGCGTTCAGCACCGCCGCGAGCTCGGGCTTCACGACGTACTGGCCGTAGAGCGCCGCGTCGCGGTTCGGCTTCGTGCGGTTGAACTGGTCCTTCTTCCCGAGCGGGATCACGACCTCGTTCACCAGCGGGTTGCCCAGGCGGGACACCTGGACGTCGCGGTTGCGACTCCGCTTGCGCTTCCGGCTGATGCCGGCGGTGTCGGTGACCTGGAGGCGCTTGCGCTCGGTCGACGACCACACGCCGACCACGGCGTTCTTCGCGCTCGGGCCGGAGACCTGCTTGCGGTCCCTGGTCACGAAGCGCTCGGGCAGCTGCAGCACGACCGCGTGGGTCGAGAAGCCGGACAGGTCGTCCTTGCCCTGGCCCTTGTTGCCCGTGAGCATGCGGACGTTCAGCGCGTCGAAGGTAGCGCCGAGGTCCACGAAGAACGGATCGTCACGCGATCCGGCGAACACCTTGCCGCCACCCCTCAGGTTCCTGATGGCCCCGTTCACGAAATTCTGGTAGTTCGGGAACGTCTTCGGGCCGATGTCCTGCGGAGCCACCGGCAGGTTGCGGGCGATCGTCCGCTCGCGCACGCGCGTCTTGCGATGCGCGCGCCGCTTGAACGTCTCCCGCACGATCTTGTATCGCTGGATGACGTTCAGACCGTCGTAGTTCTGGGTGCCGGGCCCGGCGTACAGGAACGAGTTCTTGTTCCGGACCTTGGTCTTGAACTTGAACAGGTAGCGGATGTCCGCCTTGCCGTCGCCGTTGTTGTCGAAGTTGACGTAGTAACTCGCCTTGTCATCGAACCTGAAGAAGTTGGGTCCGTTGGCGGGGACCTCACCCGGGATCCAGTCGGCGACCACTGTGATCGAGCCGGGAGCCTCCTTTGCCGTAAAGGCGTAGGTGTCGGTGTTGTCGGCGGCGGGGTCGAGCATTATGTTCGGCGCCTCGCGGTGACTCGAGCCGATGCTCAAGGGGACCGCGATCGCCGCGGCTATCACCGCCGCGATGAATGCGAGTCTCTTCATGAGGGCTCCTTCCAGAGCTTCCGTGGAAACATTGCCCCCGACTTCGTGGGCGGGCCCTTTGCCGGATCAGGAACGCGCTCGCAGTTGCGAGCAGCTCGCAGCTAGGACTTCATGAAGTCGTCGAGGCGGCTCCGGGCCCGCCGCCTGACGCTGTTCTGCAGCAGCGGGGTCCAACCGAGCAGCAGCCCGGTCGGCCCGAGCGCCTGGCGCGCCCACCCGTGGAACCCGAACTCGTCGCGATGCTCGGCGATCAGGCCGTCGCGGAAGCGGAACCCGGCCCGCACGTCGTTGTCGACGTGGCGGCCGGTCTGCGTGAACGTGTAGTGCGCGAGCCACCGCGCCGACCCGGACTCGTCGCCCGCCTCGTGCTCGACCAACTCGACGCTCAGGTCGGCTGCCCCGCTCGTGAGCATCCGCCACATCGCGCCCGGCTCGGCGCCCCTCAGCTCCTGGAAGACCGGGTCGGAGAAGCGCGCGTCCGGTGCGTAGCAGGCGGCCATCTCGTCGCCGTCCTTGCGGGAGAACGCGGCATAGAAGCGCTGGATCAGCTCATCGTTCGGATGCGCCACTGCCCGACCCTAACCGACGGTAGCCTGAGGGATGGAGGGGTGGCAGAGCGGTCGAATGCGGCGGCCTTGAAAGCCGTTAGGGGCCATCCGGTCCCTCGGGGGTTCGAATCCCTCCCCCTCCGCTCCCGGGGCCGAATCCCGCGGCAGCCGCACACAGCCCAAGCTCCCCGCCCAGGCCGCCGGAGGGTTGCATCAGATGATGTAGCATCGCTCCGTGTCGAGTCCAAGGACGTTCCGGTGACCGATCCCGCCATCCAGCCGGAGGCCGTCGACCCGGCGGAGTTCGCCAAGAGCGTCGCCACGACGCCCGACGAGCAGCTCGCGGCTGGCATGCGAAGCGAGCTCCGTGGCCAGATCCTCGCCGAGATCTTTCGCCGCATGGAGCAGCATTTCGATGCCTCGAAGGCGCAGGGGGTGGACGCCGTCCTGCATTGGAAGGTCACCGGCGCACCGGGCGGCGACGTAGACCGGTACGAGGCGGTCATCAAGGATGGGACATGCAAGGTCTCGGACGGACCGAGCCAGCCGGCCCGGGTCACCTTCACGATCGACGGCGTCGAGTTCCTGAAGCTGGTGACAGGCAACGTCGAAGGGCCGCGGCTTTTCATGACGGGCCGCCTCAAGATCGAGGGCGACCTGATGTTTGCGGCGCAGGTCGCGGGGCTCTTCACAATCCCACGCGCGGCCCCCTCGCCTCCGGCCTGAGGCAGCCGCGGCCTGGCCGACAGGGCGCCCTCGCTGACAAGCCTCGTGACTAAGCTCAACTCTGCCCGCAGGGCGACGCCCGGCGCCTTGCGGGAACCTCCGTAATCCCTCCGATGATCGACGCCGCCTTCCACGGACGCTGAGCCAGGGCAGATCTCACGTTTCGTCGAGCCGATGCGTTCCAAAGGCGTGAAGCTGCCGCCCTTTCAGG
>JBKPHP010000234.1:0-8232 GCA_046729895.1 Actinomycetota bacterium
CCCGCTTGCCGTTCGGCAGCAGGTAGACCGCGTCCCTCGGCACCGTGCCATACGTCGGCCATTCGGACTCGGGCAGGCCGGGGAACAGCTTCTGCATCGCCGACGGCTTCAGCATCGCCCCCGACAACAGGTGCGAGCCCGGACCCTTGCCCTTCTCCACCAGGGCCACCGGCACCTCACCGAGCGACTCCGCGAGCCGCGGATCCTCCTCGAGCAGCTGCGTGAGCCGGATCGCGCAGGCCAAGCCTGCCGGCCCGCCGCCGACGATCACGACTCCGACTTCGATTCGCTCCTCTTCCGGATCAGCGGGCGGCCCGACGAACTCGCGAGCCGGATCTACTGGGGGTGGGTAGTCGAGGGGGGTGGTGGTCATTTCAGTCCTCAGTCCTCAGTCGTCAGTCCTCAGTCCTCAGGAACGGCGACCATCGCCTGAGGGCTGCGGACTGCGGACTGCCAACTCAGCCCTTCTTCGCCTTAACGGCCTCCGTCAGCTTCGGAAGGATCTTGTTCAGATCCCCGACGATCCCCAGGTCCGAGAACTCGAAGATGGGGGCGTTGGGGTCCTTGTTTATGGCGACGATGTTCTCCGAGTTCTGCATGCCGACCTTGTGCTGGATCGCGCCTGAGATGCCTGCGGCCAGGTAGAGCTTGGGCGCGACCGTCTTGCCCGTCTGCCCGATCTGCGCCGCGTAGGGGTACCAGCCGGCGTCGACGACCGCCCGGGTCGCGGCCACGGCGCCGCCCAGCGCCCCGGCGAGCTCCTCGCACAGCTCGAAGCCCTCGGCCTTGCCCAGGCCGCGACCACCGGCCACGAGGATCTCGGCCTCCTCGATGTTGACCTCCTCCTCGCCCGACTCGCCGCGCTGGATCATGCGGGCCTTCGTGGAGTGGTCCTCGAGCTGCACGTCGACGTCCACCACCTCGGCGTCGCCGCCGCCCGACTCCACCGGGTCGAAGGCGTTCAGGCGGCCGATGATGATCCCGGGCTCGCTCACGTAGTCGACGTCGACGATCGCGGAGTCCTGGAGGATCGGCCGCTCCGCGATGAGCTTGCCGTCCTGCGCCTTCACGGCCGTGACCTCCATGGTCACGCCGGCGCCGAGGCGCGCGGTGAGGCCCGCGCCGACCTCGAAGCCGAGCAGGCCGCCGCCGAAGAGCGCGTACTTGTAGCCCTCGTCCTGGATGACCTTGGCCATCACGTCGACCACCGGCTGCGCCAGGCCCTCCGGTGCCCTGGCCCGGTAGACCTTCGACGCGCCGTACTTGCCGAGCGAGGCGCAGAGCTCGTCGCCGAGGTCATCGCCGTCCCCGACCACGACCGCGGCGGCCTCGCCGCCGATCTCTCCGGCCAGCTTGCCCGCCTCGGAGACCGCGCCGAGCGAGTTCTTGTTGAATTCGCCCTCGTAGTGCAGTGCGTAGGTGAGGATGCTCATACGAGGAGCTTCCTTTCCTCGAGCCAGGACACGACCTTCTCGACGGTCTCGCCCGTGTCCTCGTCCTCGATGATCTCGCCGGGCTCCTTCTCCGGCGGCGGGTTGATCCCCAGGACCGCGGTCCGGGAGCCTCCCTCGCCGACCTTGTCGGCCTCGATTCCGACGTCGGAGGCCGACTTGGTGTCGAGCGGCTTCTTCTTCGCGCCCATGATCGCCTTCAGCGACGGATAGCGCGGCTCGTTGATGGCATCGCCGACGGAGATCACGGCGGGCACGTCGATCTCGACGGTGTCGTAGCCGTACTCGGCCTGCCGCCGACAGCGCAGCTTCCCCTGCTCGGCGTCCATCTCGATTACCTGCGTCAGCGACGGCATCTTCAGGTGGTCGGCCACGACGGCGCCGATCGTGTAGCACTCGCCGTCGTCCGACTGCTGGCCGAGCAGCACCAGGTCGGGCGACTCGGACTCGAGCACCTTCGCCAGCGCGTAGCCGGTGGCGCTGACGTCCGAGCCCGCGAGCGACTCGTCGGTGAGGTGGACGGACCGGTCGGCACCGAGCGACACCGCCTTGTGGAGGGCGCGGAAGGCCGACTCGGGGCCCATCGTCACGGCGACGATCTCGTCGACGTCCACCTTGCCGCCTTCCCGGATCTGCATGGCGGCCTCGATGGCGTGGGTGTCGAAGGGGTTCAGGTTGGTCTCGCCGGACCGGTCGAGCCGTTTGGTGTTCGGGTCCATCCGCTTCTCGACCGCCGCGTCGGGCACCTGTTTGACCAGGACACAGATCTTCAAGGGTGTTTCTCCTTATGGCTGAGCTTCCTCGGGGCCGGCGGCGGCCCGGCCCAGGGCTCGCGCCTGCCGCGCGGCCCGCGCCGCTGCGGCGGCGAAGCGCCCGGAATTGTACTCATCCAGTTGACTGACGCGTCAATCGCCGATCAGATCGGCGATCCGCTCGGCCACGGCCAGCACCGTTAGGTTGGTGCCGCCGCGGGGGATCGTAGGCATCAGCGAGGCGTCCGCCACCACCAGGTTCTCGTAGCCCAGGACCCGGCCCGAGTGGTCGGTGACCTGCCCCAGCGCGCACGTTCCGACCGGGTGGAAGTAGGCGGTGATGCCTTCTCGCCCGCGCCGCCTGATGGCCTCTCCGTCGGCGGCCTCGCCCGGCTCCAGCTCGTGGTCCACGAGCCCCTCGGCCGCCGCCGAGCCGGCCAGCCGCCGGCCCAACTCCACGGCCTCGAGGGCGTGAGCGAGGTCGCGGTCGGAGTCGAACGCGTATTCGGTGACCTCCGGGAGCACGGCCGGATCGGGAGAGCGGAGGCGCACGGTGCCGCGCCACTCCGGCTGGACGAGCATGGCGCTGCCGGCGAGAACGAATCCGTCAGGGTGGGCCGGCGTGCCGTTTGCCGGGAAGAGACCGGTCAGGACGTGCAGGTCCCAGATCCCCTCGGGGCAGTCCGAGCTGCGCGCCTTGACGATTCCCTGGCAGGCGATCAGCGGTGTGCGGCGGGCGTGCTCGAAAAGGCTCGCCTGCAGGCGCCCGGTCGGGCGCCAGCGGACCGGAATCCCGAAGTGGTCGAGCAGGCGCTCGCC
This sequence comes from Actinomycetota bacterium, assembly GCA_046729895.1. Lineage (GTDB taxonomy): Bacteria > Actinomycetota > Thermoleophilia > Solirubrobacterales > Thermoleophilaceae > DASXBA01. The sequence continues at coordinate 3,023 of JBKPHP010000234.1, forward strand.
GACCGGCAGCTCGCTCGCCTGCTCGATTCCGTGACGCCGCAGCTCGTCGGCCGGGCCGATGCCGCTGCGGAGCAGGACGGCAGCCGTGCCGTACGAGCCCGCGCACAGGACCACGAGGTCGGCGCGCAGCTTGAAGCTCTCGCCCTTGCGGACCACCACGGCCCCCGTCGCCCGTCCGTCCTGCAGCTCGATGCGATCGACGAGCGTCTCCGCCATCAGCGTGAGGTTGGGACGCTCCCGCGCCGGGTCGAGGTAGGCGAAGGCGGCGTTCCAGCGCGTCGCGCCTCGCACGTTCGAAGAGAGAAGACCGAAGCCCTCGAAGGCGTCCGGCGCGTTCAAGTCGTCGTGGACCGGCAGCCCGACTTCGCCGCACGCCTCCACGATCGCCGCGTTCCACGGGTTCACGTCCCCGCGCGCGAAGCGCACCGGCTCGAGTTGCCGCTCCGCCCTGTCGAAGTACGGGACCAGCGCGTCGTAGCACCACCCTCCGTCCCCCCAGGCCGCGTAGTCGGACGGGGCGCCGCGCGCCAGGATGCACATGTTGTGGGACGAGCAGCCGCCGATGATCCGCGCCGCTGGCAGGGTCCGCTGGCCGTCGGTCCAGTCGTGCGAGCTCGGCGGTAGCCGGCAGTCGAGCATCTCCTCCGGCCAGCAGTTCGAGCTGTGCGGCCCGTAGTCGGGCCCCGCTTCCACCAGGCAGACGCTGCGGTCCGGGCCCTGGCTGAGGCGTGCCGCAAGCGCGCAGCCGGCGGTGCCCCCGCCGAGTACCAGCACGTCGGAACGAGGGCCAGTCACGAAGCGGAGTCTAGGTTCGGTCGCTGGTCGCTAGTCGGTCCTGAGCGTGAGGCTCAAACCGTGGGCGGCCGCGTCCTCGAGCACGAAGTCGAGATTGGCCCCGCCCTCGCCGGCGGTGGCCACCGTGAGGCCGCCGGTGTTCACGCCCACGCCCACCGTGTCCACGATGCCGAACGCTCTGCCTCCGTCGGTGAGGTCGGCGACGGGGCCTCCGGAGTCGCCCGCCGTGACCGCCCCGACGATGTCGTGGTGTCCGCCGTCGATCGCGTTCAGGATCCCGTGGCGCTGCTCTCGCGTGGGAATGCCTAGATTCACGTCGTCCCCTGCCGGGGCGGAGGGAATATTACCCCTCCACCCCAGTGGGACGCGTCAGGCGGGCGAGGGCTCGGGCACGGGCTCCGAGCCGGCGAGCGGCTCTCGCTCGATCTCGCGCTCGCGCACGAGCAGCAGGGCGACCACCGATCCCGCGAGGGCCAGGAGGCCTCCGAGCAGGAGGATCTCGTTCATGCCGGCGAGGAAGCCCTGGTGGGCGGCGTCCGCCACCGCGTCGCGCGAGCCGGCCGGCACCGAACTGAGCGCCTGGTCGAGGTTGCCGGACGAGGCGGCCTCGACGAGCTCACGCGGCCGGGCCCCGCTCGCGGCCGGCGTGCCGGCCGCGAGGTCGCGGACCTCGCTGGCTCCGCGGCCCAGGAACAGGGCGCCCCAGGCGGCGATGCCCACCGCGATCCCCACCTGCCGGAACGTGTCGTTGATACCGGACGCCATGCCGCTCTGTTCCTTGGGCACGACGCTCAGGGCCACGTCGGCGATCACCGGATTGAGCAGACCAACGCCGGCACCGCCCACGAGGAACCCGGCGAGCAGCCCGGTCCAGTCGTCGCCGGCTTGGATTCCCGACATCAGGAGCAGGCCCACACCCGTCCCGATGAGGCCGATGCTGAGCATCACCCGAGCCGGGACCCGCGACAGGAGCGCACCCGCCAGCGGCGCGACGAAGAAGCTCGCCAGCGTGATCGGCAGGTAGCGGACCCCAGCCTCGAAGGGCGTGAGTCCCAGGTAGTTCTGGAGGTACAGCGTCAGGTAGAGGAACAGCGCGAACATGGAGCCAGACACCGCGAACGCTGCGATCTGAACACCCGTGAAGGCGGGTCGCTTGAAGAGGCCGAGCGGCAGCATCGGCTCCCTGACGCGGCGCTCGATGACAACGAACGCGGCCAGCAGAGCCGCCGCGGCGACGAACAGCGACACGATCAGCGGGCTGCCCCAGCCCTCGTCATTGCCCCGCAGCAGCGCGAGGACCAGCGCAAAGAGCGCGGCGCTGAAGGTCGCGACGCCCGCCCAGTCGATCCGGGTTGCGTTCGGGTCCCGGGTCTCACGCAGCTTGGCATAGGTCACCGCGATCGCCGCTATCCCGATCGGGACGTTCAGGTAGAAGACCGACTCCCAGCCGAGGGCGTCCGTCAGCACGCCGCCCACGAGGGGTCCGATCGCCACGGCCACCCCGATCGTCGCGCCGTAGGCTCCCATCGCCGTGCCGCGCTCGCGGCCGGCGGGGAACTCCTGTGCGATCAGCGCCAAGGAGACCGCGAACATCACTGCACCGCCCACGCCCTGGATCGCGCGAGAGACGTTGAGGAAGGTCGGGTCCGGAGCAAGGGCCGCCAGACCCGAGGCGAAGCTGAATATCGCAAGACCGGCCGCGAACACCCGCCGCCGCCCAAGGCGGTCGGCGAGCGAACCGGCGATCAGCACGAGGGCAGCCAGCGACAGCGCATAGGCGTCGATCACCCACTGCAGATCGGTGAAGCTGGCGCCGAGATCCTTCTCGATCGATGGCAAGGCCGTGTTGACGACCGTTATGTCGAGCAGCAACATGAACGTCGCCACCGAGACCGCCATGAGTGTCCACCACTTACGAGCCATTGGGAATTCTCCGTCGGTCGGGGTACAATTGGTCAGGTTGCTTGATCAGGTCACCTTACCAGATTGTCAAGCGACCTGACGAAACTGTGACCGATATCCCACTTCCCCCCCTTCTCGGTGAATTGAAGGAGCTCGCGATCGCGGAGGTCCACCGGCGCCTGCACGAGGAGGGTTACTCCGAGATCCGGCCCGGCCACGGGTGCGTCTTCCGCTTCATCGACACCGAGGGCTCGCGGCTCACGGACCTGGCCGAGCGCTCCGGGTACTCGAAGCAGGCCGTGGGTGAAGTGACCGGCGACCTCGAGGCTCTGGGCTACGTCGAGCGCATCCCCGATCCCCTCGACGGCCGGGCGAAGACGATCAGGCTCACCGAGCACGGCCGCGACGCCCAGGCGGCGGCGTTGCGGATCTTCAGCGAGATCGAGCGCCGCTGGGCAGAGCAGCTCGGGGAGGAGAGGATCGCCCAGCTGCGCGAGACGATCGAGCTCCTGCTCGCCGCCGAGCGCGGCGCGGTGCCGGCCTAGGGTCTACCCGGGTCAGGCCGGGACGGCCTGCTGGATGTAGTCCACGATGCCCTGGACCGACGATCCCGGGGTGAAGATCTCGGCCACCCCGAGCTGCTTCAGCTCGGCTATGTCCTCGTTTGGGATCGTCCCTCCGACCACTAACACCACGTCGCCGGCTCCCTGGCCCTCGAGCAGCTGGACGATGCGCGGCACGAGCGTCATGTGGGCGCCGGAGAGGATCGAGAGGCCGACGGCGTCCGCGTCCTCCTGGAGCACGGTCTCCACGATCTGCTCTGGGGTCTGGTGCAGCCCCGTGTATATGACCTCCATGCCCGCGTCGCGGAGGGCCCGGGCGATGATCTTGGCGCCCCGGTCGTGCCCGTCGAGCCCCGGCTTGGCGACCACGACGCGGATCTTGCGGCCTTCTGGCATGGGGCCGCAGCTTACCCTCCGGCTCGTGGGGCGCCCGATGGTCGTTTGGCTCCCGATCGTCGTCCGCCCCCGGGGGTGCGCGGAATCCCGTCGGCGCCGGCTAGGCCGTGTCGTTCGCGCGGCGGCGGATCGCCAGCCCCAGCGCCAGCAGCGCGAGCCCGAGGCCCCCGAGCACCGCGGCGTCCGCCCCCGTGCGCGGCAAGCTGGAGCCGCTCGAGCTGCCGGAAGACGAGCCGGACGCGCCCGAGCCTTGGGAGCCACCCGCCACGGAGCCGCCCGCCGCGGAGCCGCCCGCCGTGGAGCCGCCACCCGAGGAGCCTCCACTCGAGCTTCCGCCCGCGGAGCCCCCGCCCCCCGAGCCGCCGGAGCCGGCGGCACGAACGACGACGGTCCCCTTCATGAAGGGGTGCGGGGTGCACTGGTAGCGGAAGGTGCCCGCTCTGGTGAAGGTGTGCGAGGCGCTCTTGCCCCTCGACAGGATCCCGGTGTCGAAGCCGCTGCCTGTCGCCGTATGGCCCTGCTGGCCCGTATTGGTCCAGGTGACCCTGTCGCCCACGTTCACGGTGATGGTCCCGGGGCGGAAGCTGAAGTCGACGATCGAGACCGAGCCCGCGCCGGCCGCCAGGGCCACCGGCGGAGACGCCTGCGGCGACGCTGGCGACGGGGGCGAGGCCGGGTCCGGGGCCGGCTGCTTGTCCTTCGCCGGCGCAGGCGTCGCCGGCTGGGCCGACTGCGGGGCCACGCCACTGCCGGCGGACGGGGCCACCTCCCCCGATGCCGGCGGGTTGGGCGAACGCTGCTCGGCGGCCGGCGACGCTCCCACCAGCACGAGCGCGGAGACGATCACGTAGACGGTTATGAGGGGGCCCAGGTATCTCGCCATGCGATTAGAACACAGGCGTCTCCGTATAGGTCCCGAACACCCTCTGCAGCGACTCTACGATCTCGCCCTCCGTGCAGTGCGCGCGGGCACAGTCGAGCAGCTGCTCCATCAGGTTGCGGTCGCCCGCGGCCGCCTCGCGGAGCGCGGCGAGGGCCCGCTCGGCCTCCTGGGAGTCGCGGCCGCCGCGGACGGCCTGCGTGCGCCCGATCTGCTTGCGCTCCAGCTCGGGCGGGATTCGCAGGATCGCCAGCTGCTCGTCGCCCTCCGACTGGTAGCGGTTGACCCCGACGACGATCCGCTGCCGGCGCTCGATCTCCTCCTGCAGGCGAAACGACGCCTCCGCGATCTCTCGCTGGGGGAAGTTCTGCTTGATCGCCTCCACCATCCCGCCCAACTCGTCGACCGTGCGGAAGTACACGTAGGCCGACTCCTCCATCCGGTCCGTGAGCGCCTCGATGAAGTAGGAGCCCCCCAAGGGATCGATCGTGTTCGTGACCCCGGTCTCGTGGGCGAGGATCTGCTGGGTTCGCAGCGCCACCCGCACGGCCTCCTCGGTGGGCAGCGCCAGCGCCTCGTCGAACGAGTTGGTGTGCAGCGACTGGGTGCCGCCGAGCACCGCCGAGAGGGCCTCCGTCGCGGTGCGCACGACGTTGTTCAGCGGCTGCTGCGCC
>JBKPHP010000235.1:0-2916 GCA_046729895.1 Actinomycetota bacterium
GGATGTGCTCGGTACCGATGTAGTTGTGCTTCAGGATGCGGGCTTCCTCTTGCGCGAGGACAACCACCTGCCTGGCCCGTTCTGTGAAGCGCTCGAACACGATCTTGCTCTCTGGTCGGGTTCTATGGGTCGGGTGTTACCCAGAACTCCCTTCCGGATCTATTCGGCAGGAACGCCGACCTGGATGAGTGTCCTGGAGACGCCCGACGCCTGCGGTCGAGTCTACCAACGCCCCATGTGTGGAAGAACGGCTTAATCCTCGCGTAAATCCCGCTCCCACCGACGTGTTTTGAGCTAGCTCTGCGTGGTACGGGATGGACCCCGCACCAGCGGGAAGAGCATCACTTCCCGGATCGAATCCCGGCCCGAGAGGATCATCACAAGCCGGTCGATCCCGACCCCGATCCCGCCGGTCGGGGGCATGCCGTGCTCGAGCGCGCGGATGAAGTCCTCATCGTAGGGCTGTGTCTCCTCGTCGCCCGCGGCCTGCTCGGCGCGCTGGGCCTCGAATCGCGCCCGCTGCTCGCCCGGGTCGTTCAGCTCCGTGAAGGCGTTGGCGAACTCCATTCCGGCCGCGAAGCACTCGAACCGCTCCACGAGGCCAGGCTCGGAGCGGTGGTCCTTGGCAAAGGGCGACAGCTCCTTGGGGTAGTCCATGACGAACGTGGGCTCCTGCAGTGTGGGCTCGACGTGCTTCGAGAGCAGGTGGTCCACGAGCCGGGGCCAGGTCTCCGTGGGGGCCAGGTCGATGCCGCGTTCGCGGGCGGCGGCCACCAGGGCGTCGCGGTGTCGGTGCTTCAGCACGTCGACACCGGTTGCCTGCTCGATCGCCTCGCGGAGCTTCAGCCGCTTCCACGGAGGGGTGAAGTCGAGCGGCCCCTGGTAGCCGACCTCCCTGGCGACATGCCGGACGAGCTCCTCCAGCTCGCGCGCGATGTCCTCGTAGTCGGCGTAGGCCTCGTACCACTCGAGCATCGTGAACTCGGGGTTGTGCTTGTAGGAGACGCCCTCGTTGCGGAAGTCCTTGCCGATCTCGTAGACCATCTCCAGGCCGCCCACGATCAGCCGCTTCAGGTAGAGCTCCGTGGCGATCCGCAGGTAGAGGTCCCTGTCGAGCGCGTGGTGCCGGGTGACGAACGGTCGAGAGAGGGCGCCCCCGTACAGCGGCTGGAGCACGGGCGTCTCGACCTCCAGGAAGCCCCGCCCGTCGAGCCAGCGGCGCACCGCGGCGATCACCCTGGAGCGCAGGATGAAGAGCTCGCGGGTCTCCTCATTGGCCATCAGGTCGAGCTCCCGCTGGCGGTGCCGGGTCTCGATGTCCTCGAGCCCGTGGTACTTCTCCGGCGGATTGCGAAGCGACTTCGCGAGCAGGGTCCAGTCCGTCGCCCTGAGGGTGAGCTCTCCCCGCTTGGTGGCGAAGGCGATGCCGTCCACGCCGATCAGGTCGCCGAGGTCGAGCGACGTGAGCCGCTCGAAAGACCCCTCGCCCAGGACGTCCTTCCGCGCATGAACCTGGATCCGGCCCGAGCGGTCGACGACGTCCAGGAAAGCCGCCCCGCCGTGCCCCCTCCGGGCGGCCAGCCGTCCGGCGACCCGGTAGGCGTCGTCGGTCTCCGCCCCCGGCTCGAGATCCGCGTGCTCGGCTCGGACCCTCGCTGTCGGGACCACGCCCTGGAACTTGTGGGGAAACGGGTCGACTCCCGCCGCGCGCAGCGACTCGAGCTTCGCGCGGCGGTCTTCGTCGGGCGCGCCCACGCGCGAAACCCTACGTGGGTGATCGGCCTGGGCGCTCCCGACCGGGCTAGAAAGGCACTTGGCACCCCCAGGAGGGGTGCCAAGTGCCTTTGTACCGCTAGGCCGTCTCGATCTTGGTGATCTTGAGCTTGCGGGCTGGGCCGCGAGGCACGGGGACGGAGACGATCTCTCCCCGCCTGTGGCCCATCAGGGCCTTGCCCACCGGCGACTCGTTGGAGAGCCTGTTGTCGGCAGGGTCCGCCTCGGCGGAGCCGACGATCGTGTACTTGGTCGACTTCTCCGTCTTCTGGTCCTTGACGTGCACGATCACGCCGACGTCGACCGCATCGGTGTTGATCGACTTCTTGTCGATCACCCTGGCGTGGCGCAGCTTCTCTTCGAGGTCGGCGATCTGCTTCTCGAGCATCGCTTGCTCGTTCTTCGCGTCGTCGTACTCGGCGTTTTCGGCGATGTCGCCGAACTCGCGCGCGTCCCTGATGCGCGCGGCCACCTCGCGCCTCCTCTGGGTCTGGAGCTCCTCGAGCTTCGTCTTGAGCTCCTCCAGACCCTTGGGTGTCAGAACGGTCTCTCTGGCCATGAAAAAAGCCCTCGCTTCGCCCGCCGAGGGACGGCCGAGTGTAGCAACCGCCGCAGCCCGCTCAGGCGGCGAGCCGGGGGCGCTCACCGTGCCGGTTTTCGTGCAGGACCTCACGCGCGGCCGCGGTGCTCGGAGCCGTCCCGAGACGCTGCTGCACCGCCTTCGAAAGCCCCAGCCGCTCCGCGTACCAGGGGTAGACCTTGCGCAGGTAGCGCCCGGAGCGCCCGGGCCCCAGGTGCTCGTCGCAGCGTTCGATCACCCAGTCGAGCTCCTCGAGCACCTCGTCCGCCGAAGGCTCTCCCTCCCGCAGCCCCAGCAGGCGCTCGAAGCGCCAGGGGTTCCCGAGCGAGCCGCGAGCCAGCATGACTGCGTCGGCGCCGCTGCGCTCGAATGCCTCCAAGACCCGCTGGTCCGTGGACAGCCCGCCCGAGAGCATGACGGGCAGCTCCAGAGCCTCGACGAGCTCGGCCGCGAGGTCGTAGTCGGGAGCGCCCTTGTGCTGCTGGGAGGCGTGCCGTGGATGGAAGGCGATGCCCGACACGTGCGCCTCCCCGGCCAGGCGCCGGGCCAGCGTCAGCCCGTTT
>JBKPHP010000236.1:0-5439 GCA_046729895.1 Actinomycetota bacterium
CCTCGCCACGCTCCTCCGGAGTGTTCACGCGGCGCACGATCGCCGCCGGCAGCGCGACGCGGACCGGGACGAGCGCCTCGACGGTGGCCGTGAGGGCGGCCCCCGCCGGAGCCGCGCGCAGCGCCGCCAGTGCCGCCGGCGCGTACAGCCCCAGCACCGGCTGGAGGACACCCCCCGAGACCGCCACCACAGCCGGACCGCCAGAACCCGCCGCGGACAGCAACGTCCGGCATGCGTCGGCCGTCACGAAGGGCATGTCGGCCGCGCAGACGAGGACCGGCGCCTCGGCCCGCTCGAGGGCATGCACGATCCCGGTCCGCGGGTGGCGGGGCTCCGCGGGCTCGTCCCAGCGCTCGGCGCGCCGGAGCTCCGGCAGCTCGGTGTCCGGCTTGCAGAGCACTGCGACCCGATCGCAGACCGACCCGAGCGCGGCAACCGGGTAGCTCACGAGCGGCCGGTCTCGGAGCAGCACGGCCGCCTTGGAGACCTGGCCGAGGCGGCGTCCCGCTCCGCCGGCGAGGACCGCGCCGATCACGCTGCTGGTGGAGCTTCGCCCACGGGGCGGCAGACTACGCGAGCGTTTGAGGAGAGCGCCCGAGACCGAGTGGCGATCCTGCACCGGCCGGGCGGATCGACGGTGCGCGTCCCACGGCGGTAGGGTCCCGCCGGCTTGGGGCTCGGGAGCTTCATCTCGGTCGGCCGTTCCCTGGACACCGCGCTCGAGCGCGTGGAGCTTGCCGAGCGGCTGGGCTACGAGTCGGTGTTCGTGACCCACCTCGCTGCGCGCGACTCGCTCACCACCCTCGCGGCGTACGCGTCGCGCACGGAACGGGTCCGGCTCGGTACCGGAGTGATGCCGATCTACTCTCGCAAGCCCGCCACGACGGCGATGTCGGCGGCAACCGTCGACGAGTTCTCGGGCCACCGGCTCGTGCTCGGGCTCGGCGTCTCGCACCGGCCGGTCGTGGAGGCCTGGTTCGACGAGAAGATCGAGAAGCCCGTTCGCGAGATGCGGGAGTACGTGGGTATCGTCCGGTCGATCCTGCGCGGCGACGACCCGCCCGAGGGCGAGCGCTTCACCTCCAGCTTCCACTTCATGGGATATGAGGCCCGAGCCGACCTGCCGATCCACATCGGTGGCCTGTCGCCTGGAATGCTGCGCCTCGCCGGCGAGGTCGCCGATGGGGTCGTGCTGTGGCTGTGCGTTCCGAGCTACGTCGAGGAAGTGGTCGTCCCGACTGTGGCCGAGGGTCGCGCGCGGGCGGGCAAGGACCTCGACGGCTTCGACATCGTCGCGGCCGTGCCGGCGGCGGTCACGGGCGAGCCGGACGAGGCACGTGACAAGCTGCGCCGGGACCTGATCCCCTACTTCCACCTGCCCTTCTACAGGGCGATGCTCGAGCGCTCCGGCTTCGGCGAGGACGTGGCCGCCGCGGACGAGGGCAAGCCCGTCTCCGACCGCTTCCTGGGCGCCCTCGCCGCGATCGGGGACCGCGAGGAGGCGACCGCGTCGGTCCGGCGCTATCGGGAGGCGGGCGCGACCTCGCCCTGCGTGGGGGCGGTGCCCCGCACCGACTTCGACGCGACGCTCGAGGCGCTCGCGGGAGCGCTCGCCTGACCTCCCGCAGCCATCGGAGCATAATTGGGGCATGGAAGGCTCAGCACCGGATTCCGTTGGTACGCAATCGAGCTGGCTTCGCTGCTACCGCTGCTGGTCGCAGAACCTGGAGGTCCAGCTCCATTACGAGGGGATTCTCAAGGTCGACGCCACGACGGGCGAGGCCGTGGACCCCGTGGAGGAGGTCCAGGAGGCGGTGGTGCAGTGCCTCGACTGCCTCCACGACCAGCCCCACTTGAGCCTCACCCTCTACGAGGAGAACGGCCGCCGGGTGAGCCGGATCGAGGCGGTGGAGGATCGCTGGGAGCGGATGGTCACCGGCTCGCCGTTCGTCGCCTCTTGCATGGTCACGGTCGACGCCGACCAGGTGGAGAGCTGCTCGGGGCCCGAGGCCGCCGATTCGCTCGCCTTCGGCGCCTTCGGCGACCACGGGACCCGAGAGTTCTTCACACACGTGCGCTTCCATAAGCACGAGGACGACCGGATCGTGATCCACATGCTGGTCGAGCTCTACGCCCGCAGCGCCGAGGAAGCCACCGACGTGCTCGAGGACGCGTCGCGCGGGACCCTGACCATCACATCCCTCGCGGAAGAGGACCGGCCGCCCGCCTCGGACGCGGACGAGCAGCACTAGGGCTCCGCTGCTGGCCGCCGCCGCACGATGCGGCGACCTGAGGTCGACCAGGCCTGTTACTGGCCGAGCTGAACGACTTGGCGGGCCGCCAGGTCGGCGATCTGCTCCTCTGTGCGACCCAGCTCGCGGAGCACCTCGGCGGTGTGCTGGCCGAGCATGGGCGGGGGCTCGGGCGGCGCGGTGGACGCCCAGATCGGCGAGGCCACGAGGTCGAGGTGGCCAACCGTGGGGTGCTCCACGCTGACGGTGGCCGGGCGGCCGGCCTCGGCCGCCGCCGCAAAGGCCTCCGGGACGGTCCGCACCTTGCCGACAGGGACGCCCGCCTCGTCCAGGGCCTCGACCCAGTCCTCCGCTCGGCGCCCGGCGAAGGCCCGCTCCAGCTCGGGGATCAGCTCGGCCCGGTGCTCTACGCGCGTCGCGTTGGTGCGAAAGCGGTCGTCGTCGGCGAGCTCGGGCCGCCCGATCGCGGCGCAGAGCGCCCGGAACAGCCCGTCGTTGGCGGCCGCGACCGCGATCCGGCCGGACGCCGTCGCGAAGTCCTGGTAGGGCACGATGTTGGGGTGGGCGTTCCCGTGCCGCACAGGCTCCACCCCGGTGACCAGTGCGTTCTGCGCGACGTTCACCAGCCCGGCCAGTCCCGCGTCGAGCAGGGGGACCTCTATCCGCCGGCCCCCCTCGCCGCGCAGCGCAGCAAGCACCGCGACAGCCGCATGCAGCCCGGCGAGCACGTCCACGAGTGCCACGCCGACCTTGTGCGGGGGGCCGTCTCGTGGACCGGTGATCGACATCAGGCCGGTCTCGGCCTGCGCGATGAAGTCGTAGCCGGGCCGGTCCGGCGGCCGCCGCTCGGAGCCGAAGCCTGTGATCGAGCAGTACACCACGCCGGGGTTCCGCTCGGCGACCTGCTCGTAGCCCACGCTCAGCCGCTCGGCGCCGCCGACCTTGAAGTTCTCGACCACCACGTCCGCCAGCGCACAGAGCTCGCGGGCAAGCGCACGTCCGTCGGGGGTGCCGAGATCGATCGCACAGCTCCGCTTGCTGCGGTTGACCGAGAGGTAGTAGGCCGCCTCTCCCGCCGCGAAGGGCGGTCCCCAGGAGCGCGTCTCGTCCCCCTCCCCCGGGCGCTCGACCTTGACCACGTCCGCTCCGAGGTCGGCGAGCACCATCGTGCAGTAGGGCCCTGCCAGCACGCGCGACAGGTCGATCACGCGGAGGCCGTCGAGGGGTGCCGTCTGGTCCGGCATCGCCGGGGATGCTGACAGGGGCCGAGCTCGCCGTGCGGTCCCTCGAGCAAGAGGGAGTAGAGGTGGCTTTCGGGTTGCCAGGCGTGCACAACCTCGACCTCTGGCGGGCGGTCGGCGCGTCGGGGATCCGGCTGGTGGGCGTGAGGCACGAGCAGACCGCCGCCTACGCGGCCGACGGCTATGCGCGCGCCAGCGGCCGGCTGGGCGTGGCGTTGACCACAACCGGGCCCGGCGCCGCCAACACCCTGGCCGCGGTGGGCGAGGCGTGGGCGTCACGCCAGCCGGTGCTGGTGATCGCCACCGACGTACCCAGCTCCGTGCGACGCCAGGGCGTCTGGCGCGGGTCGCTCCACGAGGCGACCGACCAGGCGGCGATGTTCCGGCCCGTGGTGAAGGGCGCGCTCCGGGTGCGGAGTGCGGCCTCGCTGGGCGCCGCCGTCACGGAGTCGGCCCGACTGGCGCTGGCGCCCCCCAGCCGCCCCGTCTACTTGGAGATCCCCACTGACCTGCTGTCGGCCGAGGTCGGCGAGGCCGCTCGGGCGCCGGAGCCCCGGGCCCCGGCGGGACCTCCTGCCCACGACCGCATCGTCCGGGCAGCCGACCGGTTCGAGCCCTCGCGCCGCCCGCTCGTGTGGGCCGGGGGCGGCGCGCTCCAGGCCGGGGCGGGCGAGGCGGTGGCCAGGCTGGCCGAGCGGCTGGTAGCGCCCGTGGTCACGACCTACTCGGCGCGCGGGCTCCTCCCCCCCGACCACCCCTGCCTGGTCAATGCCCCACCGCACGTCCCGGACGTCGGCGCGCTGTGGGACGAGGCCGACCTGGTGGTCGCCATCGGCACCGACTTCGACGGGCCGATGACCCAGAACTGGGCCATGCCCCAGCCACCGCACCTGATCGCGGTGAACGTCGACGCCGAGGACGCCGCGAAGGCCTACCTGCCCGACCTGACCCTCGAGGCCGACGCCCGCGAGGCGACCGAGCTCCTGGCGCACAGGATCGAGCCGCGAGGCGGCCTGGAGGCCCTCTCGCGCCGGCTGCGCGAACTCGACGCCAAGGTTCGGCGTGAGCTCGCGAACAGCGATCCCGAGGCCGCCCAGTTCCTCGACTCCTTCGCCGGCGCGCTGCCCGACGACGCGGTGGTCGTCTGCGACATGTGCATCCCCGGCTACTGGCTCGGAGGCTTCCACCGCCCCCCGGCTCCCCGCAAGCTCGCCTATCCGCTCGGGTGGGGGACGCTCGGCTGCGCCTTTCCGCAGGCGCTCGGAGCGGCGCTGGCGGATGCCGGACCGGTGGTCAGCGTCTCGGGCGACGGCGGCTTCCTGTACGCGGTGGGCGAGCTGGCCGCCGCCGCGCAGGAGGCCATCCCGCTCACCGCGGTGATCGTGGACGACGGCGGCTACGGCATGCTGCGCTTCGACCAGGACCGCCGCGGTCTCCAGCGCGAGGGCGTGGACCTGCATACGCCCGACTTCGCCGCGCTCGCCACGAGCTTCGGGGTGCGTTCCTTCACGGTGGAGGGGCTGGGGGCCAACTTCGCCGCGGCCCTCGCCCGGCACGTGGCATCCGACGAGCCGAGCGTGCTGGTCGCCAAGGCAGCGCTTGGCCCGCCGCCGAACGTGTCCCCCCGCTGGTACCGGCGCGCCTCCGGATAGGTCTTTTGGTGGCAACCACCGAGCTTGGCCACGGCCACGGGCTGGCCTACGCCGATTGCGGAGATCCCGTTGCCGGACGCTCCCAGTCCAGCCGGTAGCCGAGGTCGGCCTCGATCTCGGCGACGTCCATCTGGGCCTTCTGCAGCTTGCCGTAGTAATCCCAGTTGAGCGCCTGCCACCGGGTGAACTGGTCCAGCACCCAGATCCCGGAGAGGCGGCTGCCGTTTCCGGACTTGCGGTTCCCGCCGAACGGGAGGTGGGCCTCCGCGCCCGAGGTCGAGTTGTTCACCGACA
>JBKPHP010000237.1:0-21966 GCA_046729895.1 Actinomycetota bacterium
CGGCGACCTCGAGGTGAGGCGGCTCGGCTTCGGGGCGATGCGGCTAACCGGCGACGGCATCTGGGGCCCTCCGGATGACCCGCAGGAGGCCAAGCGCCTGCTCCGGCGCGTGGTCGAGCGCGGGGTCAACCTGCTCGACACCGCCGAGTCGTACGGGCCGGAGGTGTCGGAGCAGCTGATAGCCGAGGCGCTGCATCCCTACCCGAACGGGCTGGTGATCGCTACGAAGGGCGGCCTTCGGCGCACCGGGCCCGGCGAGTGGCCCCGCGACGCCCGGCCCGAGCGCCTCAAGGAGTGGTGCGAGGGGAGTCTCCGCCGCCTGCGCCTGGATCGCATCGATCTCTACCAGCTCCACGCCCCAGATCCGAAGGTGCCTCTGGAGGAGTCGATGGGGGCCCTGCGCGAGCTGAAGGATGAGGGCAAGATCCGCCACGTCGGCGTGTCGAACGTGTCCGTGGAGGAGCTCGACCGCGCACGAGCGGTGGTGGAGGTCGCGTCAGTCCAGAACCGCTACAACCTCGCGGATCGCCACTCGGACGACGTGCTGGAGGTCTGCGAGCGCGACGGCCTCGGCTTCCTCCCCTGGTTTCCGCTGGCAACCGGCGACCTGGCCAGGCCCGGCGGGCCCCTCGAGGAGGCGGCTCGCAGGCATGACGCCACGCCGGGTCAGGTGGCGTTGGCGTGGCTGCTGCAGCGCTCGCCGGTGATGCTGCCGATCCCCGGCACCTCCTCGATCGAGCACTTCGAGGAGAACTTCGCGGCCGCCGAGCTCAGGTTGAGCGAGGAGGAGATGGCGAGCCTGGAAGGAGCGGCATGAATCCCGCAACCACGATCCGGGCTTCTCCCTAACCTGACCGGCCGTGCCCGATCTGGTGGTGGCTGGCGCCGGCATGGCCGGTCTGGTTGCGGCCGCCCGTGCCTGTGAGCTCGGGGCAGAGCCGCTGGTGCTGGAGAAGCTCGATCGAGCGGGGGGCTCGCTGCGGCTGTCGAGCGGGGTGATCTGGCGCCACCGTCACTTCGATCGCTTCCGCGAGGAGTGTCCCGGAGGAGACGAGCGACTCCAGCGACTCATCTTCGAGCGGCTCGACGACGACCTCCGCTGGCTCGAGTCCCTGGGTGCCCCGGTGCTCGAGCGCCAGACCGGCAACCCGCTCACGACGGGTGTCCGCTTCTCCCCTGGAGGGCTGGTCGCCGCGCTCTTCGAGGCGGCCGGAGAGGTGCGGTTCGGCGAGCCGGTAGTTGGGGTCCCGCGCAAGAGGGTGCCGCTGGTGCTGGCCACCGGGGGCTTCCAGGGCAATCGCCGCTTGCTTCGCAGCCACGTGACCCTCCAGGCGAGGGAAGTGCTGCTGCGGGCGGCGCCGGGCAGCACCGGGGACGGGCTGCGGGTCGGGCTGGCCGCGGGGGCGCGGCTGAGCGATGGGATGGATCAGTTCTACGGGCGGAACATGCCCGCTCCGCCCGCTCGCGTGCGGGCGCAGGACTTCGTCCGCCTGGGGCAGCTTTACGCCCGTCACGCGGAGGTGACCTCTGTGGAGGGCGAGCACTACAAGGCCCGAAGCTGGTCGGAGGTGGACGTGGTGCAGTGGACGGCCCGCCAGCCCGGCGCCCGCGCCTGGTACCGCGTGCGGAAGGAGGACCTCGGCGAGCGGGTGCGCGGCAGGACGGTGGGGGAGATGGTGGAGGCCGCTGCCTCGGCGGGAGCCCCGGTGCGACGGGAGCGGGACCAGGTGGCCGTGCAGACGGTCGCGGGGGTCACGGCGACGCTCGGGGGCCTGCGGGTGAACGAGAGGGCGCAGGCCGCGCCAGGCGTGTTCGCCTGTGGCGGCGACGTGGGCGGTATCGCCACCGGCGGCTGGGCGAGCGGGCTCGGTGCGGCCCTCGTGCTCGGTCGCGTGGCCGCCGAGTCTGCGCTGGGTGTCTAACGTGGACGACGCGTTCGGGCGCGGCACACCGTTCACGATCGGGATCGAGGAGGAGCTCCTGCTGGTGCGCCCGCCGGCGTACGGGCTCCTGCACGACGCCGACCGGGTGCTCGGAGCGATGGAGCGGTCGGGCGCTTGGGAGGCCGATCACGAGGCCTTCGCTTGCGAGATCGAGCTGCGCTCGCTTCCGGAGGCGACGCCGGGGAAGGCAGTGGAGGCGCTCGCCGCCGCTCGGTCCGCGGCAGCTGCTGCGAGCGCCACGATGCTGGGATCGGGCCTCCACCCGGCGGCGCAGTTCGGCGAGGCGCAGCTGGTGCGCTCCGAGCGCTACGCGCGGGTCGAGGAGACCATGCGCGGGCTCATTCGGCGCACGCCCGAGTGCGCGCTCCACGTACATGTTGGGATGCCCGACAGGGAGACCGCGGTGCGAGTCTTCAACGGCCTACGGCGGCGGCTTCCGCTGCTCCAGGCGCTCGCCGCCAACTCACCGTGGTGGTACGGGCGCGACTCCGGGATGGCGAGCGCCAGGGCCGCCGTGGTGCGGGCCTACCCCGGCCGAGGCGTGCCCCGAGCGCTGCGCGACTACGACGACTACGAGGCCGTCCTTGCGGCGGTCGCCGCGGGGGGCGGCCCGAGCGACTACACCCTCCTCTGGTGGGACGTGAGGCTCCATCCGCGGCTCGGGACCGTCGAGGTCAGGGAGCTCGACGCCCAGTCCCGGCTCGAGGACGTCACCGCTCTGGCGGCGCTCGTTCAGGCCCTGGCGCGCCTCGAGGCGGACTCGCCGAGTGACGAGGTGCCGACGGAGGCGATCGCCTGGTCCGCCTTCCGCGCGGCTCGCGACGGCGTCGATGCCGAGGTGATCGCCGGCGGCAGGCTGATCCCGGTCCGCGAAGCCGCTCGCCAGGCCCTGGCTGAGGCGAGGCCGCACTCCTCCCAGCCGGAGGCGCTCGACCAGGTCGAGCGCCTCCTGCGAGAGGGGGGAGGAGCTAATCGCCGCCGCGTCGCGCAGCGGCGGGGCGGCATGCGGGCTCAGCTCGCGGAGCTGGTGAGCGAAACAGGGGCCCCGCTTTCCTGACGTTGCGGAGGGGCCAGCCCGAGGCTAGGCTGCCTCGCGCAGCGCGCCCAGCGCCTCGTCGCGGGCCAGGCGCCTGAGGGCGCGATCCTCGAGCTGGCGCACGCGCTCGCTCGAGAGTCCGAGCCGGCGACCCGTCTCGCGCAGGGCCACGGGCTCGCGCTCGCCCAGGCCAAAGCGGAGCCGAACGACGTTTCGCTCGGCCTCCGGCAGGGCATCCACGGCCTCGCGCAGCGTCGCGTCCGCCTCCTCCTCAGCGACCTCCTCGTCGACCGACGGAGCGTCTCCCGGAATCAGGTCACCGAGGGCGGTATCGCCGTCCTCGCCGACGCCCTGGTCGAGGCTGGCCGGCAGACGGTCGGCGTTACGGATGTCCTCTACCTCGTCCACGGGCAGCTCGACGGCATCGGCGACCTCCTCGACGGTCGGCTCGCGGCCGAGCTCGGCGGAGAGACGGCGCGTGGCGTCCGCGATCTTGCGGGCGCGCGCGGTGATGTGCACGGGCAGCCGCACGGTGCGGCTCGAGTTGGCGAGTCCGCGGCCGATGGCCTGCCGGATCCAGAGCGTCCCGTACGTCGAGAACTTGAAGCCCTTGCGCCAGTCGAACTTCTCCACGGCGCGGATCAGGCCGAGCATGCCCTCCTGGATCAGGTCGCCGAGGGGCAGGCCTTGCCCCTGGTACTTCCGCGCGACGGAGATCACCAGGCGCAGGTTGGAGTTGATCATGCGCTCCTTGGCGGCGAGGTCACCTCGCTCGATCCGCTTCGCCAGCTCGACCTCCTCCTCGGCGGTGAGCAGGGGATAGCGACGCGCCTCGTTGAAGAAGAGCTGCAGCGAATCGGTCGTGACCTCCGGCTCCAGCCGGCGGTCAGTCGCCCTGGCCTCCAGGTCAGGAAGCCGGGTAAGCGTGTCGGTAGTCGTAATTGGCCTCTATTCGGTTCGACAG
The DNA here is from genome assembly GCA_046729895.1 of Actinomycetota bacterium. Taxonomy (GTDB): domain Bacteria; phylum Actinomycetota; class Thermoleophilia; order Solirubrobacterales; family Thermoleophilaceae; genus DASXBA01. The sequence continues at coordinate 3,944 of JBKPHP010000237.1, forward strand.
TTCGATTGTTATCGAAAGTATAGCGTGGGCAGCGCTTGTTGTACGCGCAACTACCCCTGCTAACGTTCCGTAAGTAGGAACACCGGAAGACGCGGGAGGTAACGCGATGGACACTGGTTTGGCTGTTCTGCACATCCTTGTAGGACTCCTGTTTGTGGGACACGGGGCCCAGAAGCTGTTCGGGCTGTTCGGTGGTCATGGGCTCGAGGGCACGAGCGCCGTCATGCATTCGCTCGGGCTGCGACCGGCCCGCTTCCATGCGTCCGCGGCGGGCTTCAACGAGCTCGTCGGTGGTGCGCTGCTCGCGCTGGGTCTGCTCGTGCCGGTGGCCGCAGCGCTTCTGATCGCGACGATGGTCGCGGCGAGCCTGACCGCCCATCGCGGCAAGGGCATTTGGAACAGCGGTGGCGGCTTTGAGCTCCCGCTCGTCTACGCAGCGGTCGCATTCACGCTCGCGGCCGTGGGGGCAGGCGACGCGTCGCTCGACTCGGCGCTCGGCTTGGACGTGAGCGGGCTGGGCTGGGCCTTGGCCGCCCTCGGCGCGGGGCTTGTAGGTGGCCTCGGCGCGGTTGCCTCCGGAAAGCTGATCCGCCACGCGGGGGACGCCCAGGCGCAGGGTGCTTGAGGTCCCCGAGGGCCCCTCCCTTGCCCGAAACGGGCCCTCGCTGTAGCGTCCGGCGCACGACTAGCGGCAGGGAGAACGGGTAGGACCGAGACGTGCGGGTGGCCGCTCCCGGGAGAGACGAACTGCGCCGGCTGGCCGAGATCAGACTCGACCGGCCGCTGATCTTGAGCCTGTATCTGGATCTGGATCCCACGGAGTTCGCCACCCCACCGGCGCGCGCCACCGCGGCCAGGTCACTGCTCGACGAGGCCGATCGGCGAGTGCGCGACCGCGACGGGCTCTCGCATCGAGACAAGGTCGACCTGCGCGCGAGCCTGGAGCGGGCACGTGCCTTCCTGGAGCGCGAGCTCGCCGCGGACGGCGCGCGTGCCGTCGCAGTCTTCGCCGCCGAGTCGGCCGGGCTGTTCGAGACCGTGAGGCTGCCGCGACCGGTGCGCAACAGGGTGGCCATCGGCCACTCCCCGCTGGTCGGGCCGCTGGCCGCGCTCGAGCGCCGTGAGGCGTGGTGCGTCACGCTCGTGAACCGGCGGGAGGGGCGCATCTTCCGTGGCTCGCCGGACGGCCTCCGCGAGCTCGACTGGGTCCACGACGACGTCCACGGCCAGCACGACCAGGGCGGCTGGTCGCAGGCTCGCTACCAGCGAAGCGTCGACAAGGAGGCCGCCGACCATCTGCGTCGCACGGCCGACGTGCTCTTCCGTCACTTCCGCCGCCGCCCCTTCGAGCACCTGCTGCTGGGAGGCCCCGCGGAGGTGGTTGCCGACTTCGAGTCGAAGCTGCACCACTACCTGGCCGAGCGGGTAGCCGGCCGCGTCGACGTCGACGTCGAGCACTCCGGTCCCGAGGAGGTGCTGGAGGCCGCGCGTCCGTGCTTCGAGGAGGTCGAGAAGCGGCGCGAGGCGGAAGCCCTGGCCCGGCTGGAGGCAGGCTCGCGCGCGGTGGCCGGCCTCGGCGAGGTGGCACGCGCCCTCGGGGAGCGCCGCGTCGAGACCCTCCTCGTCAGCGAGCGCTTCAGGGCGCCGGGCGCCGTCTGCGCCCAGTGCGGCTGGGTGACGGGAGCCGAGGAGCGCGCCTGTCCGGTGGACGGCAGCGAGCTCGAGCCGCTCGACGACGTGACCGAGGCCGCCGTCGAGCTGGCGGTGCAGCAATCCGCCGAGGTGCTGCCGGTGAGGCATAGCGCCGACAAGCTCGAGGCACTGGACGGGATCGCCGCGCTCCTGAGGTTCTAGCCCGCCCGACCCGGGAACCGGGGAAGGCAAAAGTCCGGGAAAGGAGTTGGAACAGATGAAATCGGGATCGCTCGTGCTCGGGGCAGCGGTCGGCGCTGCCGCTGCCTGGTTCCTCGACCCGAACGACGGCGCGCGTCGGCGCAACATGGTGCGCGACCAAGCGCTGAAGTACGCGCGCAAAGGCGGCGCGGAGGCGCAACGCAGGACGCGCTACGCCGCCGGCCAGGCGAAGGGCGTGGCCCACGAGGCGACTCCGATCGGCGACAGACCGCCGGCTGAGGAGCGCCTCAACGACCCGGCGCTCGCGAGAAAGGTCGAGACTGAGATCTTCCGCGCGGCGGACGTGCCCAAGGGCGACGTCTCGGTGAACGTCGAGGACGGCGTGGTCTGCCTCCGCGGCGAGGTAGCCGATGCCGACACGATCAGGCGCCTGGGGGAGGAGGCCGCCAAGGTCGACGGCGTCCGAGGAGTGGAGAACCTTCTTCACACGCCGGGCACGCCGGCGCCCTCCAAGCAGGAGACCGCCGTCGGCGACTAGGGCTGGGCCCACGACGCAGTCAACGGAGGCCCGGGGCTAAATGAAGCGCTAGCCGGGCCGAAATCTGGACGAGTGACCAGTCAGCGTCGCCATAGGCGCGCCAGATGGTCACCCGTCGCTCTTCGCCATCTTCAGACTCGCCCGGCGGCAACCGCGTGCGGCGCTTCCAGTACCCGGTCCGTAGAGTGCTTCGGATGAACGATCGAACCGCAGCCGCGATCGAGGCCGAAGGCCTCGTGAGGGTCTTCAAGAAGGGGCCCCGCGCGGTCGACGGCATCGACCTGCAGGTCGCGCCCGGCGAGGTCTACGGCTTTCTCGGGCCCAACGGGGCCGGCAAGTCCACCACCGTCCACATGCTCACCACGCTCCTTCCGCCCACCGACGGAACAGCCAGGGTGGCGGGCTTCGACATCCTCAGCGACGGCGCAGAGGTGCGCACAGCAATCGGTGCCGCTCTCCAGGAGGCCGCCCTCGATCCGTTCCTCACCGGGCGCGAGCACATGCGCTTCCAGGCGGCCCTCCACGGACTGCCGCGACAGCTACGACGGCAGCGCGGGGACGATCTGCTCGAGCGTCTGGGCCTGACCGATGCGGCCGACCGCAAGGTGGGCGGGTACTCGGGCGGGATGAAGCGCCGGCTTGACCTGGCGCTGGCTCTCGTGCACCAGCCGAGGATCTTGTTTCTCGACGAGCCCACGACGGGCCTGGACCCGCAGAGCCGCACGGCCCTCTGGGAGGAGGTGCAGCGGCTCGTGGCCGACCGCGGAGTGACCGTCTTCCTCACGACGCAGTACCTCGAGGAGGCAGACGTCCTGGCGCGTCGGATCGGCATCATCGACCACGGCCGCATCGTCGCGGAAGGCACGCCCAACGCGCTCAAGGCCCAGATCGGGCGGCCCAGCGTCGAGGCCATACCGGCCGAGCCCGATGACCTAGGGCGCCTCACCGCCGTGCTGGAGCGCTTCGGCCAGCCGGTGCCGGGCACTCCCCGCGGGACAACCGTCCGCCTGTCCGGCGACGACGCGTCGCTCGCCGACGTCGTCCGCGCCCTCGACGCCGAGGAGCTCCAGGTGGAGCACCTCCAGCTTCACCAGCCGACGCTCAACGACGTCTTCCTGGCCCAAACGGGACGCTCGCTAGAGGGGGCGCGGCCGGACGAGCACGCCCACGAGGAATCCCAGCAGGCGGCGGCTGCGTGAGCTCCACGCTCGCTCTGCAGGTCGGGACGGTGGCGCAGCGCTCGGTCCTGCGCACGCTTCGCCAGCCGGCGATGGTGGTCCCTGCGCTGCTGTTCCCGATGCTGCTATTGGCGATCAACGCCGGTGGTCTCGACTCGGCCACCAATTTGCGCGGCTTTCCGACCGATTCCTACCTCACCTTCGCTCTTGCCCTGACCTTCCTGCAGGGCACGATGTTCGCGGCCATGAGCGCCGGCACGAACGTGGCCACCGACATCGAGACCGGCTTCTTCAACCGGCTCTCGCTGACGCCGCTGCGCAGGGTGGCTCTGCTCGTAGGCCAGCTCTCCGGGGTAATCGTGCTCGCCCTGATACAGGCGACGACCTTCTTGGTCGTCGGGCTCACAGCCGGCGCCGGTCTCGAGGCAGGTCCCCTCGGGATCCCCGTGATCGTGGCGATCTCGCTACTCGGCACGCTGGGTTTCGGCTCCCTGGGGGCGCTGGTAGCGCTGCGGACCGGCTCGGGCGAAACGGTGCAAGGCCTCTTCCCGCTCATGTTCGCGGCCTTGTTCCTGTCCTCGATGGCTCTGCCGCGGAACCTGATCGAGATCGACTGGTTCCGCACGGTGGCTACTTGGAACCCGGTCTCCTACATGCTCGAAGGTATCCGCAGCGTGTTGATCGACGGCTGGAACGGGGAGGCCCTCGCGCTGGGGTTCCTGACCAGCGGCGGGCTGGCGGTGGTCGCGCTCGCGGCCGCCTCGTCGGCACTCAGGACGAGGATGGTGCGGCAATGAGCGCGCGCGGCTTCAGGTCCGTCGCCCTCGGCGTCGCCTGGCGGAACCTGCACACGTTCTTCACGAATCCGGCGCTCTTCTTGCCGGCCATGATCTTCCCGCTGTTCTTCTTCACCGCGTTTGCAGGCGGCCTGTCGCGGATCGAGTCGGTGCCGGGCTTCCACTTCCCGCCCGGCTACACGGCCTTCGAGTACGCCTTCGTCCTCCTCCAGGCGTCGGCCTTCGGCGGGGTCTTCACGGGGTTCGCGGTGGCGCGCGACTTCGAGAGCGGCTTCGCCCGAAGGATGCTGATGGCGGCGCCGCGCCGCCGTGCGCTGATCGCCGGCTACGCGGCCTCGGGTCTGGTTCGGGCGCTGTTCACGATCAGTGTCGTGACGGCGGTGGCCTTCCTGGCCGGCATGAAGCTGCACGGCGACGGCATCGAGCTCGTCGGCCTGTACACGCTCGCCCTGCTCGTCAACTTCTCGGCGGTGCTGTTCGGGAGCGGCGTGGCGATGCGCCTGCGTACCTTCCAGGCCGCGCCGGCGATGCAGGTCCCGGTCTTCCTGACGCTCTTCCTGGCCCCCGTGTACGTGCCGCTGGGGCTGCTCGCCGGCTGGGTGCACGCGGCCGCGACGGTGAACCCGATCACGGTCGTGCTGGACGCGGAGCGCGGGTTCATCGCCGGCGATCCTGTCAAGGCCGGGCTCGCCTTCGCGCTACTCGCCGCGATCGGCGCCCTCTTCGTGGTCTGGGCGCTGCGCAGCCTGCGGAGCGCGGAGCGCGCCACGGCGTAGGAGGCCGCCGCCCCGCCACTGGCCGTTTCCAGCGCCACCATCGCGGGTAACTCTCGACCGATGTGGGGAATCACGCTTATCGTCGCTGCCTTCGTGCTCGGCCTGATCGCGTTCTCCTTCGCCATCGGCGCGCCCGTGTTCGCCGTGCCGATCGTGATCGTCGGGGTCGTGGCCTTCGGCGCCTTCGACATGAGTCGCAGGCGCAGGCAGGCGCAGCAGATGCACGACTTCCGCGAGAAGGCCAAGGCCGAGAGCGTCGAGTTCACGCCCCGCGACAAGGAGACGCTGGTCTCCGAGTAGCCTCCCTTCGTGCGCCCGGTAAGGGTCGGCTGCTCGGGTTGGAACTACGACGACTGGCGCGGACGGCTCTACCCCGAGGGCCTCGGCAGACAGCGCTGGCTCGCCCGCTACGCGGAGGAGTTCGAGACCGTCGAGGTCAACTCGACCTTCTACCGGCTCGCCTCCCGCGACGCCGTCGCGCGCTGGGTGGAGGGGACCCCGGAGGACTTCGCGTTCGCGGTCAAGGCCAGCCGCTACCTCACGCACGTGAGGCGCCTGCGGGACATCGGGCAAGGAGTAAGCCGCTACTACGAGCGCATCGAGCCGCTGGTCCACTCCGGCAAGCTGGGGCCGGTCGTGTGGCAGCTCCCCCCGAACTTCCGGCGCGACGACGAGCTCCTGGCGCGGGCGCTCGCTGAGCTGCCCTCGGGCCGGCACTGCTTCGAGTTCCGACACGAGACCTGGTTCACGCAGGAGGTGTACGGGCTGCTGGGCAGCCACGGGGTCGCGCTCGTCATCGGCGATCATCCCCGCTGGCCGTTCCAGGCCCGCGAGCTGACCACCGATTGGACCCTGGTACGGCTGCATCACGGGCGCCGCGGTCGGCGCGGCAACTATTCGCCCCGTGAGCTGGAGACCTGGACCCGCCGCATCGCCGCCTGGCGATCACGCGCCGAGGTGTACGTCTACTTCAACAACGACTGGGAGGGGTTTGCGGTCGAGAACGCCCGCTCGCTCAAGCGGTCGCTCTCTCGAGATGCGCCAGCGCCCGGCAAAGCAGCCGGGACACGTGCATCTGGGAGAAGCCGATGACCTCGCCGATCTCGCGTTGGGTCATGTCGCGCACGAAGCGGAGCTCGAGGACACGTCGCTCTTGCGGCGGCAGGTCCCGCCAGGCGGCGGCGAGCGCCTCGCCGTCGGCCACCGCCTCGTAGCCATCGTCGGTCCCACCCACGAGCTCGACGAGGGTGGCACCGTCCGTGTTGTCGCGCGTGGCCGGCGCGTCCAGCGATGCGGTCTCGTAGCTGCTGGCGGCCTCGTATGCCTCGAGCAGCTCCTCGGAGCCACAGCCGACCCGCGCCGCCACCTCGCGAATGCTCGGTGACCGGCCCAGCCGCTTGGCCAGCGCCTCGCTCTCGCGGACCGCCTTGAGCGCGCGCTCCTGGAGGTCACGCGGGACGTGCAGGGCCCAGCCCTTGTCGCGGAAGTGGCGCTTGAGCTCACCGAGGATCGTGGGAGCCGCGTAGCTCGTGAAGCGGGTGCCGCGCTCGGGCTCGTAGCGGTCGATGGCCTTCAGGAGCCCCAGACAAGCGACCTGAACAAGATCGTCGAGCGGCTCGTCCGTGTAGGCGTAGCGGAGGGCGAGGTCGCGCGCGAACGGCAGAAAGCGCTGCACCAGCTCGCGGCGTGCGGCCAGGTCCCCAGACTCGTGATAACGGCTAAGGAGCTCCTGCTCCGCCCCCTGGCGCGCGGCCAAAACGGCGGTACTCATTCCTTGAACCTCCGTCGTGACGCTCATGGACGAATTTCCGCCGCCCGGCCCGGTTTCGGGGCCGGGGCCGTCCCCTCAAATGGACTGGTTTCCCGTCCTTCGTGTTAACAAAACCTGACGCCGCCTGGGCTACTCGTCCAGCTTGTCCCGCTCGGGCGCCTCGTGGGGCTCGGCGCTCGGGTCCTCGGCCGGGTGCGGCTCGCTGGTGCTCCGGCTACCCGTCTGCGGGCTCGGCTCGTCGCGGGGGTCCTCCCGCTCCTCATACGGGTCGGGGTACTCGGTCGGGTCGGGCTCCCCGACCGGGTTGTTGAGTGCGTGGTGCGGTTCCGGATCGCGGGACCGATCCCCGGCGTCGCGCTTCTCCTGATCCATCCTCTCGGCCTACCCGTGCTCCCGAGCTCAAAACCGGCCAAGCCGTGGGACAGCGGCTCGCCGGTCGCTAGTCCCGGCGGCTGATCGAGGCCCATGTCGCGACGCCGATCGCCGTCGTCGGCTAGGCGGTGCCCCTGCCGCCGACGCCGCTTGCGACCTCGCGCGCCCGCAACGGCCCGCCCGCGGAGGGATCGAGGGGCGGGGTCTCCGCGCCGACTCGCTCGCGCATTCCTGTCAGCAGCTCGAGCAGCGCGTCCCCCGCGGAGCGGCTGGGCGTCCAGCCGAGCTCCTTCCGAGCTCGCGACGAATCTATGACCGGCACGCTGAGGGCGAGGTCCACCCACCCCGGCGGGGTCGGCTGCAGCCGCAGCCGCCAGGTCAGGTCGGCGGCGGCGCGGAGCAGGCCCGTGTGCACGCGCACCGGTCGGGCGCGGAGCAGCCGGCGGAGCTCGTCGCCGTCGAGCACGGGATCCGCCGCGAGGTTGAACGCACCGCGCACGTCGGTGTGCAGCGCCAGCCGGAAGGCCTCGCCCACCTCCAGCGAGTGAACCGCCTGGAAGCGCAGGCGAGGGGCCTTCGGCACGATCGGGATCAGTGCGGGCCGCACCAGAAAGCTCGGGACCAGTGGGCCTGCGAAGAGCCGGCGGATCTCGGAGGCGGCCTCGCGCTTGAAGACGAGGGCGGGCCGCATGCGGACGACCCGCATGTCTCGATGGCGCGCCTCGATCTCGTCAAGCGCTCGCTCCACCTGAGCCTTGTGGCTCGCGTAGAAGGAGCTCTCTATGCCGCCGGTCGGCCAGCTCTCGTCGACCGCGCGGTCCTTGGGGCCGGGGGAGTAGGCGCCGACGGACGACGCGTAGAGGAGGGCGGGAACGCCCACCTCGGCCGCGGCCTCGAACACGCGGCGGCTGCCGTCGACGTTCGCCCTCCGCAGCTTGTCCGGATCGCGCGAGGGCTGGATCAGCCACGACAGGCAGACCACCGCGTCGGCCCGCTCAACGTCGGGACGAAGGTCATCGCTGGTTACGTCGCGCCCCCGCCACTCGATCCTGTCGGCCGCCGCGGCGGGCCGGCGCGCGATCGCCAGGACCGACGACACCTCCGGGTCGCGGCGCAATGCGTGGAGAACGCTCGTCCCGATGTTGCCGCTGGCACCTATGACCGCGACTCGCATGGCGGTCTCGTTCCCGGCGCCCGAATGGAGAAACGGTGTCTGCTCCCCGAGCGCCTGGGTACAAAATCCACATGGCGACACAGAAACAGCGACAGGCGGCGCGAAAGAACGTGAAGAAGGCACAGTCGGCCGCCCGGCAGAAGAAGACGATCACCAAGCTGTCGAGCAGGACCCGCAGCGCGCTGGGCCGGGAGGGCTCCAAGGCCGCGGCGCGTAAGCGCGGCGCCTCCAAGGGGACCGGCAGCGGCGCCGGCGCGATGACGGTGACCGAGCTCCGGCGTGAGGCCGCCAAGCTCGGAGTCGAGGGCCGCTCCAAGATGGGCAAGGCCCAGCTGATCCGTGCCGTTGGTCAGAAGGGGCGCTCGCGCTGACGTTCGGGGGCGGAATGCCCCTAAGCCGGCGTCTGTCGAGAGACGCGGTCAGTCGCGCTCGGAGAGCGCTTCGACCAGCTCCTCCTTGGACATCTTGCTCCGCCCGCGGATGCCCTCCTTCTTGGCCCGCTCCGTCAGCTCCCCCCGGCTGAGCTCCTCGAGCTCGCCGTTCCCGCCGTCCTCCTCCGACCTGATGTCCCTGCCGGCGCGCGCGTTGTCGAGGGTTCGCTCCAGGGCGGCCATCAGGTCCGGAGCGGGGGCCGGCTGCTTCTCGGGCTCGGGCGCCTCGATCTTCCTGCGTCGGCGCTTATCCTCGATTACACGGCGCAGCCGCTCGCGGTAGCAATCCTCGTAGCGCTCGGGCTTCCACTCGGTCGAGAGCTCATCGATCAAGGCGACTGCCCTGTCAACCTCCTCCTTCCCGGGCGTCCTGCCGCCGGTCGGTATCGGAGCGGTGGGACGGACCTCGTCGTAGAAGAGCATCGTGGTCAGGCTGAGAGCCCCGTCGCGCACCCGGATGGCGGCGAGGTACTCCTTGGTGCGCATAACGAATCTCCCGAGGGCCACCCGCCCCGACCGGCTCATCGTCTCGACCAGTAGGCGATAGGCGCGCTGCGTGCCCTCGCTCTCCCCGGCGGGGACGAGGAAGTAGGGGTGGTCGAAGTAGATCGGGTCCACGTCCTCGAGGTCGACGAACGCCTCGATGTCGATCGTCCGCGTCTTGCGCGGCTGCACGGAGGCGAGCTCGTCGTCCGTGATCATCACCTGCCTGCCGTCCAGCTCGAAGCTGCGCGCCACCTCTTCCCACATCACCTCGACGTCCTCCGCCGAGCAGAAGCGCCGCTGCTCGATGCGGGCCTCGTCCTTCTCGTGCAGCTCGTTGAAGTGGTAGTCGAGATCGCGTATCGCGGTGAACAGCTGCACGGGCACGTTGACCAGCCCGAAGCTGAGCGACCCCGTCCAGAGAGCGCGCGCCATGGCTAGAGGCTCGCCTCCAGCGCGGCGGCGAGATCGTCCCCGTGGTCGGGCTCCTCCCGCTCGGTCAGGTCGATCTCCTCGCCCCTGGCCTTGCGCTTGATCAAGTCGAGGACCGCCTCGCGGTAGGTGTCCTCGTAGCTATCGGGGTCGAACTGCTCGTACAGGGTCTCGACGAGCCTGTTAGCCATCTCGACCTCCCGTTTCGAGGGCTTCTTTCCGCCGAGGTCGATCTCCAGGTCGTCACCGGACACGACCTCGTCGTGGAACCTCAGGGTGTGCAGGACGAGCACGTCGTCAAGCGCCCGGATCGCGACCAGGTACTCGCGGTCGTGGAAGGTGAACCGGCCGATCGCGGCGCGATCCGTTCTGCGAAGCGCCTCGTGCAGCAGGCGATACGGCTTGGCGTCGTCACCGGAGCCGACGTAGTAGGTCCTCTCGTAGAACACCGGGTCGATCTCGCCGGCGTCGACGAACTCGATCAAGTGCACGACCTTGCCTCGGTCGCCAGCGGCCGCCTTGATCTCATCCTTCTCGAGCACGACGTACTTGTCGGGCTCGACCTCGTACCCCTTGACGACCTGGTCGTAGAACACTTCCTTGCCCTCCTTCGAGCAGATGCGCCGGTGCTCGATCCTCGCCCCGTCCTTGGCGTGCACCTCGTTGAAGTGGACGGTCTTCGACTCCGTGGCCGAGTACAGCTTGATCGGCACGTTCACGAGGCCGAAGGTGATGGTGCCGTTCCAAATCGAGCGGGGTGCCATGGGCCTTGGATACCCGCTCGGCGCCGCCGGCAACCGAGAGGGCTGGCAGCTGGCAGAGCGTCGGCTTCGCCGGCCGGCTGGCAGAGATCGGCAACGACCACCTCTGCCAGCTGCCAGCTGCCAGCTAGATGGGCGGTTCCTCCTCGAAGCCCCCAGCACCAGTTCGACGAACGACACGCCCCGTCCACCCCCGCAGCGGGTGGTCGCCCCGATCGCGCAGCTCCTCGCAGATGCGCTTGACCACGAAGTAGACGATGAACGGGGCTACCATGGCGGCCGCGCGGAAGAACCACCCCTGCCCCTCGTAGGGAATGCCGCTGCGCAGATAGAAGCGATCCATCGACCCGGCCGCGAAGATGATGAAGACCCAGGAGAGGAAGGCGTAGAAGGTGGCGGTGCGGCGCGGATTGTCGCGGGGCCGATCCAGGACGTTGTGGGCGCGCGTGTCGCCGAAGAAGCGACGCCCGATCCAGGGCCACAGGAATAGGACGAGGAAGACGAGGTTCGGGAACAGGAAGCCGCCGAAGAACGGGTTCGGTATGAGCGTGTAGTCGAAGACCTGGACCTCGAGCGGCGGCATCAGCCGCAGGCCGCCGATCAGCCAACCGAGGTACCAGTCGGGTTGCGCCCCGTTGGTGGAGAGCCAGGTCTCGTAGGGGCCCCACTGCCAGATCGGGTTGATCTGCACCAGGCCGCCGAGCAGGAAGAGGACGGCGGCGACGAACAGCAGCAGGCCGATCGACCGAAGCGCGTAACCCGGCCACATCGGAGTCCCCAGCAGTCGCCTCTCGGTCCGCCCACGCCCGGCGAACTGGGTGTGGTGCTGCCGCGTTATCTGGAGGAGGTGGACCGTGATCAGCGCCGCCAGGATCACGGGAACGATCAACACGTGAACGATCTCGAGTCGGGGCCAGAACGACGATGAGCCCGGGTACTCGCCGCCCCAGACGAGGAAGGCGAAGTCGTCGCCCACGAACGGGATAGACAGCGCCACGGAGTAGGCGATCACCAACCCCATTCCGGACAGCAGGTCGTCGATCAGCGAGTAGCCGAGGAAGCCCTCGAAGATCGCGAGGCCGAGCATCGTCACCCCGACCCAGTAGTTGAGCTCGCGGGGCTTTCGGTAGGCGCCCGTCAGCGCTATCCGCATGAGGTGCAGCACGATCGCGGCGATGAAGACGTTGGCCGCCCAGTGGTGCGTCTGCCGCATCAAGAGCCCGGCCGGCACGTCGAATGAGAGCCCGAGCGTCGACGCGTACTGCTTGCCCATGCTCACACCCTGGAGCGGCGCGTAGGAGCCGGCGTACGTCGTGGTCTGGTCGCTCGGGACGTAGAAGAAGGTCAGGAAGATTCCGGTAGCCACGAGCACGACGAACGCGTAGAGCGCGATCTCGCCGAGCATGAACGACCAGTGGTCGGGGAAGACGTAGCGCAGCGCGCTGCGCAGAGCCGCCCCGGCGCCCAGCCGCTCGTCCAGGAAGCGCACGAGCCTTCGGATCAATCCTTGCTCCCGGGTTTCTCACGGCTCCGACCGTAGGACGGTCCTATCGAGTCGTAGAAGTCCCCGCCCGCCTCGAGCTCGCCCGCCGCCGTGATCTGGAGCGGCAGCTGCGGCAGGTCCCGCCCCGCGGGACCGAACAGGAGCTTCCCGCCTCGGGTGGGATCGAAGGTCGAGTAGTGGCAGGGGCAGACCAGCGCCGGCTTGGGGGCCGTCGGGCGATAGCGAGGGTGCCTGTACATCGACACCGCACAGCCCGCGTGCGGGCAGATCTTGGAGAACGCGATGATCCCGTCCGGGGCGCCTGCCAGGCGGTCTGGCGGAAGCCGGAGCTCGGCCCCGGGGACACGCACGATGATCAGCGGCGCGCCGAGGCTTTCCTTGGTGGCGCCCTCCGGGAAGCCGGTGACGAAGGTGCTCTCCGTGACCTCCACCGCCCGGATCGGCTTGTCGTCACGGCTCACGACGCGCCGGCCGCGTCGCCAGGGCGTGGCCGCGATGATGCCGTCAACGTTCGGGCCGAGCGACGCCGCCGGAAGCAGGGCCGCCGCTCCCAGCGCGCCACCGGCGAGCCCGGCGGCGCCCACCAGCAGGCGGCGCCGGCTGATCGAGGAGCCGGATTCCTCCACGATCGCCTGGACCTCGCCCTGGGCTCGCTCGTCGCCGAACTCCGGGTACCCCTCGGCGGCCTGCTCTTGCGATACCACGCGCTTGCCCGCGACCGCGGCAGCCACTCCCAGGAGGGCCAGGGCGACGCCGAAGGTCAGCCCCAGCAACTGGGTGTTGGGGGTGACGAGGTAGAGGACGACGAAGGTCACGGCCGCCGCCGTGGCGAGGAGCAGCGCTGCGACCACCAGGTTCTCGGCGCGGCGATCCGGCCCGGTCGTACGGTGCGCTCGCCGCGCCCGTGCCGCCTCCCGCCGGCGCTTCGCGCGGCGGCGAACGGCGCCGAAGCCGATCACTGTCAGCAGTGTGCGGAGCAGCCGCCTCAAGAGGTCCTCTCGCCGAGCAGGCGGATCGTCAGGACGAGCGCGAACAGGGCCAGGAGCCAGGTGACCATTCCCTCGGGAACAGGGCCGATATGGCCGATCCCCCAGCCGCCGCGGTCGTCGGGATGCTTCGTGTAGTCGACGTAGCGGGCCACGGAGGCGATCTCCTGCCGCGAAAGCTGGTCGGTGAAGCGCGGCATCACGTACGGACCCACCGTGATGGCCTCGGCGACGTCCACGGGCTTCGACTTCCGGAGTTCGGGCGCCACGCCCTGCGTCGTGATGCCACCCCGGCCCACCACCTGGTGGCAGCCCATGCAGTGGTCTGAAAAGACCTGGTAGCCCTCCGAGACGGTGCCCCGCCGCGGGTCGACGCGCGGTATCGGCGGTCCACCGAAGCTCGCCACGTAGTCGACCAGGGCGCGGATCTCGCCCGCCGTGTACGGCGAGTCGCTTCGCTCCGGCTGGTCCTTGGAGTCGGCGAGCGGCATGCGGCCCGTCCGGAGGTAGAAGTCCGCGGCAGCCGCTCCCACGCCGCGCAGGGTCGGCCCCCGGCCGGGAACGCCGCGGGCGTCCATGCCGTGGCAGGAGGAGCAGCCCTCGACGTAGAGCTGCCTGCCGCTCTCCGTGGGCCGGGGCTTCGCCGGCGTGCTCGGGCCGAGCCCCAGCCCCGCCAGCGCCCCGATCCCGCAGAGCGCCGCCAGCGCCGCCCGCACTCTCACCGGGTCCCCTCGGGAGCGGCGACACGGCGGTCGGTATGCGCGTCCCTGACCCGCTGCCGCTCCTCCTCCCGGCGAAGCGAGCTCCAGGCGACGGCCAGGGTCGCCGCGGCCAGCGGGAGCGTTCCTCCGAGCCACATCACCTCGCCGGCAAGGCGCTGATCGGCAAGCGCCTGGCCGTAGACGGAGTAAACGGCCGTGTTCGCGTCCATCAACCAGATGCCCAGGGCCGCCATGGGCGGCATCGCCGCCAGCAGCGCCAGGACCCGGGCAAGGGGCGACGACTGGCGCCTCAGGGACTCGGGACCCACGAGCGGCAGCCAGAACACGAGCGCCGCCGCCACGTACAGGCCGTGCTCCAGGCCGTGCAGCGGCGCGCTCCGCACGGCGGCGTCATAGAGGGGCGGCGCGTGCGTCCCAACGAGGACCGCGCTGAACACCGCCCAGCCCACCGCCGGCCGCGCGAGCGCCGCGAGCAGGCGCAGGAGCGTGCGCCGGTGCGCTCTCGGCACGGCCCGGATGGCCAGCGGGAGCGGCACGCCGGCCACCAGCAGCGGCGCCGCCACCAGCGTCAGGAGCAGGTGCTGGACCATGTGGGCGGAGAGCAGCTCGTCGGCGCGCTCGTGCATGGGCGGCGACAGCGCCGCTGCGAGGACCGCCAGCCCGGTGAGAAGGGCCGCCTTCCGGGGCACGTCAGGCCTCCTCCTCGGCCGCGCGGCGCTCCGCTCGTAGCTCGCGGATCAGGCCGCCCATCCCGACGGCGGTCATCCCGCCCGCGATGTAGACGAGCCAAAGGCCCAGCTCCGCCCCGGTCGCCAGCAGCACCAGGGAGACGCCGAGCCATGCCGTCGCGGGGCTCAGGTCGGGGTAGGGGCGAGGGCCGTCGGGCGCGGATACGCCGAGCCTGAGTAGCCGGAGCAGCAGCCCGAGCACGAGCATGATCGCGGCCACGCCGCCGAAGAACGCCGGCGTCTCGGGACCCTTGAGATCGAAGAACAAGACCCCCACGAGACCGACCATCGCCATGAACGCGCCCCATCCCGCGATCACCCAGGGCGCCGACATCAGGCGCACTCCCGCTTCCTGAGGTCGAGCAGCGGCGCGTAAGAGCGCACTGGCGGCAGGGCCTCGAAGTTGTGGCGCGCCGGCGGCGAGTCGGCGACCCACTCGAGGGTCTGGCCCTCCCAGGGGTCACGGCCCGCGGGCTCGCCGCCCCGCAGCGAGCGGAACAGGTTCACGAGGAACACGGCAAGCGACGCGAAGATCGTCCAGGCGCCGATCGTGGCCAGCAAGTTCAGGGTGTCCCAGTGGTGGAACGGGGCGTAGTCCGCCACCTGCCGCGGCATCCCCTCCTCGCCCAGGAAGAACATCGGAATGAACGTGAGCAGCCCGCCCGCGAACATCAGCCCTGCGTGCCAGCGACCCAGGGTCTCGCCCAGCAGCCGACCGGTGACCTTGGGGAACCAGTAGTAGATCGCCGTGAACAGACCGAAGACCGTGCCCCCGAACAGGGTGTAGTGGAAGTGGGCGACTACCAGGTAGCTGTCGTGGACGTGGTAGTCGAGCGGCGGCGAGGCGACGAAGATGCCGGAGAGCCCGCCGATCAGGAACAGCAGGACGAAGCCGAGCGCGAAGAGCATCGGCACCCCGAGGCGAATGCGCCCACCCCACATCGTCGCGATGAAGGCGAAGTATTCGATTCCCGCCGGCACGGCGATCGCCGTGGAGGTGAGCGAGAAGAAGCGATTGCTCACTGCCTGGGTCGTGAACATGTGGTGGCCCCAGACGCTCGTCGACAGCGCGGCGAAGGCGAGTAGCGAGAGCACGGTCACCGAGTAGCCGAAGAAGCGGCGCCGGGAGAAGGTCGCGATCACCTCGCCCACGGCTCCCACGAGCGGAAAGAAGACGACGTAGACCAGCGGGTGCGCGTAGAACCAGAACAGGTGCTGCCAGGTGATCGCGCCGCCGGGCTCGCTGAAGATGTGAACCCCCTGGCGATCGACGTAGAGGAGGACCATCGCCGCGAGCACCACCGGGAAGCTCGTGACGACCATGAATAGCGTTGCCACCTCGCTCCAGGTGAACAGGGGCATGCGCAGGAGCGTCATACCGGGCGCGCGGCGCCGGATGATCGTGGCCAGGAGGGAGATCCCCATCAGGAGAACGCCCAGCTGCGACAGGCCGACCCCGAGGACCCAGAAGTCGGCGCCGGTGCCGGGGGCGTTGACCGAGTCGGAGAGCGGGTAGAACGCGACCCAGCCGAAGTCGGCGGCCCCCTGCTCGGTGAGAAAGCCGCTCCAGAGCACCACTCCGCCCCCGAGGAAGAGCCAGTAACCGAGGAGCGGCAATCGCGACCACACGAGGTCGGGCGCGCCGACCTGCAGCGGCACGAAGTAGAGGCCGACGCCGAGCGCCGCGGGCGCCGCGAACAGGAAGAACATCGTCGATCCGTGGACCGTGAAGAGCTCGTTGTACGCGCCCTTCGAGACGATCTGCATGCCGGAGTGCGCCAGCTCTGTTCGCATCAGTAACGCCAGCGCCCCGGCGAGGAAGAAGAAAATCAGCGCCGTGCCGACAGTGGCGAGCCCGAGTCGCTTGTGGTCGGTGCTGGCGACGTAGTCGAGCACCGTTCCGCGACGGTGGGGGACGGCGACGGCCGTGGTCACCCGGCGGCCTTCCGTTTGTCGCGCAGCCAGCGGCGGAACTCGGCCTTCCCGACGACGTCGACGTTGAAGTCCATGCTCGAGTGCAGTAGGCCGCAGAACTGGTTGCACTCGCCTGCCCGCTGCATGAAGCCCTCCCGGCCGAAGCGAAGGACGAAGGTCGTCGTCCGCGCGGGGAAGGCGTCCCGTTTGAAGCGCTGGGCGGGGACCCAGAAAGCGTGGATCACGTCGATCGACGTCATGCGGAACCGCACCGGCGTGTCGACCGGGACGACGAGCGTGGTCGGCCGCCGGTCGCTCCCCAGCTGGGTCACCCCGGAGTCGGGGTAGCGGAACGTCCAATTCCACTTCGCCGCTGTCACGTCCACGCGCGGGCCACGCGCCTGCCGCTCCGAGGCCTCGATGTCGGACATCGATTCGTAAGTGAGGTAGAGAAGCGCGGCCACGACACAACCGACCACCAGCGCGTAGGCCCCCTCGCCCGCCCTGCTTCCCTCCCCGCCCGCCGGAAACTCGCGGCTGGAGCTCCTGAAGCGGAGCACCACGAAGACCACCAGCGCCAGGATCACGACGAAGACGGCGATGGCGATCGGCACGTAGACGTCGAACAGATGGGTGTACTCCTGGCGGGTGTCCCCGATCCGCACCACGCCCTGCCGCTCTTTCCCCCCCGCTTGCTCCGCGAAACGAGCCGGGGATACCCTGTGGGGGGACTTCTGGGGGACCGGAATCGGCATCGACGCGCAGAGTGAGACCGGCGAGGCGCGGTTAAGGCAGCTCGCCGACGCGCAGGCGGCTGTGGCGGACCTTGGCCGCCGTGCGCTCGAGGGCGCGGAGCCCGGCGACCTGATGCGGGCGGCGGTCGAGAGCGTGGTGGGAATGCTGGACGTCGATTTCGCGGCGGTCCTCGAGCTTCTGCCCTCCGGTGACCGGCTGGAGGTGCGGGCCGGCTTCGGCTGGGACGAGGAGATCGTGGGCCTGCGGGTACCGGGCGGCAGCTCCTCTATGGCCGGCTTCACCATCGCCGAGAACGGCCCGGTCGTCATGGACGACCTGACGAGCGAGCAGCGGTTCACGCCGCACGAGCCGCTGCTTCGCAATGGCGTGCTCAGCGGCGTGTCCGTACCGCTCCGTGGTCGACCGCGGCCGTTCGGGGTGCTCGGCGCCTACAGCCGCCGCCGCCGGAGCTTCGGCAAGGACGAGGTCAACCTTCTGCGCAGCGCCGGCAACGTGCTCGCCGCGGCAATCGCGCGCTCGCACAGCGAGGACTTGCTCCGGCAGGTCAACAGCCTGCTCCATGGGGTCGTGGAGGGGTCCGCCGACCCCGTGTTCGTCAAGGACATCGAGGGCCGCTATCTGCTGACCAACACCGCGGCCGCGACGGTGGTTGGGATGACCCCCGACGAGGTCGTGGGCCGCACCGCGAGCGAGCTCTTCCGCCCCGAGATCGCCGAGGCCATGGAACGACACGACCGCTCCGTCATCTCGGACGGCATGTCTCGTACCTTCGAGGAGACGGTCCCCGTCGACGGGGTCGAGCGGGTCTTTCTCTCCGCGAAGAGCCCCTACTTCGCTCGCGACGGC
>JBKPHP010000238.1:0-11352 GCA_046729895.1 Actinomycetota bacterium
CAACACGGCAGGGGTGCGGGCGACCGAGCGCTCTACGACGCTCAGCGGCGGCGCAGCCGCGGGCGCCGACGGTGGCGCGGCCGTTGGGGCCGGCGCCGGCTGGGGCGCGGGCGCGAGGGAAGCGACGATTGCGTCCGTGGCCTGCACCAGCCGCCGTTCGTGCTCCACGCACCGCGCGCAGTTACGCAGGTGAACCTCCAAGCGGGCCGGACCGGGCGGCTCCAAGGCCTCGTCCAGGCGGTCGGACACGAGTCGCTCCGCACGTTCACACCAGCCGCTGCCCGCGAGAGGGACCGCCGAGCGGCGGAGCGCCTTGCGGGCCCGGGCGAGGGCCTCCGCCAGCGCCTCCTCGCCAAGTCCCGTCGCCTCCGCAGCCTCCTCCCGTGAGCTCCCGGCGAGCGCGACGAGGCCCAGGGCGGCTGCCGCCGCGGGGTCGAGGCCGGGAAGCGACGAGGCCACGTGACGGGCCGCGAGTTCGGGATCGACCGGACCCCGGGGCCGCGCGGGGACGGGTCGCAGCGGCGCGTGCTCCATCGCCTCGCAGACTAGCGCCGCGACGGGATAGGCTGGGTTCTCGCCGAAGTGGCCCGGACGCTAAAGTCTGAATCCCGACGGGCTTTTACCAAAAAAGGAGGGGCTAATGGCGGACTACGCGAAGGACGTGTTGGTCGACACCCAGTGGGTCGAAGACCATCTGGGCGACGACTCGGTCCGCATCGTCGAGGTGGACGAAAACCCCGCGCTGTATGCGGAGGCGCACATCCCCGGGGCCATCGGCTTCGACTGGAAGAAGGACCTCCAGGACCAGGTGAAGCGCGACTTCCTCGTTGCGCAGGAGTTCGGCGAGCTGATGGGAAGCCGCGGCATCGGCAATCAGCACCAGGTCGTGCTCTACGGGGATCGAAACAACTGGTTCGCGGCCTACACCTACTGGTACTTCAAGTACTACGGCCATGACAACGTGCGGCTGATGAACGGTCCACGCGAGAAGTGGATCTCGGAGGGCCGACCGACCAGCACCGACGTTCCGGACCACGAGCCGCAGAGCTTCACGGCCCAGGAGGGCGATCCCGCCATCCGCGCCAAGCGGGACGAGGTGCTGGCCGCGCTCGACTCCTCCACCAACCTGGTCGACGTGCGCTCGCCCCAGGAGTACTCCGGCGAGTTGATCGCGATGGCGGGCTACGAGCAGGAGGGCGCGCAGCGGTCCGGCCACATCCCCGGAGCCGCCTCGGTGCCGTGGGCGCAGGCCGTGCAGGAGGACGGGACCTTCAAGTCCGCGGACGAGCTGCGCGAGCTCTACACGAGCAAGCAGGTGCTGGACGGCGACTCGATCATCGCCTACTGCCGTATCGGAGAGCGCTCGGCGCACACCTGGTTCGTGCTCCACGAGCTGCTCGGCCACGACGACGTGAAGAACTACGACGGCTCGTGGACCGAGTGGGGCAACCTGGTGGACGTGCCGATTGAGAAGGACGTCTAAGGGACCCGTTACAGCAGGGGCTTCAGGCGCTCCAGCAGCGACTCGACTATCCGGGCCGTCGCGCCCCAGACAAAGTGGCCGTCGACGGTGTAGGTGGGAGTCTTGATCGGCAGGCCCTTCCTCAGCAGACGCTTGGATCGGAAGCCCCGTGCGAGCGCGGGCAGCGCGAGCTCGAGCACTTCGGCGACCTCGGCCTCCTGTGGAGACCAGGTGTGCCCGGGCTCGATCAGGCCCACGAACGGGTGAACCTTGTACCCGGTGACGAACGTGCCGGTGGGCGGCAAGGCCCCCACGAGCTCCACGTCCGCGGGTGCGAGGCCGATCTCCTCCTCCGCCTCACGCAGCGCGGTCTCGCGCAGGTCCTCGCCCGGATGGTCCTGCCGACCGCCCGGGAAGGAGATCTCCCCCGGGTGCTTCTTCAGGTCCGCGCGCCGCTCGGTTAAGACGGCAAAAAGGTCGCCCCCCTCCACGTAGAGCGGGATGAGCACGGCGGCGTCGGTGGACCCGGGCGCGTCGATGCGCGCGGCCTCCTCGGGCGTCAGGAGCAGGCTCGTGAGCTGATCGGGGGTCGCCGCCACGGATAGCATTGAAGTATGGGGAAGAAGCCGCTGTCGATCATCGACGTCCAGGAGGATTTCGTCCCAGGCGGGGCGCTGCCGGTGGCCGACGGAGGACAAGGTCGCGCCGCGCGTAACGAGCTCGTCAGGGCCGCAGGCGGCGAGGTTACGTCGGCCCCTCTGGGCTTGCGCGCTTGAACGTCGCGGCCTGGGAGCGCATGCTGGCGAGCATGCGGGCCTTCTTCCGCGCGGTCCCAGAGGGCTCGGAGGGCGGGCGCGTCGTCCAGCTGGACGGAGTCATCGCCATGGTCTCGCCCGCCGTGCCGGAGCGCTCGCTCCCAAACTCCGTTCTATACGAGAGCGAGGAAGCGCTGGCGGACGCGCTCGGCGAGCTCAGGGAGCTCTACGAGCAGGCGGGCGTGCTCGCCTGGACGGTCTGGGTTCCGGAACAGGACAGGCGGGCGGCCGCCCTGCTGGAGCGAGCCGGGCACAAGCTGGATGCCAGCCCGACTGCGATGGTCGCCGAGCTGGGCGACGTGGAACCTCCAAGCCCCGACGACCCCCAGGTCGACCCCGAGCCGGCCCTAGCGGATGTCGGCCGGGTGAACGACCTGGCCTACGGAACCACCGACGCCTTCCAGCGGATGATGGGCCAGGGCCCGGCGGACCCCGAGCACACGTACGTCGCCCGTCTCGATGGGGAGGCCGCAGCCACGGTGGTCAGCCAGGACCATGATGGCGACTGCAGCATCTGGTGGGTGGCCACCGTTCCGCAGGCGCGCGGGCGCGGGCTCGCTGCGGGGCTGATGCGGCGGGCGCTGGCCGAAGGCAAGGCGCGGGGATCCGACATCAGCACGCTGCAGTCGACGAAGCTGGGCCGGCCGGTCTACGAGCGCCTGGGCTACCGGGGCTTCGGCGCCATCCAGATGTGGGAGCTCCGCCGGAGGTAGGGGCTCCCACCGATCCGGTCGCTCAGACGAGCTCCACGCGCTCGTCGAACATGACCTCGCCCTCCAGCGTCCTGTGTACCGGGCACTTGGCGCCGATCTGCATCAGACGCTCGCGCTGCTCCTCGGGGAGCTCCTTGGGCAGCCGCACGCTCATCGCGAACTTGGTCGGGGAGCCGCGCTGCGCGGGCTCGTAGTCCACGTCGACGGTGACCTCGCCTACGTTCCAGCCCTTCCGGTTGGCGTACATCTCGATCGTGATGGCCGTGCAGGAGGCGAGGCTCGCGGCCAGTAGCTCCTGTGGGCTGGGGCCCGCGTCGTTTCCTCCCCGCTCCTCCGGCTCGTCGGCCGTGACCGAGTGCTCGCGTACCTCCACGTCGTTGGCGAGGCGGCCGTTCTGGCGACGGGAAATCGCTCTCATGTTCTCCCTTCGAACAGCTCGGGCTCCGGCTGGTCGGTAAAGCGCGCCATCGCAAAGAGCGCGTCCGAGGCCCGGTTGAGGTAACTGAGGACGGTGTCGTCGGCGAGGTCGCCGTCCGCTTTCAGCGCGGTCACCCGGCGCTCGGCCCGGCGGATGGCGGCGCGGGCGACATCGAGCCGGGCGGACAGCTCGGTGCCCCCGGGGATGACGAACTTCGGCGGCAGGTCCACGCGCTCCATGTAGCGGTCGATATCGGACTCGAGCCGGTCGATCATCTCCGTTGTGACCTTCGAGACCCCCGGCTCCAACCGGCCCGCCGCCTCCGGGGCCGTGGCGAGCTCGGCGCCGGCCACGAACAGCTCCCGCTGGATCCGCAGCACGTCTGCGTACAGCTCCGAGCCCTCCTCGCACGCGGCCCGGCACAGGCCAAGTGACGAAGCAGCCTCGTCGACAGACCCGTAGGCCTCGGGCCTGCCGGCGAACTTCTGCACGCGTCCGCCGTACCAGAGCCCGGTGGTGCCGTCGTCGCCCTTGCGCGTGTAGATCTTCATTCGAGGAGATTGAACACGAGTCCGGTCGGGACCTTCGGGAAGAAGTAGGTGGACTTGGGGGGCATGGATTCTCCCGCTTCCGCCACCGCCTGGACCTGCTCGACCGGGGTTGGCCGAAGGAAGAAGCCGGCGTCGGCCCGCCCGCTCTCCACGGCGGCGCGCGCCTCGCTCACATCCTCCGAGTAGTCGAGCCCGCGCAGGTGGAGGATGTCGTCCTCGGACATGCCAAGCGCACCGCGCAGCACGAGCGCCTCCAGCACGGCCGTATCCAGCCGCCGGTAGGGCTCCGGCCGGCCCTCCAGCGCCGCATCGGCGATCGAGGGGTCCTTGAGGGTCACCCGGTAGGGCGTGCGGTGGAAGCTGTCCATGTAGCCGAACGCGATCCCGCGACCATCTGGCTGCAGCTCCTCCGGAGCCACCTCCTCCACCTCGAAGTCCCTCGTGAGCGTCTCCCGTATGGCCTGCTGCTTGTCCCGGCTGTCCTTGAGCCCGGTCAGCAGGCGGTGGGTCGGATAGACGGTCAGGCCCCGGTCGGCGAGCGAGCATAGGAACATGAGCACGTAGCGGTGCTCTCCCTCCCCGCCCACCTCGTCGGCGTAGATGCGGGCGGTCTCGTAGCGATGATGGCCGTCCGCGATCAGAAGCTCCGCGCCTGCGAGGGCTCCCTGAAGTGAGGCGATCGCGTCCGGGTCGCCCAGCCGCCAGAGCGTGTTCCGTGTGCCGTCCTGATCGCGGGCAGAGGCGAACGGCTCCCCCGAAGCACCCTGCTCGAGCGCTTCCCCGGCCGTCCCGTCCGGGTCCGGAAAGAGGCTGAAGATCGGAGAGAGGTTGGCCCGGGTGGCCCGGGTCAGGCGCAGGCGGTCCTCCTTTGGCCCGGCGTGGGTGCGCTCGTGGGGACGAATCCTTCCGGGTCCGTAGTCCTCTACTCGCACGCGCGCGAAGAAACCCTGGCGTCGGCGGTTCGCGCCGCCAAGCGCCGCGTACTCCTGGCGCAGCACCCATAGGGCCGGCTCGCGCTCCTGCACGAGCACACCCTCCTGGCGCCAGGCCTGAAAGGTCTCGGCGGCGTGCAGATAGGGGTCGCCGCCCGCGGGAGCTCGCGGCAGGTCGATCTCGACGACGTTGAATGGGCTGCGCGACGCGAGCTCCGCGCGGAGTCGGTCGTCGACGACGTCGTACGGCGGCGCGATCACCGCCTCGAGCGACCCGACGGCTCCCAGGTCGTAGCGGAGCGTGCGCAGCGGCTGGATGTCTGACATGGACGGCGCACCCTATCCGGCGGTCGCCGCCGGCAGGACCCCTGCCTCCAACGCAGCCGCCGCCGGGTCGTCGCCCAGCCCGGCGATCACGTCTCCCAGCAAGGCCCGCGCCTCCGCGGCATGCCTCTCGCCCCCGGGGAGCCGCGCGAGCTCGAGACGTACCTCCCATGCGACCGCGGAACGTCCGGCGCGCTGGGCGGCCTCGAGGGCGCGCCCCAGAAGGCGCTCCGCCGCGTCCGGATCCTGCTCGCAGCGCGCGGCCACGGAGCCGGCCGCGGCGAGCGCCTCTTGCCAGCCGGCGCGTCCCGCAGCCTCGAGGAGCGGACGAGCGATCGCCGCCGCCGCGCTTCGATCGCCCGCCTCCAGCCGCACCCGCGCCACGGCGAGCTGCGCGTGCGAGCCGAAAAGCCACGCCCCACCCGGCGGGACCGTGATGCCCTCGATCATGCCGGTGGCCTCGTCCGCAAGGGTGAGCGCACGCTCGTGCTCCCCGACGAGCCACGCCCCCCACGCCAGATGGGCCGTGCAGCGGAGAACCTCTCCGGTGGCCTCCTCGGCGTGCGCGGCGGCAGCCCCTGCCTCGAGCACGGAGATGGCCTCGGACGCGCTCCGCAGCTCCAGCAGGACCCAACCGAGCGTCGCGGCGGTCCAGCCCTCCCACTCGCCGCGGCCCAGCTCGGCGGCGAGCGCGTGGGCGCGGCGGCCGAGCTCGAGGGCGCGACTGTAGTCGCCCCAAGCGCGGTGGATCCAGCAGTGCGTATCGAGGAACAGCGGCTCGTTGCTGCGGTCGCCGAGCTTGCGGTTGAGCGTCAGCGCCTCATCAGCCCTTGCGAGCGCGTCACCGAGGTTCCCCCTCGCCAGCGGCGCCTGAGCCGATTCGAGCAGGGCCCAGGAGAGGAAGAACGCGTCGCCACGGCGGCGATGGATCTCCACCAGCTCGTCGCAATGGCGCTCCAGGTCTGACAGCTCGCCGAGCTTGAGCTCCGCGAGCTTGAGACCGTCGAGCGCCAGGCCGGTGACCTCCTCGTCGTTCTGCCGGCGCGCGATTTCCAGGGCCTCGCGGCCCTCCTCGAGCGCCCTGTCGAGGCGCAGGCGGTTGGCGTCAAGGATCGTGAGCCGCGACAGCGAGTTCACCTGGGCGCGCCCGTCGCCGATGTCTCGCGCGATCGCGACGGCCCGTTCTCCGAGCGCGACCGCGTTTCCGTATCCGCCGTGGCGCAGCAAGCTGAGGTAGGTCAGCGCCTCGATCTCGTGATGGCGGTCGCCCGCCCGCCAGGCGTCCTCGAGCAGCCGCTCGATATCGCGCTGGCCGCCCTCCTGATCGCCGCTGAAGAAGCGCACCCGGCCGCGTTCGAAGCGGACCCGGCGCACCCGCCCGTCCTCCATACCTAGCTCGGCCGCAGCGTCGACAGCCGCGTTGTACTGCTCGAGCGCCTCGCTCGGCGCCACTATCCGCCAAGCGGCAGCGCCCGCGCGCGCGTGGTAATCGAAGGCGCGCTCCAAATCACCGGCGCAGCGCCAATGGTGGGCGAGGATGCCGAGGCGCTCCTCCACCCGTTCCGCGAACGCTTGCTCGATGGCCTCCGCCGCTCGCCGGTGGAGCTCGCGGCGGCGGCGCCGGAGCACGCTTCCGTAGGTCGTCTCCTGAATGAGGTGATGACGGAAGCGGTACTCCTCCTCGGGCCAGCGCCGACCCTCGTGCACCAGGTCGGCGCGGCGCAGCTCACGGAGGCCCTTGTCCAGGTCCTGGCCCGGGTCGGCGACCTCCGAGAGAAGGGGCCGCGTGAAGCGCCGGCCAAGGACGGACGCGGCGCAGAGGATCTCCCTGGCCTCCGCCGAGAGGACGTCCACCCGGGCCAGCACAAGCTTCTCCACGCTCTCGGGAACCTGCACCGCCGCGTGGCGCTGGAACCACCAGCGGCGGCCCTTGCGGACGAGCGCGCCGGCGTCGATGAGCGACCGGACCAGCTCCTCCAGGTAGAACGGATTCCCCTCCGCGCGCTCCAGGACGATCCGCTCGAGATCCTCCGGAAGACCCGCGCCTCCGACGAGCTCCCTGAGCAACTCGCGGTCGGCTTCGCCTGCGAGCGCGGTGAGCTCGACGACATGTGAGCGGTGGGAGTGCTCGCGGATGGCCTCCTCGCGTAGCTGCCAGGATGGGTGCCCCGGCTCCGGGCGGCCGGCGAGCACGAGCAGCACCGGCGACTCGTCCGTGAGGTCCAGGAGGTGCGCGAGCAGCGCGACGGACGCCGCGTCGGCCCAGTGGACGTCGTCCACGGCGAGCAACAGCGCACCGTCGGCGGACAGCCGCCCCACCAGCTCGCGGAAGGCATCGAAGACGCGCAGTTGCAGGTCCTCGGGCCGCAGGCCCGCCATCAGAGCGCGGTCCTGCGCGGCTGGCGGCAGACCCAGCACCGAGCCCAGGAAGGGCTGGAGCACCGGGGCGCGGTCGCCGAAGAGCTGGAGCAGCCGCTCGCGGAGCAGCTCCGCAAGCTCGTTCTCCGGGTGCTCGGGCGTCACCCCAAGCCACTCGCGCAGCAGCACCTGGAAGGGCAGGTACGGAAGCCGCTCGCCGTAGGACACGCATCGCCCCTCGAGCCAGCGAGCATGACCTCCTCTGCGGCTCATGCGCTCGAGCCGCCGCCGAAGCTCCGCCAGGAGGCGGGTCTTTCCGAGCCCCGCCTCGCCGCTCACAAGCAGGACCCCGCCCGTACCCGAGATCAGCTCGTCGAGCGTCCGTTGCACCGTTTCCAGTTCCCGCTCTCGACCCACGAGGCGCGTCCCGCCCGGCTCCGCACCCCGGCCGCCGACAGCGCGCCGCGCCCGCGGCCTGCGCGCAATGACGGCCCCGGCCTTCCCCTTGAGGCTCAGCTCCACCGGGTCGCTCCACTCGAACGCCGGCTCCACGAGGTCGAATGTGTGCGGTCCGACCAGCATGGAGCCGGGCCCCGCAGCAGCCTCGAGGCGGGCCGCCGTATTGATGGCATCCCCCATCGCACCGAACTGGATCGGGCGGGCACCGCCCATGGGGGCCAAGACGGCGAGTCCGGTCTCGACGCCGACCCTCACCGCGAAGCCCTCGAGGCCGCGCTCCCCCGTGAGCTCGCGTGAGTAGAGGTCGATTGCCTCCAGCACGCGGAGCCCGGCGAGCACGGCGCGTTCGGCGTCGTCCTCGTGTGCCACCGGAGCGCCGAACAGCACCAGGGCTCCGTCACCCGCCACCCGCTCGACGTGGCCGCCGAGAGCCTCCGCCGCGCGCACAGCTCGCGCGACTCCCTCGCCCACGACGGCCTGAAGGTCCTCGGGGTCGAGGCGCTCGCCGAGCGCGGTCGAGCCGACGACATCGGCGAAGAGAGCGGTGACGACCTTGCGCGCCTCACGCTGCGAAGCCTCCGCGGCCAAAATCGAGCCGCAGCCTGAGCAAAAGCGGGCGTCGTCCGGATTCGAGCGTCCGCAGGCGTGACAAACCCGCGAGTCCCCCACGAGCAGAGTGTATGCGGGGTGGAGTACGGTCGCGACGTGCTTGATGCGCTGCGCGAGCACGGCCGGACGGCGTCTTTCGAGACCGGTGAACGGCTGCTGCAGGAAGGCGAGCCGGGAGACAGGGTCGCCGTGATCCTCAGCGGGCGGGTCATGGTGAGCCACGCGGGGCCGGAGGGTCGCGAGACCGTCCTCGACTTCCGTGGTCCGGGTGAGCTCGTAGGCGAGCTGGCGGCGCTCGATCAGGCCCCGCGTTCCAGCTCAGTCACCGCAATCGAGCCCGTCGACGCTCTGCTCGTGCCGGCCAACGCCTTTCGTGCGTTGCTGGAGCGGCCGGGCCTCGCGCTTCAGGTGCTCGCGATGCTCAGCACTCGCTTCCGCGACGCGGATCGCAAGCGGATCGAGTTCGGCGCCTCGGACTCCGTGGGCCGGACCGCGGCCCGGATCGTGGAGCTCGCCGAGCGGTACGGCGAGCATGCCGGCCACGGGATCGTCATCTCTTTGCCGATCAGCCAGGAGGAGCTGGCGGGGTGGGCGGCGGTCTCGCGTGCGGGGATGGCAAGCGCGCTCCGGACGCTGCGACAGCTCGGCTGGATCGAGACCGAGAGGCGCCGGATCACCGTCCGGGACCTCGACGCTCTGAGGGCACGGGCTTCAGTCCAGAATTAGGTGGAACGGCGGCTGGGGCCGGTCTAGGGTCGCCGCATGGGTTCGCGCGCGGTGGTCCTATCGCCTCATCTCGACGACGCGGTGCTTTCTCTGTGGCACGTCCTCGAGGGTGGCGATGCGCTCGTCGTGAACGTCTTCGGCGGCGAGCCCGAACCGGGCGTGGCCGGCTGGTGGGATGGGCTCACGTCGGCCACGAGCTCCGCGGAGCGCGTGCGGGAGCGGCGCCGCGAAGATGCCGAAGCGCTTGCGCTCGCCGGCGTGCGGTCGGTCACCCTCGACCTGCTGGACCAGCAGTACCGACGCAACGGTCAGCGGCCGGCGCCGGCGGAGCCGCTTGCCGAACACCTGCGCGGCGCCGCGGTCGTTTATGCCCCCGCGGGCCTCTTCATCGGTGTGGACCATCGGCTGGTCCGGACGGCCGCACTCAAGCTGCGCCCCGACGCGCGCATCTACGCCGACCAGCCGCACGCCGGGATCTGGGGCCTGCCGCGATGGGTCACGGGCGGGGCGGGGGAGGGCTCGTTGGACGTCGATGCCGCCTGGCGCCGGTCGCTGAGAGACGCCGGCCTGGACCCCGCCTCGCGCCGAGCCGAGGTCCACGAGCTCGACGACGAGACCTTTGCCCGCAAGCTGGAGGCCGTGCGCTGCTACAGAACCCAGTTCGAGGCGTTGGAACGGGAGGCGCCGCTCGAGCAACTCCGCTGGGAGGTCACGTGGACACCTTGACGACAGCCGCGACCGTCGCCCGAGCCGTCGACCAGACCCGGGCCCGCTACCCCGACCGGGAGGGCTTCATCGAGCGCGACGGCGTGCGGGTCTTCTACGAGGTTTACGGCGAGGGCGAGCGCACGGTCTTCCTGCTCCCCACCTGGTCGATCATCCACTCGCGCTTCTGGAAGGCCCAGATCCCCTACCTCTCCCGGCACTTCCGGGTGCTCACCTTCGACGGTCGCGGCAACGGCAAGTCGGACCGGCCGGCCGAGCCGGAGGCCTACGTCGAGCAGGAGTTCGCCGACGATGCGCTCGCGGTGATGGACGCGACCAGCACCGACGGGGCGGTGCTCGTCTCGCTGTCCCGGGGTGCGGAGCGGTCGCTATTGCTTGCCGCGGGCCACCCCGAGCGGGTCGCCGGCCAGGTGTTCATCGCGCCGGCGCTGCCGCTGCCGCCGGCCGCCCCGCGCGCCGACGCCGCCCGGATGTTCGAGGAACGCGGCGACTCCTACGACGGCTGGCAGAAATGGAACAGCCACTACTGGCTGGAGCACTACGAGGACTTCGTCGAGTTCTTCATGGCCCAGATCTTCACCGAGCCTCACTCCACGAAGCAGCGCGAGGACGCGGTCGGCTGGGGGTTGGAGACGGATCCCGAAACGCTGGTGGCGACCCAGCTTGCGCCCCGGCTCCCGGATGAGGACAGCGTCCGCGAGCTGGCGGATCGCATCAGCTGCCCGACGCTCGTGATCCACGGGCGGGACGACGCCGTCCGACCTCACGACTCCGGCGCAGCTCTCGCGGAGATGATCGGCTGTGCCTTCGTGAGCCTGGAGGGGTCTGGCCACTGCCCGCCGGCTCGTGATCCCGTGAAGGTGAATCTGCTGCTACGCGATTTCGTCGACCCGGCGGTGGCACGCCCGCATGCCTGGACGCGCGGGAAATCACGCCGTAAGCGGGCGCTCTACATCTCCTCGCCGATCGGGCTTGGCCACGCGCGGCGTGATGTGGCGATAGCGAGGGAGCTGCGCGGCCTGATGCCGGATCTCGAGATCGACTGGCTGGCGCAGAACCCCGTGACCCGGGTGCTCGAGGCCGAGGGCGAGCGCATCCATCCGGCGAGCACCCATCTCGCCAACGAGTCGCACCACATCGAGTCGGAGTCCGCGGAGCACGATCTGCACTGCTTCCAGGCCTGGCGGCGGATGGACGAGATCCTCGTCTCGAACTTCATGGTCTTCCACGACCTCGCGGAGGCGGAGCAGTACGACCTC
>JBKPHP010000239.1:0-7603 GCA_046729895.1 Actinomycetota bacterium
CCGCCCACGAGCCCGGCCGCGGCCGCGCCACCCGCGAGCGCGGGGCCCCTGGCCTTCTTCGCGGCGCTCCCCGCCTTCTCCGCGGTCGCGCCCGCGGCCTGCTTCGCGGTGCCGCCGGCCGGCTTGCCGGCGCTGCGCCCCTGGTTGGTCACGCGCTTGGCCCTCGTCTGACCTCCGCTCGAGCTCTGGCTCCGAGAACGCGACCGGTTGCTCGTGGCACGCGGCCGGCTGTCGGACTTCGCGCGGGAGCCCTTCTCGCGCGTCCCCGAGCTTCCCGAGTTCGCGCGTCTGTTCGACGACCGTGTCTTCCCCTGGGCCATCGTGCCCTCCTGTTTCTTCATTGCTACTGCGCTGGCGTCGGCTACCCGGCCTAAAAATATCGGAAATCCCTGCTTAGACGCGGGAAATGCGGTCGCGCAGGTCCTGAGTGTCGCCGCGGAAGGCCCGAGTCGTCGTGCGGTACGAGCCGCGGCGCAGGTTTCAGCATCCGGTCAGCCAAGGCGGTCCCCGTGTCGCACTGTGCCCGTGCGACCGATCAGGTTCAGGTCGGCGGTCCACGGGTAACCGCAGAAGCGGTCGGTTCTCAAGAGAGGAGACGTGGCAGACGTGGATCCGGTTGCGCTTGGCAAGTCGGCGGCAACGGGGTGGCGCTCCAGAGTCGCTGACGCGGTCGCCAATCCCGTGTCCAGAGTGGCGCCTGTGGAGCCGGACCAGGTCCGCGCGGCCGTGGGAGCCACATTCTTCCTGCTGTCCCTCTATTACGTCATCCAGACCAGCCGCCGGGCCGCACAGCAGATCCGGGGCTGAGCCTGAACGCGCGGCACGGTCCAGCGAAGTCCCCGCCTCCGCGGCTTAGAGGGAGGGAACTTCGGCGGACGGACCTCTGACCATCGCGCGATGAGGGTGATCACGTGGAATGTGGCTCGGCGCTCGTCCCGCCTGGCCGAGCAGTCCGCCGCTCTAGCCGACCGTGAGCCCGACGTCGTGGCGCTTCAAGAGGTCACCCATACGACACTCCCGCTCTGGCGGACCGTGCTGGAGCGTATGGGGCTTCCCCACGTCCGGGCATCGCTGGACGACGCCGACCCCGCCCGCGCACCGGCGCAGCGGCGTCGCACCGGCGTCCTCCTGGGCTCGGGCGCCGTGCTCGGGGACCCGTCCGCGACGCTGCCCGTTCCCTGGGCCGAGACCGCGGTGACCGCGGTGGCCGCCACCGCTATCGGCCCCGTCGAAATCCACTGCCTCCACGTTCCCAACGCGGCTAATGGCTGGG
The DNA here is from genome assembly GCA_046729895.1 of Actinomycetota bacterium. GTDB lineage: Bacteria > Actinomycetota > Thermoleophilia > Solirubrobacterales > Thermoleophilaceae > DASXBA01. Next base: position 1,274 of record JBKPHP010000239.1, read on the forward strand.
TGAAGGCGAACACGCTCCAGGCCATCCGCGCCGGGCTTCAGGCCGCGTCGCCCATGGCCCGCGTGGTATGCGGCGATCTCAATACACCCCGACGCGAGCTGGAGAGCGGCGAGGTGCTCTCATTCGCGAGAGACTCGCGCGGGCGCTTGCGGCCGGAGCGCGGACCGGAATGGGACGAGGCCGAGCTCGGAGTCGTTCCCGGACTGCGGGACCTCGGCTACCGCGACGCCTATCGCTCGCTTCACGGCTACGGATCCCGGGAGCCGAGCTGGACCTGGCGGCGGATCTCGGGCCATGGCGGCGGCTGGCGCCTCGACCACCTCTTCGTCTCGGCCGAGTTGGAGTCGGCGAACTGCGTCTACCACCACTCCTGGCGCGACGACGGCCTCCGCGACCACTCGCCGCTCGAGGCCGACGTCGCCCGGAGGGCGTGAGCAGCCGACGCGCCCTTTGACGCCGCTTACTCCCGGCGAGCGTCACACTCCGCTCTATCCCGCGGGCCTTAGCCGCGGCCCCGAGTCGAACCGTCGGCCAGAGCCTATAGGCGCCTAGCGTGACGCCGACCACGACTGGTTCGTCGAGTCCGGCCAGCGGCTTGCGCCTAAAGAGCGCGCGGTATACGACGGTGCCAAGGCACGGTGCCGGAAACGGCCGGACGCCGCCTGGCGAGCGCACGGCTTAATCGTGCGCTACCTAGTCTGCGCTCTTCCGCTCGGCCCGGGCCTTCTCCGCGTCCGCTGGGTGCTCGCCCTTCTCGGCAGCCGTGAGTGCGGCCTCGCCCTGTTCGAGCGCTTGTGACTTCGTCTCGAGATAGTCGAGCCGGTCGCGCTGGGCCTTTTGCTCGGTCCGCTCCTTGGCGCGGGCGGCATTCTCTCGTGCCGCCTGCCGGCGGCGCTTGGCCGACTTGGCGGCGTCGCTCTTGCGGGAGTTGCGGCGCCGGCTCGCCTGGTCGCGGCTGCGTTCGGCGGTTTTGGTGGCTCGGCTTCGACGCTGCCGCGCCTCCTTGCGGCGTCCCTTGACGCGCTTTTGCGCGCGCTCGGTCCGAGCCTCGGCCTCGCGGCGCAGCTGCTTGGCATGTTCCCGCTCGTCGGCGGCGGCCCGCCGGCGGGCGGCATCGTCCCGGAGTTCGTGGTCGCGTAGGACCAGTCCGATCAGGCTGCGCGCGGTAGCGTCGGCACGGTCGACGGCGAGCTTGACGCCGCTGGCGCGCTCGCCCCCCAGCCCCAGCGCGGTGTCGAGGGGGATGCGCACGAGGCTCAGGCCGGCGCCCACGGCCGTCCTCTGGATTCGTCTGAGGGTCATCCGTCGTGCCGCGGGGTCGATCGCCTCGGCGTGAGCCTTGGCTCGGTGGGCTTCCCGGTCGAGTTGGGCAGCCCGCTGTGCCTCGTCGCGCTTCTGCTCGTCGGCCTGCTCGACCGAGCGGGCGGCGTTCGCCTCCTCGGCGCGCTTGTGCGCCGCGGCCTCCTCCGCCTGCCGGCGAGCCTCGAGATCGGCCTCGCGCTCGGCCTCCCGGCGATCGCGCTCCGCGGCCTCCTCCGCCTGCTGGCGCTCGACCTCGGCTCGCGTCTTCTCGAGCTCCACCTTGGTCTCGGCCTGCTCGCGCTCGAGTTCGGCCGCGGCCTCGCGCCGCGCCGCCTCCTGGGCGGGCTCCACCGCCTGCTGATCAGCGTCGCGCTGGGCGTCCTGCAGCCGGCCCCCTTCGGCACGGTCGTCGTCCTCCATCCCGGGCCCTGTCACCTTGTCGGCGCCGCCGGCTGTCGGCTCTTGCCTGTCGAAATCGGTCATGTCCACACCCTTTCGTCTCTCAGCTGTCTGGTTGCTGTTTGTTCTGGACCGTCAGACCGACGGCTGGACCGACGTGCCGCCTTGCTGGCGGCCCTCGCCCGGCGGCGGGTCACCCTCGCGGCTCGGGGAGAGCTGGTCCGCCTGCTGGCGGGCGCTTTCCTGGGCGGTGTCCTTGGCCGTCTCGGCGGTCGCCTGGACCACCTGCTTGCCGCGCTCGACGGCCTCCTGGCCCTTCTCGCGCGCCTGGTCCTTGATCTGGTCGGCGGCTTCGCCGATGCGCTCGTCCTCGATCCGAGTCGAGGGCACGAGCATCCCGGCGACGAAGCCCACTGCAAGCGAGCCGATGGCGAGGCCGATCGGGTTTTCCCGGGCCACGCCGACGGCGCGCTTCCCGCCCGCGCGCATCTCGCCCGCGTCCGGTGTGGCGTCGCTCGCCTTGGCACCGACGCCCGAGATCCGCTCCTTGAGCCGATCGCGCTTGTCGGCGATGTTGTCGCTGACCCGCCCCTTGACGTCTGCCTTGTGGCCGAGCGCCGCGACGGTGTCGCCCATCTCCTCGCGCGTCTCCTCTATCTCGCGGCGGATCTGCTCTCGCTCTTTGCCCATCGGACGTCCTCCTTCGTGGACTCGATTGCTTGTTCGGGGACCGGCGGAGCGGCCTCCTGCGTCTTGCTCCTGCCGACCAGCGCGAGCACTCCGGCGACCGCCCCGTAGACGACCGTCACGATCAGCCCGGCCAGCCACAGCGGCACGGCGGTGTCGAGCGCGACGATCAGGGTTGCTGCCAGCAGTCCCAGCGTGAGCACGGCGAACACGCCTGCCCCGCCGAACATGCCGGCGCCCATCCCCGCCTGCTTGCCCTTCTCGGTCAACTCCGCCCGCGCCAGCTCGAGCTCCTTGCGAACGAGCGTCGACGTCTGCATCGACAACTCCTTCATGAGCTCGCCGACCGGGCGGTCGCGCGCATCGATATCAGGCATCGGGACCACCGCCAACCACCGGAACCGTCGTCGGCGGCTCAGCGCTGACTGCGCTGGTCGGCACCGCGGTTCCGCTGTCCGGCGCGGCCTGCGACGGGGACGCGTCGCCGACCCGCGGCCTGCTGCTCCGCGTCGACTGCTCGTAGCGCCTGCTGCTCGAGGCCTTCAAGAACCTCGAGGCCGCGAACCCGAGCGCCAAGCCGCCCACGACCACAACCCACGGCTGGCGTCGGCCGAAGTTCTCGATGTCCCGCAGGAGCTTGTCGGCGCCCGAGTCGCGGAGGTAGCCTCCGACGCGCTCGACCTGATCGGCCGCCTGGTCCGCGAGCTGGGCCGGCTTCTCCTTGCCCTGGCTGCGTAGCTGCTCCGCGACGCTGCGCATGTCCCGCGCCGTCGAGCCGACCTGCTCGCCGGCCTCCGTCGAGCGGCGGTCGACTTGCTCCTGCAAGCTCTTCCGGGCCTTCTCCGTGGCCTGCCCGGCCGTCTGCTTGGCCTGCTCGGTCGCCTGCCCGGCCGCGTCCTTCGCCTGGCCGGCCGCATCATCGATCTTCTGCTGGGCGCTGTCGCGCGCCGTGCTGTGGCCTTCCATGGGGGACCTCTTCCTTGTTTGGGCGAAATCCGGCGGAGGTCCGCCCGCGAGCCACGTGCCGCTCGCGATCGTCCCGATCGCCTCTACGTGTACCGAGTCGCATCCCGTCAATGGGCGACGACTGCGGCTCGTCCGCGAGTGCCCGGAGTGACGCTCCGGCTAACTCGTAGCTAGCCAGGGCCCCTCGTTTGGGGGACCGACATGCCCAGTTGCCTGCCTCGACCGGCCGATCTTGGATCCGAGCCAACGCGACACCCGGCCGTCTTAGGGGTGCTCCTTGCGAGGTCCCGGCGTCTCCTCGCTGAAGCCCAAGAGCCAAGCAGCCAGGCCGTAGGGCGCGTCCGTCCGCGGGAGCGACCTCCCTCGACCTCGCCAGCCCCCAGGTCCGAGCGCGTTACCCAGAACCGGGTTAAGCATGACGCGGGCGGGGTACCCGGCGCTGGTCCGGGGACGAGAGGCACTGGCCGCTCAGCGTCCCGGGCCCAAGCTGCCCGAAGGTGCCTCTGCAGCTCTCGACCAGGGCTCGAAGGAACCCGCGGGATTGGACGTACCCCAACAACCCCAAAGGAGTTCCGCATGGAAGCCCATGGAATGACGACAGGCACTGCCGACGGCCGGCAGGGCCTGGGGATCGGCCGCGTGGCCCGACGCCTCGCGACCGAGACCAAGCAGGCGTTCAAGACGACCGAGTTCTGGTCGTTCGTGGCGGTCGTCGTCGCGATCCTCGTCAGCGCCGCCGCCATCAAGGGCGGCGATTCGGGCGGGACCGACGAGTTCGTCGCCCGCCAGGCGTGGCTGTTTGTCTCGATCGTGACCGGCGCCTACCTGATCAGCCGTGGCCTCGCCAAGTCCGGCAGCCACGAGCCGTACTCAGACGACGGCAACGGCGACCCGGCGAACCGCTAATCGAATGTTCGTCTTCGCCAGGCGGCCGGGCAGGCGGACAAGCGTCCGCTTCATGCCCGGCTGCCTGGTGTGGTCGCTGCTGGCGTCAACCGTCCTGACCGTCCTGATCAACCTCCTGATCCGCCTCCTCTGAGTGGTGGGGAAGGCCCTTTGGCGATGATCCTCATCGGGAGGGGCTGGCAAGAGGGCAAGGTCGCCCCCCATGGCAAGCACACTTGGACTGCTGCTCGCTGGGTGGGGTGCGTTCAAGGGCGTAAGTACCACGAGATCCTTGGCATCCACCATGTCCGCGACGATCTCGGCGGTCCGATTGGCTGGAACCTCTGATCCTCTCCCGCTCCAGCGAGCGGGCCGGGCACACCTGATCGGCCCCTCTGCAGGGTGGGACCCGACTGACCAAAGTCCTGTGGCCGTTGACTAGGGTCGCTCCCGAAGTGGCTTCCCTGCGCCCAGCGCGCGGAGAAGGCTGCGTTGATTCGACGTCGACGGCTCCTCTCGGTAGCGGTGTGGCGAGGGCCGGTCCTGCGTTCCAGCGAGCCACCTCGACGTGCGCACGCAGGCGGCCGCGCCGGCATTAGCGGTTTCGGAAAGAGCGAAAAGGGAGACAACTCTGTCTACCGGGATCTGGGGATGTCTATGAGGCGGCCCTGCATCTTGGACTTGCGCTGTAGGGACGTGCCCAGTTCTCACCATGGCCGGAGCGGACCTCCACGCGGTAGATCGACCCTGCGAGGAGGCACTATGTCAGTCACAGTCGAAGACCCAGGACGCCCCACCGGTAAGGAAGGCTCGTCGGCTCGCCGGCGAGTCGAGGACGAGCGGCTTCTGCGCCGTTACACCCGCCACGGAGACTTGCGCGCCCGCGAGGAGCTGATCGCGCGCTTCCTACCGCTCTCGCGCAAACTGGCGGGCCGCTATCTCCACGCCGGCGAGCCCTACGAGGACCTTGTCCAGGTGGCGTGCGTGGGCCTGCTGAAGGCGGTGGACCGCTACGACCCGGACCGGGGGAACGGCTTCGTGGGCTACGCCGTCCCGACGATGCTGGGCGAGCTGAAGCGGCACTTTCGCGACAAGGGCTGGTCCGTCCGCGTCCCCCGTGCGACGCAGGAGCTCGCGTTGAAGGTCTCAGAGGCGATGGGCGCGTTGCCCGCCAAGCTCGGCCGTCCAGCGCGGCCGCGAGACGTTGCAGAGGTAATCGGCGTGTCCGTTGAGGAGGTGCTCGAGGCGATGGAGGCGGCTACGGCCTACGAGGCGGCCTCGCTGGACGCCCCCCGGGGCGACAGGGGAGACGACGGCTGGACGCTTGGTGAGTCGGTCGCGAGCTACGAGCGAGGCTACGAAATGGCCGAGATCGGGGAGGCGCTTGGCGACACCTTCAGGGCGATGCCCGACCGCGAGCGCACGATCGTGCGGCTGCGCTTCGAGGACGATTTGACGCAGGCCGAGATAGCCGAACGGGTCGGGGTCTCGCAGATGCACGTATCGCGCCTGCTAAGGCGTGCCTTGGATCGGCTCCAAGCGGCCGGGGAAGCGTTTGCCGATGCCGCCTAGCACTCGTGAGGCCACGGCGACAACGGGCTCGCCGGGAGGGGCGCGAGCGCGCGAGCGGCTCCTCGATACGGCCTACGAGCTGTTCTCCCGCCGAGGCATCAGAGACGTCGGGATCGATGAGGTGATCGCCCGGGCGGGAGTCGCCAAGGCGACCCTCTATCGCCACTTCCCGTCCAAGGACGACCTCGTATTGGCCTTCCTGGAGCGGCGCGAGCAACGCTGGACGCTCGGCTGGGTGGAGGCAGAGGCCGCACGCCGCGGCTCGACCCCGGAAGAGCAGCTGCTGGCGATCTTCGACGCCTTCGACGAATGGTTCAGGCGCGAGGACTTCGAGGCCTGCGCCTTCATCAACGTGCTGCTCGAGATGGGTCCGGAGCACCCCGCGGGCGAGGCGTCGATCGCTCATCTCGAGAACATCCGCTCGGTCGTGCGGCGGCTGGCCGAGGAAACCGGACTCCGGGACGCCTGTCTCTTATACACATCTCCGAGCCCACGAGACGCATAAGCTTATCGCGTATG